>NZ_DALZCH010000026.1:0-33805 GCF_031978065.1 Oscillibacter sp.
AAATGCAGCAGAAGGCAGGGTAAGAAAGGGACGGAGCGGAGCAGGTTGGGGAGCCCTGGCTAAGCGATACGGATTCTGGAAAACAATGGACAGTCGTTTCTGCAAATGGCAGGAGGACGGAACTGTTTTGCGAATTGTTTAAGCGCTGAGTGAGGGCGGATATGGAGAATCGATCGCTGGATTCTATCAGAGTAGCAAACAGGAAAAGCGCCAAGCGGACACGCCCGGCAACAGGGGGGCGCTTGGCGTTATTTTTTGACCAGTAAATCTCATACGGAGTTTAACTCTCATGATATCTGCGTACACAATCAGCACGGCGCTGAATTACGCAATCAGAACCGCCGCTGCACAGCGCGGCAAAAGCAAAATCTTTCCTCGGGAGAGCCCCTCACACGTGAACCAATCATATGCTTTTTATTTGGCGCTGCGGGGGGCCCTCCAAATAAGATTTTCCACACCACCTGTATTAAACCCCTGTCCGCCGGCACCTTTATTGCTCTTTCGGGACGGTGTGCCGTGCTTCAGTTCATTTGTGATGGCGGACGGTGCGCAGCCGACCTCTCTGGCTATGGCTCTTATATCGAGACCTCACTTACGGAGGACCTTCATGGATCCACGCTCTTCAGGCCCTAAATGCTCGCCCTTCTTGCGTTCTGGCTTTACTGTGATATAACCTTGGCTATCCATAGTGATTGCCCTCCTTTGGAAAAATGGTTGTGTGAGATCTCCATTCTACCATACGGGTTAAATCGCTATGGATTTTTACTGCCTGTCCAACTTCATTTTACAATCAATTAAGAAACTTTTTGTAGATAAGCAGGCAATCACATATGAGCCGTGATTTCTTGAAGTAGAAGCACTACGACTTATTTTAGCGTTCTTTAGCGGTTTATTTAAATAGCAATGTAAAAAGTTATTGTGCTAATAAAAATGTTGACAAATATTATTCAATAATATAGTATGAAGAAAATTATACAAAGGAGCTGATTGGATGGCAATCGGAAATCGCGTGTATCTCAAGCGCGCGCTGCCCAGCCAAGAGTTACTCGATGCGTTCGCAAAAATCCCTGCGGCAAACATTGCAGACACCATGGGGCGGTCCTGCGCAATGAATCCCCGCCTAAAACGGATGAGCGGGGCAACGAATATCATGGTGGGTCCTGCGCTGACGGTAAAGGCCAGAGCAGGGGACAACCTCTTTATTCATCAGGCGCTGGATATGGCCCAGCCCGGGGACATCATTGTGGTATCCAACGATGAGGACTCCACCCGCGCGCTGATGGGCGAGGTAATGTTTACTTATGCGCAATATCAGCGCAAACTGGGCGGACTGGTAGTGGACGGCCCTGTTCGGGATCTGGATGCGCTGCATGAAATGAAGCTGCCTGTCTACGCCACAGGTTCCACGCCGGGTGGCCCTCATAAAAATGGTCCGGGCGAGATCAATGTACCCATTGCCTGCGGCGGCATCAGTGTCAATCCGGGGGATATTATTTTGGCCGATACCGACGGAATCATCGTCATTCCGCTGCGGGATGCCGCTGCGGTTCTTGAAAAGGCACAGGCTTTTTGCCAGCAGGACGAGGCAAAGGTTCGTGCCGCCAGAGAAGGGACCTCCAAGCGGGAGTGGGTTTTGAAAAAGCTCCGCGAACAGGAAACGGAATTTGTGGACGAGATATACGGGGAGCACGCTTAAATCACGCGGAAGTCTGACCATACGGCAACTGAGCGCCGGGCGCTTTAATTTGGTGTAGGAGATGTTATTATGAGAGAAAAACTGCTTGGGAAAAAATATCTACCCCATCGGACCATCCTCGGTTTCCTTTTGGGCATTGTCATCGGCTTGTTCTTCTACGATTTCTCCGTCTGGGTCAAGCCTTTCGGCACGGCCTTCATGAATATGATCAAAATGCTGATTGTGCCAGTAATCTTTTTTAGTCTTACCAGCGGCATTGCTTCGATTGGTGATGTAAACAGGCTTAAACGTGTGGGTGCGAAGGTTGTTGCGGTATATGTTGCCATGACGGTTATCGCCTGCATGATCGGCCTGGTCATCGTAAATATTATTCATCCCGGCGTTGGCTTTGACACCAGTGTACTTAGTGCCTATGACGCATCGGAATTGACCACACCGGATTTTGGCGCGTTTTTGCTGGACATGATTCCCACCAACATTGTCGCGGCCATGTCGGATCAGAATATTATGCAGATGATCTTCTTTACCCTGATCTTTGGTATTTCTCTAGTATTTCTTGGAAAAAAGGCTCAGGTGGTTACTGACTTTATGACCCAGACCGCTGGCGTGATCTACAAGATGCTGGATATTATCATGATCTACTCTCCCATCGGCGTGTTTGCGCTGATGGCCAACACCACCGCCGTCTATGGCCCACAGCTCTTTGGCTCTCTTGCCAAGTTTGTCGCCACCGATTATACCAGCTGCCTGCTTGCATGGGCTGGCTTCAGCCTATTTGTCAAAGCATACACCGGCGTGCGGTACGGAAAAATGTGCAAGGCAATGGTTCCCATCTGGGTGAATACGCTGGCGACCAACTCCTCCGCCGGTACCATTCCTATCACCATGGACGTGACGACCAAGCGTCTGGGGATTCCCAACAGCATTGCTTCTTTCTCCATTCCTCTGGGTGCCACGATCAATTTAACCGGCGCGGCCATCTACAAGACCATTCTGGCTTTCTTTGTGGCTGAGATATATGGTCTTACTCTGACCCCCAGCCAGATCATTATGGTCATCTCCATTTCTACACTCATGTCCATCGCGGCTCCCGGTATTCCCGGCGGCGGCATTGTCACCGGCGCGATTTTCCTGAACCTTTTGAATCTTCCTATGGATTTGATGGGCCCCATCGCCGGAATGTACCGCCTCATTGATATGTCTCACACCACACTGAATGTCTCCGGCGATGTGCTGGGAACCATGTTTGTGGCAAAGAGTGAAAATCTCTGGAATCCCAAGGAGTTTAACGAATCCACCGCCGCGTTTGAGACGATAAATGTAGAATAACAAGGGAAAGGAAATTAGAAAATGGGTACGACACTTGCGCCGCGCATGAGTAAATTTAGCGGCTCACCAACCTCCGCCTTGATCGCAAAGGTTGCGGAACTGAAGCGGCAAGGAAAAGACATTATCTCTCTGAATGTGGGAGAGCCGGATTTTGGCACGCCGGACTATATTAAGGTGGCCGGAATGAAAGCCATTGCCGACAACTTCACCAAATACACTTCGGGCAACGGAATTTTGGAGCTGCGCGAGGAAATTATCAAAAAACTTAAAGAAGACAACCATGTGGAATACAGCGTCAACGAGATAACCACTGCCGTTGGTGCAAAGCAGGCCATTGCCAGCAGTATGATGGTCATTGCCGGCCCCGGCGATGAGGTGCTGTTGCCCATCCCCTGCTGGGTGAGCTACACGGAAATGATTCGTCTGGCGGGAGCCACACCAGTCTTTGTCCCCGTGCGTCCGGATAACTATGAGCTGGATTTAGACGCAATCAAAGCGGCGATTACTTCAAGGACAAAGGCCATTATTATCTGTACGCCCAACAACCCCACCGGCGCCGTTTACAGCGAAGAAAGTCTGCGCAAGCTTGCGGACCTGGCGCTTGCCCATGACTTTTTTATTGTGGCTGATGAAATCTATGAAAAACTAATCTATGACGACGCAAAGCATTTTAGCGTCGCTTCCATTTCCAAGGAAGTGCGGGATCTCACCATCACCATCAACGGTTTTTCCAAAGCCTATGCCATGACCGGCTGGCGCATCGGCTATGCCGCGGCCCGCGCGGATGTGATTAAGGGGATTATGGCGGTACAGAGTCAAACAACCTCCGCCACCAGCGCCATTTCCCAAAAGGCCGCTGTTGCCGCCCTCCGCGGTTCACAGCATGATTTGACAATTATGGTGGAGGAGTTTAAGCGCCGCAAAGATTATGTCATTTTGCGGCTAAATCAAATTCCGGGCATTACCTGCCCCTCCGTAAAGGGTGCATTTTATGTTTATCCCGATGTGCAGGCATATCTTGGAAAGTCTTTTGGCGCGCGGAAAATCGCAACAGCGGTGGATCTGTGCCAATATCTGCTGGACGAGGCGCTGATCTCCACAGTTCCCGGAGAGGCATATAATGTCCCCGGAAAGATTCGCATTTCCTATTCCAATTCCCTTGAGAATTTGGAGCAGGCATTGGATCGCTTTGAAAAAGCCTTGGCGTCTCTCTCCTAATAATCTCATATTTTGCGTATTGAAAAGGCCGGATCCTCCTAATGAGGATCCGGTCTTTTCTACGGCTGCGGGATTGACCGAAAAAAACAAATGTGATATGCTGATTTTGGAAAAGGGAAGGGGAAAAGCCTATGAATGATCTTGTTTCCAAAATACAAAAAATGGCGATGACCCGCACAGACAGCAGTATTGCTGATTATGTTCTGGACCATCTGGACACGGTGGGATTCCAGACATCCACAAATCTTGCTATGGCGGTGGGTGTAAGTGATGCGTCGGTGATTCGGTTTATACGCAAGCTGGGTTTTGGCGGCTACGGTGAATTTCGCAATGCGATGAACCGCCGCATTGCTGAGCAGTACCAGAGTCAAAAAGATCTCTCTCCCAGCGAAAAGTATGATTTTACTCGAGACAGCCTTCATAAAGACAGTCTCATCAGCGACGTTACCCGCTATACGCTGGACAATCTCCAACAGAGCCTTTCCAAGTTGGATAATGCCACGGTGGATAAAATTGTAGACACGATTTTAAACAGCGACCGGAAATATGTGGTTGGTTTTCGCGGAACCGCCTGTTGCGCACAGTATATGGCCAGTAAACTGATTTTGCTTCTGCCCCATATTATTCCGATTACCCATGCGGATGCCACGGCGGTTGAGAATGTGGTAGACATCACGGCGCAGGATTGCCTGATTTTATATAGCTTTCCGCGTTATTCAGAGCTTTGTCTGGTGCTGATGAAAATGGCCCGGGAGCGGGGCGCAAGAATTATTCTGATTACAGACCGGCTCACAAATTCGCTGGCCGCGCTTGCAGATTCCGTGGCCATTGCGCATGTTAAAGGGCTTGGTTTTACAAACTCTTATGTGGTTCCCCTCAGTGTATCTGAGGTAATCCTGCTGGCCATCAGCGGACGCAGCAATCTTACGTCGGATGCACGGATTCGGGAACTGGACGAAGTGATCGGTTCAGAGAAGTTATATTGATCTCTTATGCGGAGATTCTGTGCTTTCGGGAAGAACCCGGATTCATTAAGGAGAACGTTTAGAACTAAGACCATGAGTATCGTTAATCCTCTGAAAAGGCTTGCCGTCTGCAAATGCAGGGGCAAGCCTTTTATTTAATAGCGCCGGCAAGGACAGCAGGACGCTTTTTCGCGTGATAGCTTATTTTCATCTGACTGCTACTTAATGTCTCCTGAACAAAGGCTGCTTTTTCTTGGGGATCATCCATAATTCCAAAAGAGTAAGCAATCGCAGCAGGGTGCACTGAATCTTCCCGAGGCTCAGCACCAAAATAGAATAGCAACGCTGTGGGCGATGGTTTCCCGCAGCTTGGTCGTAATCAGTCCCAAGCCGCACTTGCGCTTGGCCAAACTGAACCGCCGCTCCACCTCCACACGCTCACATTTGTCCAGAAAATTCTGTGTTTTATCGGGGATTTTGCCCTTCTTCGGCCTGCCCAGCGCGGGACCGGAGAGATGAGTTCCATGTTCCTTGCAATAGCGTAAATTCTCCCGGTTCCGATATATCTTATCCGCCAGAATCCAGCTGGGATAATGCCCTTCCCGTTCCTGGACGCATTCCGATATGGCAGCGAGATTCCCCGCCTCGTTGTAGGTGTTAAAGAAGAAGCACTCCAATCTGGTCCAGCCGTTTACCACACTGATGTCCAACTTCGCGCCAAACTCTACAGGCTTTCCCTCCTTGCCTTTCCGGTTAGTAAACAAGGCGGCATAGCGATCTTCAATTTCCATCCAGAGGATGGGCTGCGCCTTCTTCACCCAGCGGTTGTCCTCTTTCAAATGCATCCCTACCGGTGCCTGAAATCCGCAAGACTGATCTGCCCATTGCTGTATTTGTACATCCACATCACGCTTTTGTGCAAGATTTTTTGACTCTTTCCGGCTTTTTCCCTGCACATATTATACCATGCTTGGGACTCAAAGTCTTGTGCTACAAGCGGTTTTGAATTGGTTAGGAGACATTACTTAGCGTTTTTTTCCGCGCTAAACATCCAAAAAAGGCCCTCCGGCTTTCGCCGGAGGACTCGTTTTAATTTGTCCGCTTTGCTTAGAGCAGCGGGAAAATGAACAGCTTGAACAGGAACAGCGCACCCAGCACCCACATCACGACGCCGGGTTCCTTGGCCTTGCCCTGCACGACCCGCACCAACAGATAGAACAGGATGCCAAACATAATGCCGGCGGAGATGGAGTAGCCCACAACCATGAAGATGATGGCAAACACGCCGGGAACCAGCGCTTCCACCTTTGTCCACTCAAACTCCTCCATCGGCTCGCACATCATGATACCCACAACCACCAGCGCAGGCGCGGTTGCGAAGCTGGGGATGGCGCCGATAACAGGGAAGAAGGGGACCGCCAGCAGGAACAAAATGGCGGTGGTAACGGCGGTGAGTCCCGTGCGTCCGCCCTCTTCCACACCGGAGGCGCTTTCCACAAACGTGGTGACGGTAGAGGTGCCCAGAATGGCGCCCACCGTGGTGGCCACAGCGTCGGAGGCAAAAGCCTGATTGACGCCGGGGAAGTTTCCGTTTTCATCAATCATTTTGGCCTTGGTGGCAACGCCCGCAAAGGTCCCCAGCGTATCAAAGATATCCACATACAGGAAGGTAAGCGTAACCATGATAAACTGGGTGATGTTTTTGCCGCTGGCAAATGCGTCGCGCAGACCTGAGAAGCACAGGCCGAAGGTTTCCGAAAGACCCGAGAAGGAAGTGAAGCTAATCAGGGCAGAGGGGAACAGTGAATACGCGCTTGCTTCAGGATTTACCTGATACCAGCCGATTCCCTGGGCGGCCATCCCCATAAACCAAGTCGCAAAGATGCCGATCAGCAGCGCGCCCTTCACCTTCTTCATCCAAAGAATTACCGTGATAGCAATGCCAAGAAGCGCCAAAAACACGCCCGCTTGGGTCAGGTTCGCGTTTACCTCAACCAGCGTGGCGCCTCCCACGATGATGCCCGAATTCTGGAAGCCGATGAACATGATAAAAAGACCGATACCGGCCGAGATGGCCAGACGAAGCTGCTTGGGAATTGCGGTAAGCAGCTTGGAGCGTATACCGGTAAGGCTGAGCACCAGAAAAATGCAGCCCTCCACCAAAACCGCCGCCAGCGCAAAAGAAGGGGAGAAGCCCATGGCGAATACCACCGTGTAGGTAAAAAAGGCGTTCAGGCCCATACCCGGCGCCTGCGCAAACGGCATTCCCGCCCACAGGCCCATCAGCATGGTGCCAAGACACGCGGACAGCGCCGTAGCCAGGAAAACACCGCCTGCATTCAGTCCGGCCTGACTCAAGATTCCCATGTTTACCGGAAGAATATAGGCCATGGTGATGAAGGTGGTAATACCCGCCAGAATTTCCGTTCTGACGGTACTCCCGCGCTCGGTGATCTTAAAAAATTTGTCCATTGGATACCTCCTAAAATAGTAAGGGTCTTGTTTTTGGTCACACGGCCCCCGCTGCCTTGGCCCCCCTTCCCCCGCTGTGCAGGCGGCTTCTCAATTGGCTTTCTCTTTGCGGAAAACTAAAAACTGCGCCGCAAAGATATACACCAAGGGTTTTCCCATACGGTACAGCATATTACATAATGATACATAATATACAGTATAACATTTTATACATGAATGTCTATAATGGCAGTTTTCACAAAAAACATTGGCAAAAATTTTTATTTGTGCACCTCTTTTTCAACAGGTTTTTTCAGACTTTATAACTTCTTAGGAATAAAACCCCGTGTTTGTTTACAGACTGTTCACATCAAATGCATAATTCCGCAATGTTTTTCGGGTATCTTAAGAATCAGCAAAGGGGACTCCCACCCCGATGCGTTTTCTCCCTCCTAAAACACACACAGCAAAAAGGACCGCTTCGGCGGTCTTTTTTGCGTGCTTTTTTAAAAGCGCCCCCGCAAGGCGGCGGCAGAACGCTTTCATTTTCCGTCTCGCCTGCAAAATTGCTGCACCGCCATAGCCGTAACGACACTTTCCGTCTTGCGAAATGTTTCGGCGTGGTATACTATAAGAACAATATTTTTACTCGGGAGGCGTTTTGCATGAAAGACGGTTTTATCTCTGTCGCCTGCGGCAGTCCCCGGCTTCATCTGGCTGACTGCGCCCGCAACGCGGAGGAAACCTTTACCCTGATGCGCAAGGCAGAGCAGGCGGGGGTGAAGGTTTTGGTGCTGCCGGAGCTGGGGCTGACAGGCTATACCTGCGGCGACCTTTTTTATCAGGAATCTCTGCTGCGCGGCGCGGAACAGGCCCTTTCAACCGTGCTGGAGGCCACCCGGAATCTGGAGGTTGTCACTGCCGTGGGCCTGCCTGTTCGATTTGAAAACAAATTGTATAACTGTGCAGTGGTTATACAAAAAGGAATAATTCTCGGTGTAGTCCCCAAAGCGCATCTGCCCAATTATGGGGAGTTTTACGAAAAGAGGCAGTTTTCACCGGCTCCGAAAGATCCGTTTAATATGGTTAAGCTTTGTGGCATCGAGGTATGCTTTGGCGCGGAAATTCTCTTTTCCTGCGAAGAAATGCCGGAGCTGACGATGGGCTTTGAAATCTGCGAGGATTTGTGGGCTCCCTGTTCCCCCTCCGTCACCATGGCGCAGACGGGGGCCACCGTCATCGGCAACCTGTCCGCCAGCAACGATTTGGTGGGGAAGGACGCCTACCGCCGCCAGCTTGTGACCATGCAGTCGGCAAAGCTTTTGTGCGGCTATATATATGCCAGCGCAGGGGAGGGGGAGTCCACCTCCGACGTGGTGTTCGGCGCGCACCAGCTTATTGCAGAAAACGGAACCCTTCTGGCTGAACAGCGGTTTGAAGGCGGACTTTTGATTTCTGAAATCGATGTGGCGCGCCTGTGCTATGAACGGAGAAGGACCCAGATTATGCCGGAGCAACCGGTTTCCACGGCCCCTGTTACAGTACCCTTTTCCCTGACGGTGACTCGGACGAAGCTCACCCGTTATGTGGCCCCTATGCCCTTTGTCCCGGAGGGGCGAGAGGACCGGGACAAGCGCTGCCGGGAAATTCTGCTGATCGCTTCCCTTGGCTTAAAGCATCGGCTGGAGCACACGGGGTCTAAAACCGCCGTAGTGGGTCTTTCCGGTGGGCTGGATTCTACGCTGGCCGTGCTGATTGCCGCTCTTTCCATGAATTTACTCGGCAGACCCATGACGGATATTGTGACGGTGACCATGCCTTGCTTTGGCACCACCGACCGCACGAAAAACAACGCGGTGATTCTCGCGGAACGACTGGGAACCACGCTGAGAACCGTGGATATCTCCGCCACTGTCCGCAGCCACTTCCGGGATATCGGGCATGACATGAACGACCACTCCGTTACCTTTGAAAACGGACAGGCCCGGGAGCGGACGCAGGTTTTGATGGACATTGCCAACCAGACCGGGGGCCTTGTCATCGGCACGGGAGATTTAAGCGAGTTGGCTCTTGGCTGGTGCACCTACAACGGCGACCATATGAGCAACTACGCCGTCAACGCCTCTATTCCCAAAACGCTGGTGCGCCATCTGGTGGCCTATCTGGCCCGGGACAATCAGGATAAGGACGGGGACCTCACCGGCGTGTTGGAGGACATTCTGGACACGCCTGTGTCCCCGGAGCTGCTGCCTGCCGTGCGTGGCGACATTGCCCAGCGGACCGAGGACTTGGTGGGGCCTTACGAGCTGCATGACTTTTTCCTGTACTACTTTTTGCGCTGGGGCTTTGAGCCGGGGAAAATTTTTCGGCTTGCGCTGTATGCTTGGGCCGAGCGGTATGACCGGGCGGTAATTTTAAAGTGGCTGCGGGTGTTTTACCGGCGGTTTTTCTCCCAGCAGTTTAAGCGCAACTGCCTGCCGGACGGGCCGAAGGTCGGCTCTGTGGCGGTATCCCCCCGGGGGGACTGGCGGATGCCCAGCGACGCGCAGGCCGCCCTGTGGCAAGCGGAGCTGGACACGCTGGAATAAGCGCTCTGGGGCACACCGGTTAAGAGGCCCGGATTTTACAAGCTTAAAGGAGTTTTCATGAAAACTGTCACCATCTATACCGACGGCGCCTGCTCCGGAAATCCCGGCCCCGGGGGCTGGGGATCTGTCCTGCTTTACGGAGAGCACCGCCGGGAGCTTTCCGGTGGGGAACCGGCCACCACCAACAACCGCATGGAGTTGACCGCCGTGATCGAAGCGCTGTCGTTTTTGAAGGAGCCTTGCACCGTGGATTTGTGGAGCGACTCCAAATACGTGATTGACGGACTGGAAAAGGGTTGGGCAAAGGGCTGGAAAAAGCGAGGCTGGGTGAAGTCCGACAAGAAGCCCGCGCTAAATCCGGATTTATGGGATAAGCTGCTGACCTTGACGGAAACCCACACCCTTCGTTATCATTGGGTGAAGGGCCATGCCGACACCGCAGAGAACAACCGCTGCGACGAGCTGGCGGTGCTGGAAAGCAGAAAATATAAGTAAGCAGGTTTTATCTCTAAGGTTTAAAGAATTTTTCTGTGACCTTAAAATACTATGAAAATAAGGATTAGATGAATTTGATTCCTCTAATCCTTATTGTTTTGTTTATAGATAAGCCTTCTTATTCTAAAAAAGACTTTTTGCAGAAGGAATTTATGCGAAAACAAAAAAGTTTTCCACAAAGCATAAAAAAGGGCTTGCCGGATGGCAAGCCCTTTTCTTTTCAATGATTATTCCTGATGTTCGGAGGAAGTCCCGTCTTCTTCCAAAGCTTCCTCTTCAACAGAAGCTTCCGCTTCTTCGGAAGTCTTCTCTTCAACAGGCAGGCTTTCCCCGTCGGGAAGTTCCCCGGTCATTTCCTCGGAAGTCTCTTCCTTGTCCGTCAGGGCAAGGGAAATCACCTGATCCCCGTCTTCCTTAAAGCGCATGACAATGACGCCCTGAGTGGACCGTCCGGCGATACGGATGCTGTCCACCGCCGTGCGGATGAGAATGCCGCTTTGGGTAACCAGCAGCAGATCCTCGTTGCCGTCCACCACCTTCATACCCACCACGGGGCCGGTTTTCTCCGTCACCATGTAGTTACGGATGCCAAGGCCGCCACGGTTTGTAATCCGGTAGTCCTCCACGGGGGTGCGCTTTCCATAGCCATTTTCCGTGATGGAGAGAACCGTTTTTCCTTCCAGCGCACGGGCGGCAGCCACCACATAGTCGCCCTCCCGCAGACGAATGCCCCGGACGCCCGTGGCGTCCCGGCCCATGGCGCGCACGTCCGTTTCATCAAAACAGACGGCCTGCCCGTCGTGGGTGGCAATCAGAATCCGCTTGGTTCCATCCGTCTCCCGGACGGTAATCAGCGCATCCCCTTCGTCCATCCGCAGAGCGCGAATCCCGTTGTTCCGCAGATTTTTCAAGGTAGCCACCGGCAGGCGTTTCACCGTGCCGTTCCGGGTCACCATGAAGAAAAACCGGCTCGTGTCCTCTAAAGACCGAGTGTGGACCATGGCCTGCACCCGCTCTCCCTGCTCAATTTGAAGAATGTTGATCAGGTTCGTCCCCTTGGCTGTTTTTCCGGACTCCGAAATCTGATAGCCCTTCTTCCGATAGACCTTTCCGGTGTCGGTAAAGAACAGGATATAGTCATGGGTGGAAGCAGTGAACACATCCACCACCACGTCCTCTTCCCGGGTGGTAATACCCTTTTTGCCCATGCCGCCCTTGGACTGCGCCGTGTATTCACTGACAGGGGTTCGCTTGATATAGCCCGCTTCCGTCAGAGTGAAGACGCACTCCTCCTCTTCGATCAGGTCCTCAATATCAATTTCGTCCTCCACGTCCTGAATCTCGGTCTTACGGTCGTCGCCGTATTTTTCAGCGATAGCGGTCAATTCTTCCTTCAGTAAGGCGCGGATTTTTTCGTTGGAAGCAAGAAGGTCTTCATAATACCGGATTCTCTCCTCCAGATCCTTATACTCCGCCTCCAGCTTTTCCCGGTTCAGGCCCTGAAGGGAAATAAGCCGCATTTCGCAGATAGCCTGCGCCTGAATCTCGTCCAGGCCGAATTTTTCCATCAAATTCAGCTTTGCATTGTCATAGCTGCTGCGAATGACCCGGATCACTTCGTCGATGTGGTCCTGCGCGATGAGCAGGCCCTCCAACAGGTGGGCGCGCTCCTGCGCCTTTTTCAGGTCGTACTTCGTCCGGCGGACAATCAAATCCTCCTGAAAGCGAAGGTATTCGTCGATAATGTGCCGCAGGGACAGAATTTTCGGCTGGGACTGGTTATCCACCAGCGCCAGCATATTGATGGCAAAGCTGGACTGAAGCTGAGTCTGAGAGAACAGGCGGTTAAGCACTACCTGAGGGTTTGCGTCCCGCTTCAGCTCGATGACCATGCGCATTCCGTTCCGGTCCGACTCGTCCCGGATGTCGGAAATGCCTTCCAGCCGCTTATCCTCCACCTGCTCGGCCATGTTTTTGATCAGCATCCGCTTGTTGACCTGATAGGGAATCTCCGTCACCACGATGCGGGTACGGTCCTTTCCAAACTCCTCAAATTCCGTCCGGGCGCGAATTATCACCCGGCCCCGGCCGGTGGCATAAGCGGCGCGGATACCGCTGCGGCCCATGATAATGCCTTTCGTAGGAAAATCGGGACCTGTGACATGCTGCATCAGGTCCGCAAGCTGAACCTCGGGGTCCTCCAGCACATGGATGCACGCACCGATGACCTCCCGAAGGTTGTGGGGCGGGATGTTAGTGGCCATGCCCACGGCGATGCCGCTGGAACCGTTGACCAGCAGGTTAGGAAAACGGGAAGGGAGGACCTTGGGTTCTTTTCTCGTTTCGTCAAAGTTGGGGGACCAGTCCACCGTCTCCTTTTCGATATCCCGAAGCATTTCCTCGGAAATTTTGGAGAGGCGGGCCTCCGTGTATCGGTAAGCCGCGGGGGGGTCTCCGTCCACGGAGCCGAAGTTTCCGTGTCCGTCCACCAGCATATAGCGCATGGAAAAGTCCTGTGCCAAGCGCACCAGCGCGTCGTACACCGACGCGTCTCCGTGGGGATGGTACCGGCCCAGCACGTCGCCAACGGCGGTGGCGCACTTGCGGAATGCCTTTTCAAAGGTCAGGCCGTCCTCGTACATAGCGTACAAAATCCGGCGGTGGACGGGCTTCAATCCGTCCCGCACGTCCGGCAGGGCCCGGCCCACAATGACGCTCATAGCATATTCGATATAGGATTTCTGCATTTCCGTGACCAGAGGGGACTGCTCAATTTTCTGGTTGGGGAACCGAATCTCCTCGGGGTCGTACTGCGGTTTCTTACTCATGTTCGGCTCTCCTCCCTTAATAGTCCAGATTGACCGCGTATTTCGCGTTTTTCTCGATAAATTCTTTCCGCGGCTCCACCTTTTCACCCATCAAAATGGAGAACGTCTCGTCGGCGGCCACCGCGTCGTCCAGCGTAATGCGGCGCAGAGTTCTCTTTTCCGGGTCCATGGTGGTTTCCCACAGCTCGTGGGGGTTCATCTCGCCAAGGCCCTTGTAGCGGCTGATATCCACCTTCGCGTTGGGATTGTCCTGCTTAAGATCTGTGGAGATTACGCGGCTCTCCTCCTCCGTATAGGCCACCCGGGAAGTCTTTCCTCGGCTCAGCTTAAAGAGGGGAGGGACGGCGGCGTATACATACCCCTGCTCCACCAGCGGCCGCATAAAGCGGAAGAAAAAGGTCAGCAGCAGCGTACGGATATGGGAACCATCCACGTCCGCATCCGCCATGATGACAATTTTGTGATAGCGCAGGCGGGAGACGTCAAATTCCTCCCCGATACCCGCGCCCAGAGCGGTAATCACGGGCTGGAGCTTGTCGTTTCCGTACACCTTATCGGCTCGGGCCTTTTCCACGTTCAGCATTTTGCCCCACAGCGGCAGAATCGCTTGAAAGCGGGAGTCCCGCCCCTGTGTGGCGGAGCCGCCTGCGGAGTCGCCCTCGACGATGTAGAGCTCGGTGAGCTCCGGGTTGGCCTCGTTGCAGTCCCGCAGCTTGTCGGGCATGGCCGCGCCGCCCAGCGCCGTCTTGCGTCGGATGGATTCCCGGGCCTTTCGGGCGGCCTCCCGCGCGCGGTTGGCCGTGAGGGATTTATCCAAAATCATCCGTCCCACCTGGGGGTTTTCCTCCAGATAGGTTTCAAGCTTCGCGGAGACAATTCCATTCACCAGCGTGCGGATTTCACTGTTACCAAGCTTCGCCTTGGTCTGTCCTTCAAACTGCGCGTCGGTCAGCTTCACGGAAATGATGCAGGTAATGCCCTCCCGGCAGTCCTCGCCGGAGACCTTGTCGCCCTCCTTCAGCATACCGATTTTCTTTCCGTAGTTGTTCAGCACGTTGGTAAGGGCACGCTTGAAGCCCTCTTCGTGCATACCGCCTTCTGCGGTGTGAATGTTATTGGCGAAGGAGAGCATGTTCTCGTTATACCCGTCGTGATATTGCAGGGCAATTTCAGCCATGGAATCGTCCTTGCTGCCGCACATATAAATCACGTCAGAGTGAATGGGGTCCTTGGTGCGGTTTAAGAAAGCCACAAACTCCCGGATACCACCGGCGTAATACATTTCGTCGGCCTGCTCCCGGCCCTCTCTCAAATCGGCCACCTTGATTTTCAAGCCCGCATTCAAAAACGCCTGCTCCCGCATATGAGTATGGAGAATGTCATACTCGTACTCCGTGGTGTCACGAAACATCTCTGGGTCGGGCTTAAAGGTGACGGTGGTTCCGGTGTGGTCGCTGGTACCCACTACTTCCATTTTTTTGGTGATTTCACCACGGGCAAACTGCATTTCATAAATTTTTCCGTCCCGGTGAACCTGAACCACCAGCCATTCAGACAGGGCATTTACCACGCTGGCTCCAACGCCGTGGAGTCCGCCGGAAACCTTATAGCCCCCGCCGCCGAACTTTCCGCCTGCATGGAGCACGGTGTAAACCACCTCCAGCGCGGGCTTTCCCGTCTGGGCCTGGATGTCCACGGGGATACCCCGTCCGTTGTCCACCACGGTGATGGTCCCGTCGACGTTGATCTGCACCAGAATATCCGTGCAGCAGCCGGCAAGGGCTTCGTCGATGGCGTTGTCTACAATTTCATACACCAGATGATGAAGACCCGAGGAGGATGTGGACCCGATATACATACCGGGCCGCTTGCGAACGGCCTCCAGCCCTTCCAGCACCTGAATTTCGGATGCGTCGTATTCATTTTCCGCGCCCACCGATGTGGGATTCAGTGTCTCATTTTCTGCCATTTGGTTTCTCCTTCCGTATAACAGGGCAAGCAGAGCCGGGCCCGCGATTTTGCAGGCCCGCTTCTCCCCGCCCCTAGGTCAAGTCTAATCGCGTTTGAAACTTGCTCAAAAACCGCCTCCGTATCGCCATTCATTTCTTAACCCAAGCATATTTTAAAGTGGCTCCCCTAAAAGGTCACAGAAACTGTCGTCGAAAATACTCACAACTCCAGCTCCAGACTTTCCGCCCGCTTTTGCAGCGTGGAGGGGCCAAGCTGGGAGAGATACACAATCTGAGGATGATAGGGATGGTCGCACACCACAAAGGACTTCGGCAAAGCCCCGGAGACGTCCAACACCACGCCCTCGCTCTCCGCCTTTGCAAGATATTCCCGGGTCCTTTTTCCATAACTGCATTTATCCAGATCAAAAATTCCCACCACCCGGTTCTCCGGGACAATTTCGTTCTGACCAATATGAAGATACAAGGTGCGTCCTCCTTTTTTCCCTCAAACGCCCAAAGCGCGCATATACCTTTAAGTTTCACGTGAAACATTACGGGCGCAGGCGGTTTACTCCGCCCGACCGCTTGCCACATGAAACACCTTCCCCCCAAGAAGCACGGGAAGCCTGTCATCCTCGCAGCAGGTGATAAACACCTGCCCCCCCGCAATGCGGTTCAGTACAAATTCCTGCCGCCGGGGGTCCAACTCGGAGAGCACATCGTCCAGCAGCAGGACAGGAGCTTCACCGGAGGCATTTTTGTAAATCTCCCGCTCGGCAAGCTTTAAACTCAGAGCCGCCGTGCGGGTCTGTCCCTGAGAGCAATAGGTTTTAGCGTCCCGCCCGTCGATTCCCACCACAAGATCGTCCTTATGCGGCCCGGATAAACACAGCCGGGAGGCAAGCTCCGCGCACTTGTGGTTTTCCATATGGATTCCTAGCTGCCGTGCCAAAATTGCAGGCTCCGCCAACGGGTCCTCCACGGAGGAGACAGTTTTATAAGAAACGGACAGGCGTTCCTTTCCACCGGAGCAGTCCGCATGGTTAGCGGCGGCTGTAGCCGCCAGCTTCTCTACAAACTGTGCCCGATAGTGAATCAGCACCGCGCCGCACTGCACTAGCCGCTCGTTAAACTCCGGCAGCATCTGCAAAAGTCCGGGCTGCTGGTCGCAGTCCCGCAGAATCCGGGTTTTATGAGCATACGCCCGTCGATAGGACGCAAGGGCAGAGGCATATCGGGGGCGGAGCTGACACAGGGCGTTATCTAAAAACCGCCGCCGGGCCGCAGCCCCGTCCCGAATCAGAAGCAAATCCTCCGGGCAAAAAAACACGGTTTGCAGTACGCCGGAAAGCTCCGTCGCCGTTTTTGCGGGGACCTTGTTGATCCAAAGTTTCCTTCGCTTTCCCCGATACAACTCTGCCCTCAAGACAAATTCCCGCTCTCTTGAAAAAACTTTGCCGGACAAAACGGTGTTTTCCGCTGAAAATGCAATCAGTTCACGGTCGCTTTTCGCCCGGTCGGAGCTGCCGCAGGAAAGATATTGGACAGCCTCCAGCAAGTTGGTCTTTCCTTGTGCGTTGTCACCGAAAATCACATTGCAGTTTGGGTCAAAGGACAGGTCCTGGCGGGTATAGTTGCGGAAGTTTTCAAGATACAGTCCGTCAATTCGCATAGACCGGAGTACACTCCTGCCCGTCCAGCCGGGCCACGTCGCCGGGACGCAGTTTTTTGCCCCGCTGGGTGCAGGTTTCACCGTTCACCATGACCTCGCCGCCTTGAATGCGCTCCTTGGCTTCGCCTCCGGAGTACACCAGATTTGCCAGCTTTAAAAGGTCCTGAAGCTTTACATATTCCGTCGTAATCGTGACAGTTTTCATATTAGTCCTGCGCTTTCAGCCGCACGGGCAACACCATATAAAGGAAGTTCTCCTCGCCCTCGGTAGGGACGATGACAGCGGGGGAAACGCCTGTGTTCAACTCAATTTTCACCGTGTCGGCAGGGGCATAGCGCAGAGCTTCCATCAAATAACGGTTATTAAAGCCGATTTCCAGCTCTCCGCCGTCGCCCGCCACGCGGCAAACATCCTTGGCTTCGCCGTTGGCCGTCTTCGCGGAAAGAATCACCCGGTCCTTGTCAAACAGGCATCGCACCGGGCTTTTCAGTTTTTCGGAGATCACCACGCTCACTCGGTCGATACTCTGAATCAGCTCTTTGGTGTCCGCCACCACGGAAATAGGGTTTTTTCTAGGCACAGCGCTCTTATAGTCCAGAAAATCCCCTTCGAGACGGCGGCAGATCAACTGCGTTTCGCCAACCTCAAATAAAATGTGGCGCTTTCCTAAGGTAATTGCCGCCGTATCCTCCACGTCACCGCAGATTTTTTCAATTTCGTTCAGTGCGGAGCCGGGAGCCACGAAGGAAAAGTACCCGCCGTTGACCCGCTCTAAAGGCTCCTTGCGGATAGCAAGCCGGAACCCGTCCACAGATACCACGGTCAGTCCGTCTTCGCCGATTTCAAACAGGGAACCGGTGTGAACCGGACGGCTCTCGTTGGTGGAGACGGCAAACAGTGTCTCCTCAATCATGGATCGCAGGGTTTTCTGCTGAATGGAGACAGAATATTCATCCTCCACCTCTGGAAGATCGGGATAGTCCGCGGCGCTGAGACCCATGATGTTAAAATCTGCGTCTCCGCACTGAAGGCGGACTGTCAGCCTGTCGTCGGAAGAGAAGGTAATCACATCGTCCGGCATCCGCCGGATGATATCGCCGAAAAGACGCGCGTTTAGAACCAGCGCGCCGGGTTCCGTCACGTCGGCGGAGAGAATGGTACGAATACCTGTCTGCATATTGTAGCCGGAAACGGTGACTGTTTCGCCAGCGCGAAGCAGAAGACCCTCTAGCGCGGGGATGGAGCTTTTCTGCGATACGGCGCGGGAGGTAACAGCCACCGCGCTTTGCAGTAAGGCTTTTTCACAGGAGAATTTCATAGGCTTTTTTCCTTTCTGTGGAAGCTTTTCTTTTTTTGGTGAAAGCCGAGGGATAAAGAGAAAGTTTGCGGTTTTCGCGTTCTTTTAGAAAAGAAAGATATATTTCTTAGTGATAGTCATAGTAGAGGGACAAAAACAGTGGAAAAGCGCGGAAATCCTTGTCAGCACAGGAAAAGTTTTTAAGCAGGCAAGCTGGGAAAAGAGGGGTACTTTTCCACAATGGGTATAAAGACCCCGGTTTTCCACAAAACTGTTTTTCTTTTCCACAGGAGGAGTGGGGAAAACTCAGTGCTTCGAGCTGATGTTGGTTTTGATTTCTTTCACTGCCTCAGCAAAGCCCGCGTCGGATTTCATCTGCCGTTCTACCTTCTCAATAGAGTAGAGCACGGTGGAGTGGTCCCGGTTTCCGAAGAACTTGCCGATATCGTCGCTGGAGAGGTTTGTCATGCTGCGAATCAGGTACATGGCGACCTGCCGGGCAGCCACCGCCTCCCGCACTCGCTGCTGCCCCCGAATGACTTCGGCGGCCACGCCGTAATACTTGGAGACAAAATCCACGATGGAATCCGAAGTGGGAAGGTTCTCCCCCCGGCGGAGAATATCCTGAATGGCCCGTTTCACCAGATCCTCGTCCACGTCGTCCCCCAACAGGTCCTTATAGGCGAGAAGCTTGTTGATGGTTCCTTCAAGCTGCCGGACGTTGGAAGTGACGCGTTCGGCGATGTAGGCGGCCACCTTGTTGGGAATTTCCATGCCAAGCAAAGCGGCTTTGTTTTTGATGATGGCCATGCGGGTTTCATAGTCCGGCGGAGCCACGTCCACCAGAAGTCCCCATTCAAACCGGGTGCGCAGCCGGTCTTCCAACTGCATCATTTCCGAGGGGGGACGGTCTGAGGTAAGCACAATTTGCTTTCCGGACTCGTAAAGATTGTTGAAGGTGTGGAAAAATTCCTCCTGCGTTTGCTTGCGTCCGGCGATAAACTGCACGTCATCCACCAGAAACAGGTCTGCCTTGCGGTATTTCTCCCGCATTTCAGCGGTTTTGCCTCCCTGAATGGCCTCCACCAGTTCGTTGGTCAAATCATCGCCTTTTACATAGGCAATTTTTGCGTTGGGGTCGTCTTTTTTGATGACGTGTGCAATGGAGTAAATCAGGTGGGTCTTTCCAAGGCCGGAATCTCCGTAAATCAGCAGCGGGTTATAGTTTTTTGCCGGATGCTCCGCCACGGAGATGCAGGCGGCATGTGCCAGCTTATTGCTGGAGCCCACCACAAAGCGCTCAAAGGTAAATTCGTCGGAGGTAAATGCCTCCGACTTCTTTTTCTGGGCGCTGCCTGAAAAAATGGCATATTCCTCAGCGGTGAGGACCGTTACTTCAAAATCGGTGGAAAAGATATCGTGAAGGGCCGCCTTGATGTTTTTTATGAACAGGCTCTCAATGTAATTTTTCTTGAAGTCGTTGGGACAGTACAGATAAAAAACGCCGTCCCGGAGATCCACGGCTTCCAGTTCGTCAAACCAGGTGGCAATGGTCGTCTCCGAGAGGTCGCGTTTTAACTGAGTGAGGACGTTTGTCCAGACGTCGGCTACGGAATTCAAAAGTAAAGACACCTCTCTTTCCCTGCGAGCAGGGGAAATCATATACCCATTGATTATACCAAAAAACACATAAAAAAACAACACATATTCTAATAAATAAGGATTGAAAAAATAGAAAGTAAAAGCACAATATCTGGAAAAAGTGGCGGCAAAAAACGGCCATCTTGTGGTTTTGTCCGTCAGGTTCTGAAAAAAAGGCAATTTGCCTGAAAATTTCGGCGTTTGCAAGTTTTTATTGACAGTATTTTGATTTCCATGTATACTGTTCCGTGCATTGAATTTGCGTTTTTTATTTGTTTACTGCGCGGCGGCAACGCCGTGTCGAGTAAGAGCCGTCATAAAGGCGGCCGGAAAAGATTTCAGTACAGGAGGTGTCTCAACATGGCGACAAAACGTACCTATCAGCCCAAGAAGCGTCACGGACAGAAGGTCCACGGCTTCCGCAAGCGGATGGCCACCGCTGACGGCCGC
Organism: Oscillibacter sp.; assembly: GCF_031978065.1. Lineage (GTDB taxonomy): Bacteria > Bacillota > Clostridia > Oscillospirales > Oscillospiraceae > Oscillibacter. The sequence continues at coordinate 20,584 of NZ_DALZCH010000026.1, forward strand.
AAGGTTCTTGCCCGCCGCCGCGCCAAGGGCCGTGCTCAGCTCAGCTACTAAGTTGCTGCGCGCGGGGTTTTTCTCGCGGAGGACCTGCTGAACAAAATAGACAGGGACGGCAGGAAACCGGTTTTCCTCCGTCCCTTATTGGCTTGGTCGGCAGATCCTCGGTCATCGGAAACGAACAGGAGAATGCATGAAAAAAGCCGTTACGCTGAAAAAAAATCATGAGTTTCGCCGCCTGTACGGCAAGGGGGCTTCCGCCGCCGGAAGCGGGCTTGTGATTTACTGCCGAAAAAACCGGCTGGGGCACAACCGGCTGGGCGTTACCGTATCCACCAAGCTTGGAAATGCGGTGGTGCGCAACCGGGCGCGCCGCAGGCTGCGGGAGACCTATCGGCTGAACCAGCACCTGATGCGTCAGGGCTATGACATGGTTCTGGTGGCGCGCCACCGGGCGGTCAATATGCCTTGGGGAGAGCTGAACGCCAGCTTTTTAAAGCTTTCGGGAAAGCTGGGGCTTTTGGAGGAGGCGCTTGGGTGAAACGAATACTATTGGCGCTGGTGAGATTTTACCGAAGGGCAATCTCACCCTTTCGTCCGCCCTGCTGCCGGTTTTATCCAACCTGCTCCCAATATGCGCTGGAAGCCATTGAAAAATATGGCGCGCTGAAGGGCGGGTATTTGGCTGTGCGCCGCGTTCTCCGCTGCAACCCATTCCACAGGGGGGGCTACGACCCCGTGCCTTGAGCGTAGTGAGATTTGTACACAAAGGAGTCTTCCAATGGGATTTTTAGGAACCATGGGATATTACGTCTGTATCCCGTTTGCCGCCCTTTTGCGGCTGTTTTACAATATGACCGGCTCCTATGGTCTGTCCCTGATTTTCTTCACGCTGGTGATCAAGCTGGTGCTGCTGCCGTTCCAGATGAAGAGCAAAAAGAGCATGGTCCGCATGAACCGCATGAGCGGAAAGATGAAGGAAATTCAGAAGAAGTACGCCAATAACCCCTCAAAACAGCAGGAGGAAACCCAGAAGCTGTATGCTGAGCAGGGCGTCAGCCCCATGAGCGGCTGCTTGTGGAGCATGCTGCCCATGTTCTTCCTCATCGCGCTGTATGCGATTATCCGCCAGCCTATCACCCATTTCATGATGCTGGACGCAAGCGTGGTGGATTCGGCGCTTTCCGCACTGCGATCTGCCGGCATAAATATTGCCGACATTGCCACCACCACCAAGGAAGGGGCCTTGCAGGTCACCTCCTTCGGGCAGATTATGATGGTCAACGCCATCAACACCCAGCTTCCCGAATTTGCTGCCAGCGTCCCCGGCTGGATCAGCGTGAATTACAGCTTCCTGGGAATGGACCTGTCGGTTCTGCCCAGCAATGTGCTTCAGGCATTTACCTTTACCTGGGCCAACATCGGCGTGATTCTGATGCCCGTGATTTCCGCCGGACTCAGCTTCTTGATGAGCATGGCATCTATGGCGGGACAGGACAAGAGTAGCCCCGCTGCCCGGCAGATGAAGACGATGCTGTGGATGATGCCTCTGATGTCTCTGTGGATCGGCTTTACCCTGCCTGCCGCATTGTGCGTGTACTGGATTGCCCAGAGCGCTTTCTCCGCGGTGCAGGAGTGGTTTATGGGCAAGTTCTATAACCAGAAGATCGAAGAAGAGGAAAATGAGCGGCAGGAGGCCATTGAGACCGACCGCCGCCGCCGTCAAGAGGAGGCCAAGGGCAAGCAGGAAGAGCTGCGTCAGCAGCAGGCCCTGAAGCCTTCGTTGAAGGAAAAGCGCAAGGCTGCGCAGGATGCCAAGAGCAGCAAGCCAAAAAAAGCCAGCACCAATGAAAACGGCCGCATGGGCGACCGTCCTTATGCCCGCGGCCGCGCCTATCAGGAAAATCGGTACGGCGATTCCAACGAGAAATAAGGAGCTTTTGCCATGAGTTATATTGACGTAACGGGCAAGACGGAGGAGGAAGCCATTGCCCGCGCACTTTCACAGTTAAATATGGAGCGGGACGACGTGTCCGTTGAAATTCTCGAGCGGGCCAAATCCGGATTTCTAGGTATTGGCAGTACTCCTGCAAAGGTACGCGTGACCTATGGCGGCGAAGAGGAAAAACCCGTCGCCCAGGAATATATCCCCGCCAAACCCAAGGCGGAGAGCAGACCCGCCGCCAAGCCCGCGGTGAAACCTGCTGTCAAACTCGCACCCCGGGTGGAGAAGCCCGCGGAGGAGCCTGCGCAAAAAATCCGCGAGACTGTCGCCAAGGAAGAACGGCCTGCACCTGCCGAGTATGTGTCCAGACCATTGGGTGAGGAAGTGCAGGACGAAAAGGCGGAGGCCATCCGCACGTTCCTCTCCGGACTTCTGGAGAAAATGGAAGTGGAGTCTCAGATTCGCGTGTATCAGCCGGAAAAGGGCCGGTATCAGGTGATTCTGGAAGGTTCCGGCATGGGGCAGATCATCGGCCGCCGGGGGGAGACGCTGGATGCGATTCAGCAACTCACCGGCTATTGCGTGAACCGCGCTGGTACGGGCCGGGTACGAGTGGCCGTGGATGCGGAAAACTACCGCGCCAAGCGGGAGGAAAGTCTGGATCATCTGGCCCGCAAGGTGGCGGCTAAGGTGGTCAAGTACCGCCGCAGCGTGACGCTGGAGCCTATGAACGCCTACGAGCGCCACATCATTCACGCCGCATTGCAGGACGAGCCCAACGTGGCCACCGGATCCATCGGAAGCGATCCCAATCGGCGGGTTGTGGTGTCCTACGTGCGCTAAAGGAAGCATCCTTTAGTAAATAGCTGAGTATGAAAAAAGAACGGCGAGGTGGCAGAACCTTGCCGTTCTTTTTTGCGCGCTTGGTGCTAAACTCCTTAGTTTGCGTTGAATGCGGAAGATAGAAGCTAGGACAAGCTGTCCCAATAAAATTTTAAAAAATTAAATAAAAAACTTGACTTTTTTGAAATTTGTATTATTGTTATAATACAATAAAAATAATTGCGTTTGGCCGACTGAAAAAGAATTCCTGATACGGTGCGGGTTTCAAGCTTTGTTCAAGGTGAATCATGGAAAATGTTTGAGAAACACATAACCCGGCACAGGGCCAAATACGAGGCTTATGTAAGGAAATGAGGAATCGTATGAAAGAAGAATTGCAGAAAACCGAAGAGGTACAGGGGCTGGAGGGCAGTCCAGTGAAAAAAAGGGGGCTTGGAGTGATTGGAAAGCTGAAGGGTCTTTGGGGCCGGAAGAAGCTTCGAAGGTGGCTGATTCTGGCCGTCGTGCTGGTAGTGGCGGTGTCTGCGGTGCTGCGGGGTTGCAGCAAAAATAAGGACGCCTCCGCCGTTAGCTATACGGAAGAAGCCGCGTCCTATCGCGCGATTACGCAGGCGCTCAGCGGAACCGGCACGCTCCAGCCTGCCAACTCCTATACCGTCACCACGTTGAAGGAGGGCGAAATCTTATCGGCGGATTTTGAAGAGGGGGATACGGTTACTAAGGAGACCGTTCTCTATGAGCTGGACAGCTCCGACGTCAGCAGCAATTTGGAAAAGTCCCAGCTATCGCTGAATCAGGCCCAGCGCAGCTACGAAAAGGCGGCCTATGCGCAGTCTCCCGTGTCGGGAACCGTGGCGTCTTTGGATGTGAAGACAGGCGACGTGGTAAAAGCAGGGCAGACGGTGGCCACCGTGCGGGACAATTCCTCCATGACGCTGAAGGTGCAGTTCGCATCGGACGATGCGAAGAGCTTTTACGTGGGGCAGAGCGCGTCCGTGGTGCTGGACGGCTCCTTTGAGACGCTTACCGGAACAGTCACCGCGATTTCGGGAGCCGACACAGTACTTACCGGAAACCGCATTGTGCGCAGCGTGACAATCTCTGTAAAAAATCCCGGTGGCCTGACTGACACGCAGGCCGCCACCGCCACAATTAACGACAGCGGCTCCAGTGAAAACGCCACCTTGGAGTATCGGGCGGCGGAGGACGTGGTCGCCTCCTCCGGTGGCACCGTGGCTGCCATCAATGTGAAGGAAGGCGGAACGGTATCTGCCGGGCAGGCCATAGTGACCTTTGCCGCCAACGCGGCCAACGACTCCGTTCAGTCTGCGGAGGATAGCCTGAAAAGTGCCGAGCTGAGTATGGAAACCTCTCAAAAGCAGCTGGAGGATTACACCATTACCTCCCCCATTGACGGAACCATTGTGGATAAGAAAATCAAAGCCGGTGAAAAGGTGGAATCCGGAAATACACTTTGCATCATTTACGATCTGAGCTATCTTGAAATGACGCTCAGTGTGGATGAACTGGATATCACGCAGGTGACGGTGGGGCAAAACGTTACGATTACGGCGGATGCCGTGGAGGGCGAAACCTTTACCGGGCAGGTGACGAAGATTTCCATGGCGGGAACCACCAGCAACAGCGCCACCACCTATCCCGTCACCGTTCGGATCGACGACTACGGTGATCTTTGGCCGGGCATGAACGTGGATGCGGAAATTGTGCTTGCGGAAAACGACAATGCGCTTTCCATACCCAGCGCCGCTTTGGAGCGGGGGAATAAAGTGCTGATTACCGCCAATTCCCCCAGTGCAGCCAATGCGCTGGAAGACAAAGCGCCGGACAACTATGTCTATGTGTCCGTGGAAACCGGCGTCAGCAACGACGATTACATTGAGATTACATCCGGACTTCAAGAAGGGGATACAGTGGCGGATTTACCTGCTTCCAGCAGCTCCTCCGGGATGGATATAATGATAGGCGGCGGTCCCGGCGGCGGCGAAATGGACGGAGAAGGTCGCAACGGCGGCGAAGGCGGCGGTCCCAGCGGAGGCGGCCCCGGCGGAGGACCAACGGAATGAGCGCTCTGATTGAATTTCAGGATGTATCCAAGGTTTATGAAATGGGCGATTCTGTTGTCCGGGCGGCAGATCACATTTCCATGCAGATTCAAAGAGGCGAGTTTGTGGCCATTGTGGGCCAATCCGGCTCCGGAAAATCCACCTGCATGAATATTATCGGATGTCTGGACGTTCCAACCGACGGTAAATATTTGCTGGACGGCCGGGATGTGGGCTCGTTGGACAAAGACCAACTGGCGGAAATCCGCAATAAGATGCTGGGATTTATTTTTCAGCAGTACAATCTGCTTCCAAGGCTCACGCTGCTGGAAAATGTGGAGGTTCCCATGATGTACGCCGGCGTTTCCAAAAACGACCGGAGGGAACGGGCAAAGGTGGCTTTGGAGATGGTGGGACTTGGAAGCAAGATCAACCACAGACCTGCGCAGCTCTCCGGAGGCCAGCAGCAGCGTGTTTCCATTGCTCGTGCGCTGGTGGGGGAGCCTGCGGTAATTCTGGCCGACGAGCCAACCGGCGCGCTGGATTCCCACACCGGAAGGGATGTCCTGACCCTTTTGCAGCAGCTTCACGCTGCGGGAAACACCGTGGTGCTTATCACCCATGATAACTCCATTGCTGTGCAGGCCCAGCGCATCATCCGTCTGGAAGACGGACGTGTCATCTATGACGGAGATGCCCGCGCATCGGAAGCGGTGGTGTCGTCAAGTCTTTCAGGAATGGGGGGCGGACAATGAAATTGACGGAAGCCTTCCAGCTTGCGGTTAAAAACATCAAGGGCAACAGAATGCGCACCTTTTTGACGATGCTGGGCATTATCATCGGCATTGCGGCTGTCATCGTGATTGTGGGCCTTGGAAACGGCATGGAAAAGTACATGCGCGATCAATTTGCCGACATGGGCACGAACACGGTGTCGGTGTCCATTATGGGCCGCGGCAGCTCCCGCAGCGTGTCTGAAACGCAGATGTATGAGCTGGTGGCGGAAAATCCCGAGTATTTTGACCAGATTTCCCCCACGGTCAGCCCGTCTGGCACGGTTAAAATCGGGACGGAAAGCATTTCCACCACGACGGTTACGGGCGTCAGCGAGGCATATTTCGACATGAAGGGCTATACGATTTCTTCGGGCCGGGGCCTTCAGTATGTGGATATGACAAAACGGCGAAATGTCTGTGTGGTGGGAAACTATCTCAACAGCACCTATTACGGCGGCAACGCCGTTGGTCAGGCCATCCGCCTGAGTGGAAAAAGCTTTTTGATTGTGGGTGTTATGACTCAGGAAACCGACGGCGAGATGGAAGAAGGCGGAACGGACGACTGCGTGTTCCTTCCCTATTCCACTGCGGCGCGCATGTCTTATACCGGCACGATCAGCAGCTATACCCTTACCGTGGTGGACGAGACACAGGCCGCAGCCAGTGTCACCATTGTGGAGGATTTTCTCTACGACATTTTTTCCGACGACGACGCATATCGGGTCATCAGCATGGCAGAGATGCTTGACGCCATGAATGCCATGATTAACGTGATGATTGGAATTCTGGCGGGGATTGCCGCAATCTCTCTGGTGGTGGGCGGCATTGGAATTATGAATATTATGCTGGTATCCGTCACGGAGCGAACACGGGAAATCGGTATTCGCAAGGCGCTGGGCGCGAAGGAGCGGTACATTATGCAGCAGTTTGTCATGGAGGCCGCAACCACCTCCGCGCTGGGCGGTGTGCTGGGTATCACCGTGGGGTACGGTCTCTCTTCCATTGCCACCATCATCGTCACGGCGCTGATGCAGGAAAACCTGACCGTCACTCCGTCTATTGGCGCGGTGCTGGGAGCGTTCGGCATTTCCACATTTATCGGCATCGTGTTTGGATATTTGCCGGCAAAAAAGGCGGCGCGATTGAATCCCATTGACGCGCTGCATTATGACTGACAGAGGCGCGGCGCGCAGAAAGGAAAAAACAACCTATGAAAAAACGAATTTTATGTCTTTTAATGGCGGTATTTCTGCTGCCCGGTCTGATCGCCGTCCCTGTCGGAGCGGCCGTTTCGGAGAGCAGCGGCGAGGTCCAGACCATTCGGGCATTGGGAATTATGACGGGGGATTCCGCCGGAAACCTGAATCTGGGCGGCAATGTCACCCGCGCTCAATTTGCGAAAATGCTGGTTAACGCCTCGTCGTATAAGGACAGCGTGGGGGAGGGAGAGGGCGTTTCCCTCTTCAAGGATGTGAACAGTACCCACTGGGCTTCGCAGTATATTAAAATCGCTGTGAACGAGGGATGGATGACGGGATATACCGACGGAACCTTCCGTCCCAGCCAGAGTATCACGCTGGAGCAGGCATGCGCCACAGTGCTGCGACTTTTGGGATACGACTCCTCGGCGCTTGCGGGATCCTTTCCCTCCGCGCAGTTGAGCAAGGCCAGCTCGCTGGGGCTGCGGGATCAGATTTCTATTGGGAAGGGCGAGTACATGACGCGGTCCGACTGCGTGTACCTGTTTTATAATACCCTGACGGCACAGACCAGCGATGCAAAGACCTACGCTGTCACGCTGGGCTATACCGTCACCAACGGCAACGTGGATTATGCCGCGGTGGTTTCCGCCAATTTGAGCGGGCCCTATGTGGCGACGGGCGGCGCGCAGTCGATGGAGATGCCCTTTGCCTCCTCGGCGGCTTCTGTGTACCGCAACGGCGCGGTATCTTCTCTGTCTGCCGTGCAGCAGTACGATGTTTATTATTATAACGCGGGGATGCAGACGGTGTGGATTTATACCGACCGGGCAGGCGGCACCATCACCGCCCTGCTTCCCAGCTCTGCCGCGCCCACCTCGGTTACCGTTGGTGCGAAGACCTATACCGTGGGAACCGCCACGGCGGCTTATAAACTGTCGTCCATGGGCGGATTCAAGGTGGGAGACACCGCCTTGCTTCTGCTGGGTATGAACGGCGAAGTGGTGGATGTGGTTAATGGCAGCGCGGCAAGTACGGTTTATTACGGCGTGGTGACCGCTGTGGCCAACGCATCTTCCTCCGGTTCCTCCGCGGGAACCGAGGTCCGCGTAAGTGTGGGCTGTACCGATGGCGTGGTTCACACCTTCTCTGTCAGCCAGCGGGGCGCCTATACGGTGGGAAGTCTTGTTTCCGCCAGTATGACCGACAGCGGCGCTTCCATCAGCCAGCTTACCGCCAAGACGCTCACCGGCGCGGTGAACCGGGACGGAACCAAGCTGGGAGAGAAACTCTTTGCAGGGGATGTGCAGATTTTGGATACCGCCTCCAACGGTGCGTGGGCTAAAATCTACCCCAGCCGTCTTGTGGGATACACGCTTTCCACCGACGATGTGCGCTATTATGTCACCAATACAAACGGCGAAATTACCCACCTGATTTTGAACGACGCCACGGGCGACACCTGGTCTTACTATTATCTGACGGCCATACCGGAAAAGGACAGCGGCACGCTAAGCGGCAGCTATTCCGGACTGAAAGATGGAGCCACCGTTACGCTGGACAACAATGGAAAAACGTTCGGTGTAGAATCCGGAGGCGTAGGGGTTCAGTTTAACAGCGACGGTGAAGTTAAAAACATGCGCCAGCTTCTGTCCGTCACGCTGGATAGCCTCAGCTCCGTCAGCGCCATGGGCGGCAATACAACTTATGCGCTTGATACCGGCGTGCAGGTTTATCTGCGCAAGCGGGATACAAGCTACGCCTTGAGTTACTATCAGGTAGATCTGGGTTCCATCAATGCGGCGGACTACAAGCTGACCGGCTGGGTTGATAACTTTGGATACACCGCCGGCAAACAGGTGCGGGTCATTATCGCGGAGAAAAAGTGATTTAAGAAAATAAATGTAGTTTCCACAAAAGAAAAGGTAAGGCCACAGAAGAAACCCATTTTTTGAAATAGTGGATAAAGAAACCGCCTCGTTTCCGATATTGCCCGGAGACGGGGCGGTTTCACCGCTTTTGGAAAGCACCTTGACATTTTGAATAAAAGGTGATAGAGTAGCCACAATATTTCAAGAGGCTGTGAAAGGGAGTAGTATCCCCTGTTTCCGGGCGAAGAGAGAGGACGTTTTGGTGTAAGTCCTTGCCGGAAGGGAGAGAAGGCGCCCCCGAGCCGCGCGTTTGAGCGAAAGCAGAATGCGCCGGTCCCCGCCGTTACCGGGTCAGAGTGCGCGCTTCTTGGCGCGAATTCAGGTGGCACCGCGGACAATCGTTCGCCCTGAGCTTTGCTCGGGGCGTTTTTTATTTTGCGGCCTGTTTATTGGATGAAAGGGAGAGGGAGATTATGAATAACACCGAAAAGACCATGGAAAAAATTGTGGCTCTGTGCAAGAGTCGGGGCTTTGTGTTCCCCGGCAGCGAGATTTACGGAGGTTTGGCCAATAGCTGGGACTACGGCCCCTTGGGCGTGGAGATGAAAAACAACGTCAAGCGCGCATGGTGGAAAAAGTTTGTTCAGGAAAATCCCTACAACGTAGGACTGGATGCCGCGATTCTGATGAATCCTCAGGTTTGGGTGGCCTCCGGGCATGTTGCCACCTTCAACGACCCGCTGATCGACTGCCGCTCCTGCAAAATGCGCCACCGAGCCGACAAGCTGGTGGAGGAATACAATCAGGAAAACAACATTACCGACGTGAACGTGGAGTCTATGGACGGCGAGGCGCTGGTTTCCTATATCCGGGAAAAGCAGGTTCCCTGTCCCGGCTGCGGAAAATCCGACTTTACCGACATCCGCAAGTTCAACCTGATGTTTAAAACCCATCAGGGCGTGACGGAGGGAAGTTCCAATGAGGTGTATCTCCGGCCCGAAACGGCGCAGGGCATTTTTGTGAACTTCTCGAATATCCAGAGAACCACCCGCCGCAAGCTTCCCTTCGGCGTGTGTCAGGTGGGCAAGTCCTTCCGCAACGAGATTACCCCGGGCAACTTTATTTTCCGCATCCGGGAGTTCGAGCAGATGGAGCTGGAGTTTTTCTGCAAGCCGGACACGGATTTGGAGTGGTTCGCGTATTGGCGGAACTATTGCCACGAGTGGCTCAAGGGCCTGAACGTGAAGGACGACAACCTGCGTCTGCGTGACCATGAGAAGGAGGAGCTGAGCTTTTATTCTAAGGCTACCACCGACTTTGAGTATAAATTCCCCTTCGGCTGGGGCGAGCTCTGGGGCGTGGCCGACCGGACGAACTACGACCTCTCCCAGCATCAGGAGCACTCCGGGCAGGACCTGACCTATTTCGATCAGGAGGCGGGAGAGCATTATATCCCCTATGTCATCGAGCCGTCTCTGGGCGCGGACCGCATGACCCTCGCTTTGCTGGTGGAGGCATATGACGAGGAAGTGGTGGACGCGGAGAAGAACGACACCCGCGTGGTGATGCGCTTCCATCCCGCCATTGCGCCGTTTAAGGTGGCGGTGCTGCCCCTGAGCAAAAAGCTGGGCGACAAGGCCCGGGAGATTCAGCAGATGCTCTCCGCCGACTGGATGGTGGACTTTGACGAAACTGGCTCCATCGGCAAGCGCTACCGCAGGGAGGACGAAATCGGCACGCCCTATTGCGTCACAGTGGACTTTGACACCGTGGGCGACGACGAGAAGACAGGGGATAACTGCGTCACCGTCCGGGATCGGGATACCATGGAGCAGGTGCGCCTGCCTATTGACGGACTGAAGGCATATCTCGTAGAGAAGCTGGCCTACTGATCGTCTTTGCGCTCTCTTCTGCGCAGAGTGCCCTGAAAAAGCGAAAAGCGGGACACGGAGATTGCCGTGTCCCGTTTTCCCCTGAAAGCGAGGAAGTACATTGAAGCAGACGCTTATAAAAATCGGAAAGGCCGCGCTGGTGCTGCTGGAAGCGCTGGCGCTTGGCGGCGCGGTGGCCTTTGCTATCCAGTGGATTACGCTGGGGGATGCGCAGGAGGCGCTGGACTGGTGTCTTGGGGCGCTGCCGCCCTTTTGCCTGACGGCGTTGTTTTACGGCGGCGGCGCGCTGCTTTTGGGCCTTTTGTCCGGTCGGCTGTGGGTTGGGGCGCTGGCCTCTTCCGCCGTGGGGGTGACGTTGGCGCTGGTAAGCTATTTCAAGTTCGCCATCAACGGCACGCCACTGGAGGCCGAGGATTTCGGCATGATCGGTCAGTTGGATCAGGTGATGGGCGTGGCGGGCGATCTGAAGGTTCCCGGACGGGGATGGGCCGCCGTGGGGATGTTGGTGCTGGTGGTTGTCTTTTTGTTTCTTGTTGGGAGAAAATTGACGCTTGGCAGCGGGCGCACTCGATTTGTGCTGGCCACGGTGGTGGCGTCTCTGGGGCTTGGTCTGGTCATCGGCCCCGGCGGGCCTGCGCTGGGGCGGACTTTTTCCGTAAATACGCAGGACCGGATCATGTCCGCCATCTCCTATCGGGACTACGGGTTGACCGTGGGCCTTTGGCGGGATATGTGCTTACTTGCGGGACAGGAGCCGGAGGGCTATGGCCCGGAATATATGCAGCATGTGGTGGAGCGGCTGGACGAGCTTTTGGGCGCTTTCGGGACGGACAAGCCCACCGGGGAACAGCCCAACGTGATTTTTATTCTCTCTGAGTCGTTTTACGATATGACTCGTCTGCCGGGGCTGACCCTCTCCGGGGACCCTGCGGAAAACTTTCACCGGCTGAGCGGGGAGGGAATTTCCGGGCGGTTTTATTCCAGCTATCTCGGCTACGGCACCGGCTATATCGAGCAGTCCATTTTTACCGGTCTGACGGGGAAGGATTTGAAACCGGGTACCAACATTTCCTTCCGAGATGAGGGGGATTACAGTCTGCTGGACTCCGTGGCAACGTCCTTTCAGTCGGCGGGCTATGAGACGGAGATGCTTCACGCCTACAACAACAGTCTTTATAACCGCACGGTGACTTATCCCAAGCTGGGATTTGAACACCTGCTGTTTTCCCAGCAGATGCAGGAGCTGGACCTGAATATTCAAGGAAGCCCTTATGCGGGGGGCTACTACCTCAGCGACCATGTGTTTACACAAGCCTTGCTGAATCGGTTGGACGCCGCCAATGAAGAGGGAAAAAAGGCGTTTCTCTTTGGCATTTCCATGGAGAACCACCAGCCCTTTGACCCTGAAAAATTCGGCTACGAGTGTCAACTGGAGGTTTCCAGCGACCAATTGAGCGAGGAAAATCTGGCGATTACGCGGGTAATGCTGGAAGGGCTGACTCGGGCAGATCAGGCGCTGGGCGAGTTGACCGACGCTTTGCGTGAGCGAGAGGAGCCTACGGTGGTGGTCTTTTTCGGCGACCATCGGCCCAATTTGTTTATGACTGACGGCGGAACGGTTTACAGCCATCTGGGCCTTTGCGAGAGCAACGATTGCTCCCGCTGGAGCATTGATCAGGTGGCGGACCTGTACTCTACCGACTATCTTATCTGGGCCAACGACGCGGCGCTTTTGAAGCAGCCTGCCGGGACAAGGCAGGACACGGGACTTACGGCCCTTGGTCCGGCGGTGCTGGATGCGGCCAATATGCCCCGGAATCGGTACTGGGCCATGCAGGAGCGATTGTCCAAGGCCCTGCTGGTGAATACGGATTTGTACTGCGTTACGGGCAGGGGCGTACCCTATTGGAACGAGTCCGACGCGGCGCTGAGCGATGAGGACAAAGAGCTGATGAATCTGCGCAGCGCCATTGTTTACGATACCTATTATGGACAGCGCTATGCCACCGCCGCCATGAACCAGAACATTGGGAGTTAAAGTGAGTTAAAGGAAATACCGTCACGCGCCATAGGCGTGTGACGGTATTTTTTTAATGAAGAGCGATAACAGCATACGTAGTGGCCTGTCAAATTTGTTGGAAGCCTAAAGCACTGCAAGTCAGAAAATTGGCTTCTTGGTAGTTCCAAAACTGCACGGGGGAAGTCCTTTACGTCAGAAAGCACCTATAGAATGCTTCAATTTCCGCTTGGGTGGCCTGAACAGAGCCTTGGGCAAACCCATTTCGCCCGCCGCCCCGCCCATGGAGCTCGGTGTTCATCGTCTTTACCAGAGGGCCGATATCTTTGCCATCGGCCCGGAGCAGGGCGTATTGATACTGCCCGCCCTCTCCCGCAACCACGGCGGCAAGCCCGCCGCAGGTGCGGCTCACCGCGTCCGCCAGCTTCCGCGCTCCGTCCGTGCGCAGGGGCGGCTGAACAAGAAGCGTGTCGCCCCGGCCTGTTTCCTGTGCGGCAATGCGCTCGAAAAGCGCATCCTCTAGCCGGGTAAGTCCGGCCTTGGCGGCGTTCAGCTCTGTTTCCAGCCGCTCCACCGCTTCGGCGGCGTCCTGTGGCTTCACGCTGAGACGGTGGCCCACTGC
>NZ_DALZCH010000027.1:0-32861 GCF_031978065.1 Oscillibacter sp.
TCTCATCGGTGCGATGCGCCGGGCGGGACGGCTGCCGGAGCGGCCCGTGGCGCTGAAAACCATCGTCACCACGGAGATGGCGCGGAAGGTTGCGGAGTCCAACGGCGTGGAGTGCTTTGACACCTTCACCGGCTTCAAGTTTATGGCGGAGAAGAAGAACGCGCTGGAAGCCGAAGGAACGGGGAAGGTCATCTTCTCCTACGAAGAATCCTACGGCTATATGCTGGGGGATTACGTCCGGGACAAGGATGCGGTGACGGCCTCCATGCTGCTGACGGAGATGGCCGCGTGGTATGCCGCGCAGGGGATGACGTTGTTTGACGCGCTGGAAAAGCTGTATGAAAAATATGGTCAGTATGGAGAGAAGACCTATAATCTGGTGATGCCGGGGCTGGACGGACTGAAGGACATGGCGGAGCTGATGCGAGGTCTGCGGGAAAATCCGCCTGCCGCCATCGGCGGCGTAAAGGTTTCGGTGCGCAAGGACTATGCCGACGGGTCCGTGGAGGACTGCGCGACCGGGATGAAGACCGCCATGGAGCTGTCCGGGTCCAACGTGCTGCGCTTTGAACTGGCGGACGGCACCGCGATTCTGGTGCGCCCCTCCGGCACGGAGCCGAAAATCAAGGTCTACATCCTGACCCAAGGAGCCGACCGGGCCGCGTGCGACGCGAATATCGAAAAATACGGCGCGTGGGCCGCTGGGCTTCAAAAGTAATGGCAGGCGGGGAGAAAATAGGCGTCAGGCTGCGGCTGTACGCCTCCGAGTGTCCCCGAAACGACTTTTATCTTGAACGGGTGGAACAAATGGCCCGGGAACTGAGCCTTATATGCACCGTGGAGAAAATCATGGACGAGGCGGACATCGCCGCCCGGGGATTTGACAGCGTGTGCCAGCCATCCTACTGCCCCGGCTGTCGGGCCAACCACATGTCGCTTGCTGACCCGGACGGGCTGTATCTCCCGGTTCTCACGGGGAACGAAAAGCCCCTGTTCTGGAACGTTCCTCCGTCTGACGAGGAACTTCGTGCCGCGCTGGAAGAATTTCTGCAAAGCTGAAAAACCGGGGCCTGCCAACGCGGCGGGTCCCGGCTTTTATGTGCAAAGGCGCGGGGAATAAAGAGTCCCGTGACCGACATACCAAAGATTCGCGGCAAAGCGGCTGGGGCATATCCCTCGTTTCTCAAGTGCTGTGGAATCCTGGCGTCCACGAAGGGAACGCGTCAGAATTCATTTGGAATAGATAAAAACCGGGCAGGGACGAAAGTCCCTGCCCGGTAAAAATGCTCAGTTCAAAAAGTCCTTCAATTTTTTGCTGCGGCTGGGGTGGCGCAGCTTGCGCAGGGCCTTGGCCTCGATCTGACGGATGCGCTCACGGGTGACATTGAACTCCTTGCCGACCTCTTCCAAGGTTCTGGCACGGCCGTCTTCGATGCCGAAGCGCAGCTTCAAAACCTGCTCCTCCCGGGGGGTCAGGGTGGAGAGCACATCCATCAACTGCTCCCGCAGAAGCTTATAGGACGCGGCCTCAGACGGCTCCGACGCGCCCTCGTCGGGGATGAAGTCGCCAAGGTGACTGTCCTCCTCCTCACCGATGGGGGTTTCCAGAGACACCGGTTCCTGCGCGATTTTCAAAATCTCGCGGATGCGGTCCACGGCCCGCTTCTTCTCATCCTCCCGGACCTTTTCCCACGCGGCGGAACCGCCGTTCATCTCGATGGCGATTTCCTGAGGGCTGGGGTCGTGGCCCAGCTCCTGCAAAAGCTGGCGGCTCACCCGGATGACCTTGTTGATGGTTTCCACCATATGCACCGGAATGCGGATGGTGCGGGCCTGATCCGCGATGGCGCGGGTAATGGCCTGACGAATCCACCAGGTTGCATAGGTGGAGAACTTGAAGCCCTTTGTGCAGTCAAACTTTTCAACGGCTTTGATCAGGCCCAGATTGCCTTCCTGAATCAAGTCCAGAAACAGCATGCCCCGGCCCACATACCGCTTGGCAATGGACACCACGAGACGGAGGTTTGCCTCCGCCAGCTTTTGCTTTGCAAGCTCGCCGCTGCGGAAAATCTTTTTGACGGCGGCCTCATCTTCCTTAGAAAGGGAGGGCTCCTCGCCTGCCTCTTTCTGACGAGCCAGTTCCTTAAGCGTTTCCTCCGCCTCCGCGCCGGCGGCCATGCGCTGGGCCAAGTCCACCTCCTCGTCGGGAGTCAGCAGGGGGACTTTTCCGATTTCCTTCAGATACATCCGCACGGGGTCATCGATAGCGAAGTTCCCAACCAAGGTGTTGGGGTCCACCAGCTCCTCCTCCTCCACGTCCGCAATCTCCTCAGCGGCGGGGTCGTCGTCGGGCAGCTCGGGGAGAATGTCCTCGTCGGTGCTGATATCGATGTTCAGGGCCTCCAGAGAATCATAAAGCTGATCCATCTGGTCGCCCTCAAGATTCAGGGTGTCCAGCGACTCTGCCAGCTCGCCGGAGTCCAGCTTGCCCTTTTTCTGGGCCCTATATAAAAGCTCGCGCAGCTTTTCGTTGCCTGAGAGCCATGCGGAAGCGGGCAGGGACGCCACCTGCTTGTCGTCCAGACGAAGGATGCCAGCCTTTTTGGCCTCCTCGTCGGTCATAATGGGAGCGGCGTCCTGACCGGACTTACCGCCGGCTGCCGCCGCTCTATCCGCCCCGTTTGCCGTTCCGGCATTCAGCAGGGCGTTGGCCTCCTGCTCCAGCCGCTCCTCAGGGGTGGGTTCTTTCTTCTTAGACATGTCGCTTTCCTCCGTTGCTTTTTTTCTGATCTTTCAATTCTTCCATTTTTGCCAGCAGCGGGTCCGCTGCGCCCGCGCCGCTTCTCTTTTCCGCCTCCCGGCGGACAATTGATATGTAATCGGCAAGAGCCTGCCGCCCGTTTGCGGCGGACTCCGGCTTTTGACACAGATTGGTAATGTGGCTCATCTCCTCGCCGGACAGCTCTCCCGCCAAAAACGAAAGCTTGGGAGCGCTGCGCTGCTCGCGCTGCCGCCACAAAAGGGAGAAGACCCTGCCAAGCAGCGGCGAGGAAAATTCCTCCTCCCGCAGGGGTGGCGATTCCGAAAACAGGCTGTCGTCCAGCAGCAAAAGCCGCAAAATGCCCTCCTCCGCCATGGCGGAGCGAAGGTTTGTATAGCGCAGGTCCCGTCCCTTGGGCTGAAGCTCCGCCGCCGGGTTCAGGTCGTGGCGCTCCCGGGCCCGCCGCTCCTTGCCCATCCGGCGCTTGAAGGCCCGCTGAACCTCCAGCTTCATGGCCTCCGGCGTAAGCTTCGCGGCTTCCGCCGCCCGGACGGTGTAAATATCCCGCTCCACCGGGCTTTCAAGACCCGCCAAAAGCTGGCTGACCTCTTCAGCGTAGGCAAGGCGCTGGCGGTCGTCCGTCAAATCGTATTTCCCGGAAATCTGAGCCAGACGGAACTCCACGCCGTTTTCGCTGCCGGTGAGCAGCCGCTCGAACGCATCGGGGCCAAAGGCTTTGATAAAATCGTCCGCGTCCTGCTTGCCCATGGAGCCGTCCTCCATCCGTTTGTTCGGAAGCCGGAGAACCCGGACAGAGAATTCCGAGTTGTTCAGAATCTGCAAGGCCCGCTCCGTGGCAACTTTTCCGGCGTTATCGTTGTCATAGCACAAAACGATTTCCTTGGTGTGCCGACTCAGAAGCCGGGTCTGCTCCTGTGTCAGCGCCGTACCCATGGAAGCCACGGCGTTGTCAAACCCTGCCTGATGGAGGGTCACCACGTCGATGTTGCCTTCGCACAGAATGATGTTGGGCCGCTTGGATTTTTTCGCCAGATTCAAAGCGTACAGCTCCCGGCGCTTGCTGTAAACCGGGGTTTCCGAGGAGTTCATATACTTTGGTTCCGAGTGGTCCAGCACGCGCCCGCCAAAGGCCACCACATCCCCCCGCACGTTGATGACGGGGAACATCAGCCGGTTTCTGAATTTGTCGTATAGCCGGCCGTTCTTGTTCTGTACCGCAAGGCCCGCGCCCAAAAGCTCTGACTTGGTGTAGCCCTGACGGGTCATGGCGGTGATGAGCGCGTCCCAACGGTCAAGAGACGCGCCAAGGCCGAAGCGGACCGCCGTGGCCTGTCCGATCTGCCGCCGGTCCAGATAGTCCCGCATGGAGCGGCTCTCCGGGTCCTGAAGCTGCTGATAGTAAAACCGGGCCGCGTCGCGGTTCAAATCCAGAAGGCGCCGCCGCTTCTGCTCCACCTCCCGGTCCCCCGTCTCCTCCGGTACCTCCAGCCCGGCGCGCCGGGCAAGAAACCGCACCGCGTCCGGAAAGGGGAGACTTTCTTCCTCCATAATAAAGTTGATGACGCCGCCGCCCCGTTTGCAGCCGAAGCAGTAGTAAATCTGCTTGTCCGGGGAGACGGAGAAGGAGCCTGTTTTCTCGCTGTGAAACGGGCAGAGGCCGAAGTAGTTCGCGCCTCGTCTTGTAAGCTGGACATAGCTGCCCACCACATCCACAATGTCGCTGCGGGCCGTCAGCTCGTCCAGAAAATTCTGCGGAAACGGCAACGAACATCCCTCCCTCCCGGTGAGTTTTACCGGAATTGTCCCGGGTCATACCCAGACAACCAGTTCAAGTCACTCTATTTATACCCCATTGGGCTGAAATTTCCTCTTTTTTTGCGAATTTTCAGAAAACTTTTCTCTCCCGGCTTTACAGTTTCACATTTGACGGCTAAAATAAGTGCTTAGAGATAAGAGAGAAAGAGGTGGAAGAATGGCAGTGGAGCTTTGGGCCGCGCGGTTGGACCGTCCGCTCAGCGAGCGGGAGAACGACGCGCTGCTGGAAATGCTGCCGCCTGAGCGGCGGGAGCGGCTTGCCCGGGTCCGCGACACCGAACGGTGGCGGGAGCCGCTTTGCGCCTATGCGATTCTGCGCCGCGCATTGTGGGAGAAATACCGGTGGCGGGAGCTGCCGGAGATCGCGCTGACTACGCAGGGAAAGCCGGAATTTCCCGCCTTTCCGGAGGTGTGCTTCAATCTGAGCCACACGCCCGGGGCGGTGCTGGTGGGCCTTTCCGGCGAACCGTTGGGCGTGGATATCGAAAAGATACGTCCCGTGTCCCCAAGAGCCATGAAGCGGCTTGCGGATGCGGCCTCGGAAAAGGCGTTTTTCCAAAGCTGGGTCCGGAGAGAGGCGCGCTTCAAGCGCAGCGGCGCGGGAGTGAGCATCATGCGGGAGGGGGAGGCCCCTTTGCAATACGGAGAATATTTCTATTATGTAGATACGTTTCCCGGGTATGTGGCCGGAGTGGCCACACGCAGCGCCGAGGGCGTGAGCAGGATTCAGAAATTCTCTTTGGAGCAGATGGTATAGCCGTTAAGAATTTCCGGGGACGATGCTTGAAAAGGCAGCGTCCCGGAACGCGGATTTTTCAAAAGTAAGCGCATCGCCCGGGTGCGGTGCGGGAGAAGTCCCCGGGAAAGCAAATTCCCGGGGACTTTTGTATTTACAGCAGCTTATTCCTTCAGCAGGGCTTCTCCTGCCCGGTAGATGTCCCCTGCGCCCACGGTCAGAATCAAGTCCCCCGGCTGGGCGATGGCGCGGAGTCGGTCCGTCACCTGTTCCAGATTGGAGCAATAAACGGAGCCGGGAACCTTTTTGCACAGATCGCCCGAACTGATACCCACGGTGTTGGTTTCCCGGGCGGCGTAAATTTCCGCCACAATCGCCGCGTCCGCAAGCTTCAACTCTTCCACAAAACGGTCGAACAGCTTGGCGGTGCGGGAATAGGTATGGGGCTGGAACGCCAGCACTACCCGCTTGTAGGGCAGGTCCTTGGCCATGACCAGCAGGGCGTGAAGCTCGTCGGGGTGGTGGGCGTAGTCATCGTAAACGTCCGCGCCGTTAAACACGCCCTTGCGCTCAAAGCGCCGTCCCGCGCCGGTGAAGTCCACAAGCCCCCGCTCCACGGCGGAGCCGGGCAGGCCCAGCACATAGGCCGCCGAGGCCGCTGCCAGCGCATTGGACACATTGTGCCTGCCGTGGACGGGCAGGGACACGCTGGCATAGGGCTTGCCGTATACTGTCACGTCGAAAAGCTGTTTCCCGCCTTCCTCGCGGAGGTTTTCGGCGGTGCAGTGGGCGGTGCGCGCCAGCCCGAAGGAGAAAACCGGACGGCCCAGATTTTTCAGGGCTGCAATAGCGCCGTCGTTATCCGCGTTGGCAACCACCCGTCCGCCGTCCGGCACAAGTTGGGCAAAGCGGCGGAAGGAGTGATCAATGTCCTCCAAATCCTTAAAGAAGGCCAGGTGGTCCTCCTCCACGTTGAGAATCACCGCCACAGTGGGGTAGAAGGAGAGGAACGAGTTACAATACTCACAGGATTCCAGAATCATAGTGTCTCCATTGCCCACCCGGTAAGCAGAGTTAAGCAGAGGCAGCGTGCCGCCGATCATCACGGTGGGGTCTGCCTCGGCCGCCATGAAAATGTGGGTGCACATGGAGGTGGTGGTGGTTTTTCCGTGGGTGCCGGAGATGCACAGGGCGTTGGGATAGCGGCGCATGATGGCCCCCAGTGCCTGTGCCCGCTCGTAGACCGGGATGCCACGGGTCACCCCGCCGGAAATTTCGGGGTTGTTGTCGTGGACGGCGGCGGTGCGGATCACAAAGTCGCACTCGCCCAAATTTTCCGCGCTGTGGCCAATGTCCACATGGATGCCGGCCGACCGCAGATGGGCCACCGCCTCGCTTTCGTGAATGTCGGAACCGTGGACCGCAAGCCCCATCCCCAGCAGGATTTCCGCCAGCGGAGCCATGGATACGCCCCCGATTCCCACCAGATGAACCTGCTTTCCGGGAACCATGTAAGCGCTGATGGGTTTTGGATTATTCATCATAATAGTTTGCTCCTTCTCCTGCAATGACTTGCAAATGGGACGCCGCTCATTGTATGATATTGTATTATAACTTCGGCGCCGGAATTTATAGCGCCCGGGCAAATTTTTTTGTATTCGGGCCGGGGCGATTGACTGTCCTTCTCAGAAAAGGTATTATACTATGCGAGAGTGGAAAATGCAACCGAAAAGGCGCGGCCCGCTAGGCGGGAAACGGCTCCGGTCCGCTGATTTGAAAAGAGAAAGTAAGGTGAGCAGGTGAACATTCCGGAGCCGGTGAAAAGCATATTGAAGGCGCTGGAGGAGCATGGCCACGCGGCCCACTGTGTGGGCGGCTGTGTCCGGGATTCCCTGCTGGGGCGGGAGTCGGGGGACTGGGACGTGGCCACCTCCGCACTTCCGGAGGAGACGATGGCGCTGTTTCCGGGCCGGGCCGCACCCACCGGGCTGCGCCACGGCACCGTGACTGTCCGGGAGGGGGCGCTTCCTGTGGAAGTCACCACCTTTCGCACCGACGGACGGTATACCGACGGACGCCACCCAGACTCGGTGGCCTTCACCGGCTCCCTGCGGGACGACTTGAGTCGCCGGGATTTTACGGTGAACGCCATGGGGCTGGACCTGCGAGGAACGCTGACGGACCCCTTCGGCGGGCAGGAGGACTTGAAAAATCGGCTTCTGCGCTGCGTGGGATCGCCTGAGGAGCGGTTTCAAGAGGACGCGCTGCGCATTCTGCGCGGGCTGCGGCTGGCGGCGGTGCTGGGCTTTGAATTGGAAGAGAAGACGGCGCAAGGGCTGCGGGCGTGCAGGGAATTGCTTTGCGGCGTGGCGGCGGAGCGGATACAGATTGAACTGACGAAGCTTTTGTGCGGGCCTGCGGCGGCGGAGATTCTGCGGGAATTTCCAGAGATGGCAGGGACGGTGGTGCCGGAGCTTTTGCCCATGGTGGGCTTTGACCAGCACAGCCGCTATCACTGTTATGATGTGTGGGAGCACACACTCCACGCACTGAGCGAGGTCCCGGCGGAGCCGGTTTTGCGCTGGGCGGTGCTGCTTCACGATTTGGCAAAACCCCGGTGCTACACCCGGGACGAGCGGGGCGGGCATTTTTACGGACATCCCACGGTCAGCGCGGGGATGGCGGACGCGATTTTACGGCGGCTTAAATTTGACAACGCTACACGGGAGGCGGTGGTCACGCTGGTGCTGTGGCACGACAGGGAGATTCCCCGGACGGAGAAAAGCATCCGCCGGGCGCTGCGAAAACTGGGAGCGGAGCGCCTGCGGGAGCTGACCGAGGTGAAACGGGCGGACAATCTGGGGCAGGCCCCCGCGTACCGGGCACGGCTGTTGGATGTGGAGCAGATACAAAAGATTATGGAGGATCTGCTGGCCCGGGACGAATGTGTATCACTGCGGCAGTTAGCGGTGAACGGACGGGATATGCTGGCACTGGGCCTTCGGGGGCCGGAAATCGGCATGATACTGGAAGAGCTTTTATCCGCCGTAGTGGACGGAGACTTGCCGAACCAGCGTTCCGTACTGCTGCGTGCGGACGAGGACCGGGAAACCGCGCAAAACCATAAATAATAACAAAAATTTTAATTATGATTGGAGATGGACACATGAACAACGAACAGAGTCAGTGCGGCTCATGCGGCGGAGGAGCCTGCGGCGTGGGCGGCGGCTGCGATGGATGCAGCGGATGCAGCGCAAGAGCCAGCGTATGGATGGGCGAGGGTGAGTTGGAGCTGCTACAAGATCTGGCCCAGACCCCCTTTCTTCCCATCGCCCGGCGGGAGGGAGCCGAGGAGCCGATTTATCTGGAGGGCGCAAGATACACCCCCGCGGAGTATGGTCAGATTATCACGTCGCTGGCCCAAAAGCGGCTGGTTCGGCTGGATTATGATCTTCCGCTGTCAAACTTTGACTACGCGGCCTACGAGGGATTTGCCCACAAGGGAAGCATGGCCCTCACCGCCGCCGGTCAGCACGCCTTGGAGCTGCTGGAGATTCAGGGCGCGTCTGAAGAATGACCTGTGCTTCGACGGATAAAAAATCCCCGGCGGCACAATCTGCGCCGCCGGGGATTTACCGATCAAAGAATCCCGCCCTCTGGCAGGCATCTCCTTCCCGATGGGAATGGGACGCCTGCCGGAGGGCGGGAGTTTTAATGTCAATGGAGGTATTATCCCTTTTTCTTTTTGGGAGGCTCAGGCTCCGCCAAGCGGTCAATCACCCGGGCATAGCCCTCCGCACCATAGACCAGACATTTCCGCACGCGGGTGATGGTGGCGGAGGAGACGCCGGTTTTTTCGTTGATGGCGTTGAAGGTTTCTCCGTCCTGAAGCATCCGGGCCACCATCCATCTCTGGGCCATGACCTGAATCTCCCCGACGGTACACAAATCGTCAAAAAAGCGGTAGCAGTCTTCCTGGTCCTTCAGGGAGAGAATTGCCTGATACAGATGGTCCACCATTTCCGATTTCATTCTGCTTTCATACATCTTGCAGCCCCACTTTCAAAATCAGGCGCCGCCGTGCGCCGGCTCCGGCGGCAGGATTGCTTTTATACGGTAACAGGGTATCCTATGGCCAAAGAATAACAGACTTTTCAGCCACTGTCAATCTACTTTCCCTTGTGGTACGTCAATTTTTCCAAACATCGGCAGGTATTTACGCTTGAAATGTCCGCATGATAATACACTACCCCCATATCTCGCTAATACGCTACCGATACACCGTGATAATAGACAAAAAATTAGGGTGTAATTAAAAAATAAATGTTGATTTCGTACAAAAATAATGCTATTATGTGTTTGTGCGAAAACGTAAAACCGACAAGCGCACAATACAGACAGGATTGCGGCAGGCTCACCCCTGGGCAGGGTGAACAGCGCTTCCGGCGCTCTCGCGCCGGAAGCGCGCCTGACCCGAATCATCCAAACCATTTCTCACATCTCATAGAACCTGTAAATGCCGCTTATGGCGCATCTCTTTCCGGCTGCGGCCCGCGAGGGTACACGCTTTTTGAAGAGGCTGATATTGCAGGGCAAAAATTTGAAGCGAGGTAACGATTAAAATGATTATGAAGCCTTCTGAAATAAAGCATGTCGTTGTTGATGGACACAGCCTGACGCTGGAGTCCTTTGTGGCTGTCGCCCGCTATGGTGCGACGGTGGAGCTGGCCGCTTCCGCGCTGGAGGCCATGCAGAAGTCCCGCGCACTGGCGGAAAAAATTGTGGCGGAGAACCGCGTTGCTTATGGAATCACCACCGGCTTTGGAGACTTCCAGAAGGTGGCCGTGCCCGAGGAGATGAGCAACGAACTGTCCACCAACTTGATTCTCAGCCACTGCACCGGCACCGGCGACCCTTATGCCGACGAGGTGGTGCGCGGTATGCTGCTGCTGCGGGCAAACGCGCTGTGCGTGGGCGTGTCCGGCATTCGTCCCATTCTGGTGGAGATGATGCTGGCCATGCTGAACGCGGGCGTTGCTCCCGTGGTTCCCCAGAAGGGCTCTTTGGGCTCTTCCGGCGATTTGGCTCCGCTGGCCCATATGACGCTGCCCCTGTTGGGCAAGGGCTTGGCAAACTACAAGGGCGAAAAGCTCACCGGCGCGGAGGCCATGGCCAAGGCCGGTATCCAGACGTTGGAGACGCTGGTGTGCAAGGAAGGCCTTGGCATGACCAACGGCACCTGCGCCATGACCTCTGTCGGTTCTCTCGCTCTGTTTGACACCATCTGCGCCGCCCAGTTGGCCGATGCCATCAGCTCCTTGGATTTCGAGGCCCTCACCGGCCTGCGCAACGCCTTTGACGCCCGTATTCACGCTGTCCGCGGGCAGAAGGGCCAGATCATGGTGGCCGCCAATATGCGTAAGCTTTTGGCCGATTCCGAGATTCTGGACAACTGCCAGAAGGACCGTGTGCAGGACGCTTACGCCCTGCGCTGCATCCCTCAGCTCCACGGCGCCGTCCGCGACGCGCTGGAGTATGTGCGCGCCAAGGTTGAGATCGAACTGAACGCCGTTACCGACAACCCGCTGCTGTTCCTCGACGACGAGGCGGTTATTTCCGGCGGCAACTTCCACGGCGAGCCCATGGCCATTCCCTTCGATACGCTGGGCATCGCGTGCAGCGAGATTGCCAATGCCTCAGAGCGCCGCACCGAGCGCATGGTGAACGCGGCTCTGTCCAACGGACTGACCCCGTTCCTCACCACCAAGCCCGGCGTGAACTCCGGCTTTATGATCGTGCAGTACTCCGCTGCTTCCATGGTTTCCGAGAACAAAGTTTTGGCGCATCCCGCGTCGGTGGACTCCATTCCCTCTTCCGCCAATCAGGAGGATATCGTCTCCATGGGCACCACCGCAGCGCGCAAGGCCGGCTGGATTGTGCAGAACACTCTGTCCGTTCTGGCGGATGAGCTGATGACTGCCTGCCAGGCCATCGACATTCGCCGCCGCCTGAACACCCACGGTCAGGGCCTGGCGCCTGTCCACGAGGCCATGTACAAGCACGTGCGCGAGAAGGTTGCGTTCTACGAGATCGACCGCGAGATTTGGCAGGACATCGCGGAGGTGGAGAAGATGGTCCGCAGCGGCGATCTGCTGGACATCGTCAAGAAGCACGTCCCCGAGTTTGAATAAGCCGCATCCCGGCAAATTAGATAAAAGCCGCCGCGCCGAAGTTCGG
Source organism: Oscillibacter sp. (assembly GCF_031978065.1). Taxonomy (GTDB): domain Bacteria; phylum Bacillota; class Clostridia; order Oscillospirales; family Oscillospiraceae; genus Oscillibacter. Next base: position 11,571 of record NZ_DALZCH010000027.1, read on the forward strand.
CGCGGCGGCTCTTTTGCGCGGTTTCATGCAAAAGCCGTGCTTGCGCCTACAGGCGGGCTTTGCTTTTTCACAGATTATGTTTCTCGGCAATGAAAGTCCTGTTGCCGTGAAGCACCAACGCCCGTTGTGTCACCTTGTAGAAGCACGGAAAAAAGCGGCGGAAAAAGGCACGGCGGACGCACGGCTGTTATGGGGGACGGGCTTGATGCATGCAGGCCGACGGCTTTCTGGGGGGAGGGTGTATCCGGGCGGCGCTTGGAGCTTGCCATGCAATACATGGCTTGTGCAGTTCCGAAGTCCGCTGCGCGTCTGGGCGGCAAGTATGCTTTGCCGCGTGGGACCAAAGCCCCCAGCGCGCAAACTGTTTGCAGAGATGTTCGAGAGATGGAAAAGTCCTGCCGCAAGAGACATCCCGCTGGAGAGGTCCGTTTCAGGGAACACACTGCGTTTGCGCAGGGAAAGACAAGGCTGCGGTCCGGCAAATGCCGGACCGCAGCCTGTCGTACTGTGTTTGAATCAGTCTCAGATAAACTGAGAGACAATGATCGCCGCGATCATCAGAGGAATGTTGTAATGGATAAAGGTAGGTACGCAGGTATCCCAGATGTGGTTGTGCTGTCCGTCCGCGTCCAGACCGGCCGTGGGCCCCAAGGTGGTGTCGGAAGCGGGCGAACCGGCGTCGCCCAGAGCGGCGGCGGCGGACATCAGAATGATGGTGGCGGGCACGGAGAAGCCCATCTGCTGGCACAGAGGCACATACAGCACTGCAACCACGGGAACAGTACTGAAAGAACTACCGATACCCATGGTGACCAGAAGGCCGATGAAAGTGATGACGGTGGCGGCGATGACCTTGTTGCCGCCCATGATGCCGATGGCAGCCTGCACCAGTTCATCCACACCGCCGGTGGCCTTAATCACGTCGGCATAGCCGCCGGCAACCAGCATGATAAAGGCGATCATGCCCATGATCTTGAGACCGCCTTCAAACTGCTCGTCGATCTTCTTCCACTTGATGGCGCCAAAAATGAACATGACCATCAGGCCGCACAGGGCGGACAGAGCCAGAGACTCGGTGGGAATCTGAACGGCGACCACCACGACGATGGCCAGAAGGGTGACGGCGTGCTCCTTGGTGAACTTATCGGAGATTGACTCGGTGACGGACACGTCCACAGACAGGTCCTGATACTCGCGGGGCTTGCGATAGGTGACAAAGATGGCCAAAAACAGGCCGATCAGCATGGCAACGCCGAGAATCCAGTTGTATTTCGCAATCTCGCCGATGGTGGTGGGCATGCCGTTCTTGGTCATGTTGTCGGCAATGATGCCCATGAAGATGGCGCCGAAGCCAAAGGGGATGGAGATGTAAGGAGCCTTCAGGCCGAATGCCAGAGAGCAGGCGGCAGCCCGGCGGTCAAGCTTCAGCTCGTTAAACAGGCTCAGCAGGGGAGGAATCATGATGGGAATGAAAGCGATGTGAACGGGAATCAGGTTCTGGGACAGGCAGGCCACGCCCGCCAGCACCACAAGAAGGAACTTGGCGTTCTTTCCCATGATTTTGGAGAGCTTCTTGGACATCATGTCGGCCAGACCCGTGGCGGCAATGGCAGTGGCAAAAGTGCCCAGCAGCAGGTAAGCCAAAGAAGTGCCGCCGTTTACGCTGAAGCCGGCGGTCAGGATACCCATGGCGGAAGGAATGTCAATGCCGCCCAAAACGGCGCCAACGATGGAGGAAATAATCAGGGACAGAAGAACGTTCAGCTTCAGCAGGCACAGGACACACAGGACCACCACGGAGACAAGAACCGGATTCAATAAAATAGACATTATTTAAATCTCCCTTTCCTAAAAGATCTCTAAATCTCTAAAACGCTAGAAATCTCTCTTTCCTTATGATTGTTGAATTTTGCAGTGTTTACGGGAAACTTTGCAGAGCGGAGAGCCGGGCTTCGCCGGTGCGTCCGCTTTTTCCATTTTCCGTAATTGCCCCCCTTTCCGGACAGATTCGCTGCAACAATACAGACACAGGAAAGACTGTCCACGTCTGAAAGCGGACAATCAATGCCGAAGGCGGTCGGATGCGGGCAGACGCGGTCTGGGCAAGACGGCGCTTTCTCACATAGCCCTCTCCTGAAATACCCCGGCAAAAGCTTCACGGAAAAACGGAATTCCCCTGCGGAACCTCCTCCAATTTCTTTCCGTGATTAGGTGTATATTACATGATAGAGCGTCTATAAAACGTCTATTTTTGTGCGATTCACAGAAGATACGGGGATATGTCTACCGGCAAGGTTGGTATTTTCGAAGTGCGACGCAGCCTACCGTAAAGTCGAAAGTATGCTTCGGTTGATGGTTGCTTTGCGGCCTTTTCCTACTTCTTTTTCCGATCCTTGGGCAGGGGGGTGACGGGCTCCAGAATTTCCACGGCGGCCCGCAGGATGTCTTTGTCCTCAATGTCCAGAATATAATGTTCCTTTGCGCCAGAATAGGGAAGTCCACGCGCAGCACCGCCCATCAACGGTGCAAGCTCCGGAATAATTTTCACGAACACGGTGTTGTCGCACACCAGAAGAATGGGCTTGTCATTCACGTAGACCATGTACTCGCCAAACATCTTCCTGCTGCGCACCGCCCACAAACTTCCCAACTGCTCACAAAGAAATTCCACGTAGTCCGGTGAAGTTGCCATGTTGCTGTTCCTCCGATCAATCCAGCCTATCTGGAGGACATTGTACCATTTTGCAAAAAATTTTACAATATATTCCAAAAAATATTTTTTGAATTTTTCAAACCCGAACGATAACCGGTCCTGCGCTAGGGGCTATTTCCGGGGATATTGGTGCAGTTCTTTTATGGGCAGGGACACAAAAAAGGTTTCAAAAAGGAAATTTATTTCATAATTTAGAGGGTTTCGTTACATTGCTGCAAGGGCCTGAGCGGCCGTCTTAGGGAGGTGTAAGACGGTATATACGAAAAGCTGAATATTGCGCTGAAAAACAGTCAATTCTCTTGAAATTTTAAGCGTATTAAACAAAAATGATTGGAATATAGAGAAATTCAGTATGCATAAAAAAGAACATGCTGTATAATGTCATAATAACGCAGCTAGCTTTGCGCGTGCTGAGGAAGCGCCTCTTGTCTGGGAGTCTGCGCGCTTTCGAAATAAGCAAAAATATTGATGCGATTTTAGAGATGGACGCAAAATGGGTCCTTTGAAGTTCACCCCGTTTTGTCGGAGCGATGATAAGTCAGGAAATATATAAAGGAGGCAACTGTGTGAGAAACGCCAAGCAAAAACTTATTCTGGCGTTAAAAAAAGGATCGGTCCGGGGTTTTGTGCTCATTGTGCTGGTGTTCACGATGTCTATTGGCCTGCTGCTACTGTGGGAGAAGCAAAAGCTGGACGCGGAGTTTGAGAGAATTGTCGCCGCCAGTCTGAATACCAATACCCAACACACCGCCGTGGGCATCAAGCGGGATATTGCGGGGGCGCTGAAGTCCCTGAAAACGGCGGAAGCCATGCTTTTAAGCTCCGAAGCCGGGCTTGCGGGAGACATTCAAGAGCGATTGGATCGGCACAGCGGCTTTGTATCCGGTGATTTTGTGACCTATCTTTCCACGGAGGAAATTGAAGAGGGGAAGCTGCTGATTAGCGAGGAGGACACGGGGCGTCTTCAAAAGGGCGTTACCGTCATCAGCGCGGTGGTTGGCGAGGAGGAAAAAAAGGATATTGTGATCATCAGGCCGCTGATTGGCGATTCCGGCATGGTTGGTGCGCTCTGCGTCCGCCTGAAAGAGAAAAATTTGCTTTCCAGCGCCTCTGACGGCGGCGTGTATCAGAACCCATATAGCTGCGTCGTCACCGGCAGCGGAGAGATTGTCTATAACACCTATCAGCCGGAGCGCGAGGGAAATCTGTTTGGCGATCTGCGCGGATACGGCCTGTCGGAGACGGAGGTCGGCAAAATAGTTGTGGGCGTGATGAATGGAGGATCCTCCAGCGCAAAATTTTTTCGCAAGGGAGATACTTATTTTCTTTCCTCCGCACATCTGGAGTATAACGGCTGGTATCTGGTGACCGTTGTGCGTGGGCCCGATGTTCTGCTGCGCTCTGCCGTGTTGTTTCGGGATGTGGTGACTACCAGCATTACCACCATTCTGATTACCGTGTCGGCTGCGGGAGTTGTTTTGTATCAGCTTCTTTCCAACAAGGAAAAGCTGGAGGCGGCCCAACGGAGCAACCGAGCGTTTGCATCGCGGTTTCAGGCGATGTTTGAGCAGCACAGCGCGCTGAAACTGGTGATAGACGCGGACACGGGAGAGATTATGGACGCAAACCCCGCCCTGCTGCGTTATTTCGGCTTTGAAAAGCAGGAGATGCTGGGAAAGAACGTGCAGGAGTTTAACCTTCTGCCCGGAGACATTCAGCTTCAAAAAATACATGGGGAAATGGCTGCGGGCGCGCTTTTTGAGGCCGCGCCCCACCGCCTGAGAAATGGTGAGACAAGGCTGCTGGACGTATACGCCTCCGAGATTTGGGACAAAGGCCGCAGGCTGCTTTACGCGATTTTGTTCGACGTGACGGAGAGGGAGTGCTATCGGGAGGAACTACTCCGGGAGAAGGAGCTGCTGCGCACCACGCTCCAGTCCATCGGCGACGGCGTGGTCACCACAGATCGGGCCGGAATCATCACGGGAATGAACGCTGTTTCCGAGCGGTTGACGGGCTGGGGGGACGGACAGGCTTTGGGCAGGCCCTTTTCAGAGGTGTTTGTTCTGCGCAACGAGGAGACGGGACGACCGGCGGAGAATCCGGTGCAAAAGGTGCTGGAGACGGGGCTGGTAATGGGCCTTGCCAATCACACGGAGCTGGTGGACCGGCAGGGCAGACCTACCCCGATTGCCGACAGCGCCGCTCCTATCCGCGGGGATGAGCGTCAGGATACCATGGGCGTTGTGATGGTGTTCCGGGATGTCAGCAGCGAAAAGGCCCACAGCAGGGAAATTGAGTTTTTGAGCTATCACGACTCTTTGACAGGACTGTATAACCGCCGGTACATTGAAGAGACGATGAGCCGCATGGACGCGGGGGGAGAGGTTCCCGTCTCGGTAATTATGGCAGATGTAAACGGCCTCAAAATCACCAACGATGTGTTTGGTCACAGCGCCGGGGACGCGCTGCTTAAAAGCGTGGCCAAGATGATGCAGGAGTGTAGCGGCAGGGGCGATTTTGTCGCCCGGCTGGGCGGAGACGAATTTGTGATTCTCATGCCCGGGAAGGGGCTGGAGGAAGCGGAGGCGGTTATCCGGTGCATCAGAAGTATTCAGGTTGAAATCAAGGGGAGCAGTCTGGCGCTCAGCCTGTCGCTGGGGTGTGCGTGCAAGGATGACGCCGACACCGCCGTGCAGACCGCGCTGCAGCGGGCGGAGGAATACATGTATCAGCAGAAGCTGCTGGACGGCAAGAGCTATCGCAACGCCATCATTAGCACACTACTTGCAACGCTCTACGAAAAGAGCAACGAAACGGAGGAGCACTCCAAACGGCTGGAAAAATATTGCCACGCCGTGGGCAAAAAGCTTCAGCTCTCCTCCAAAGAGATGGACGAGCTGTCCCTTCTTGCCCTGTTGCACGACGTGGGGAAGGTGGGCGTTAATCCCGATGTTTTGAGAAAACCGGGGCCGCTCACCGGCTCTGAATGGGATGAGATGAAGCGGCATCCCGAGATCGGTTTCCGTATCGCGCAGGCGACGCCGGAACTTTCCAGCGTGGCAGAGATGATTCTTGCCCACCATGAGCGCTGGGACGGCGGGGGGTATCCCCGGGGGCTGAAAGGGACGGAAATTCCTATGGCCTGCCGGATTCTCGCGGTGGCGGATGCCTATGACGCCATGACCAGCAAGCGGGTGTACCGACCGGCTGTCACTGTAAAGCAGGCCGCTACGGAAATTCGGGAAAATATGGGCACGCAGTTTGACCCGCAGATGGCAGGCTTGATGCTGGAAGTGCTGCAAGAGGAATACGGGGATCTATTTTACGGGCCGCAGGCTTAGGGGGATTTTGATGAACACGGAGAAACAACCGCTTACCCATAATTGTTTCAGGTGGGAGAATCTGGGCGACGTCAATGGCGGACGGGGAGACTTGGGCATGGATATGCCGGTGCTGGTCTATCGCCTGATGCAGTATACCATGCTGGATGTGCTGAGCCGGGAGTGCGGCAACCAGCAGGCCAACGCCTACTTTCGTCAGGCGGGCTATCTGGCGGGCGCGGAATTTGCAAAGCATGCGCTGGACCTGACGGTGGAGTTCGGCGGCTTTGTGGCGGACCTGCAAAAGGCGCTCAAAGAGCTGAAAATCGGTATTTTGCGGATGGAAAGCTATGTGGAGGACACCGGGGAGATTGTGCTGACGGTAGCGGAGGATTTAGATTGCAGCGGCATTCCCATCACCAACGAAACCGTATGCTACTATGACGAGGGCTTTATCGAGGGGATTCTGGAGGCGTACACCGGTGAAAAGTACACCGTGCGGGAAATCGACTGCTGGGCCAATGGCGACCGGGTGTGCCGCTTCCGGGGAACGCCGGTTTAAGCCGGGGCGGCATGGAAAGTGATGTGAGTGACGTATGAACTCGGCGGCGGAGATTTTGCAGGGCTATCTGAAGCAGGTGATGCACGACCCCGAGAGCGCCGTTTTAAACGTGGGGGAGCTGCCGGAGGAATTCCAGGAACTTGGAAACAGTATGGTTGCTTTCTGCAAATGTCTGGCGGACAACGCGAGACTTGCCAAGGCCATTTCCAAGGGGAATCTGAATGTAAAGCTGCCCCGACCCGACAATGAGCTGGCCGCTCCCCTGAAAGCGCTCCACGCCTCCCTCAGGCACCTGACGTGGCAGACCCAGCAGGTGGCCATGGGCGATTATCGTCAGCGCGTGGACTTTATGGGGGACTTTTCCGACGCCTTTAACACCATGATCGAGTTGCTTGACCGGCGGAGGACGGTTCTCCTGGAGCAGATCCGCACCATGATGCAGAGCAGAAGTCTCTACGAAATGTTGGCGAAGCAGATCGAACAGCAGATCATTGTGACCGATGCGGACACCTCGGATATTCTGTTTGTCAGCAGCGCGTCGAACGACCTTCCCGTCAGCGATGACGGTGCGACGGAGCTGCTTGCGTGGCTGAAGCGGCAGACAAACGCCATGCGCGGGAAGAGCGACATTTATGTGACGGAGCTGGAGCTCCCGGCGGACGGCGGCAAGACACAGAATTTTTCCGTGTCGGTGCATCCCCTGCGCTGGGACCAGTACAACGCCATGGCGTTTGTGCTGGCCGACATCAGCGCGGAGCGGGAGCAAATGCGGAAACTTCAGAATATTGCAAACTTTGACACGCTGACCCAACTGAACAACCGACGGTATGGCATGGATACGCTGGAGAAGTGGATTGCGGAGAAGCGGAGCTTTGCCATTTGCTTCATCGACATGGACGATTTGAAGCAGGTCAATGACCGGTATGGCCACGAGGAGGGCGACCGGTATATCATGGCCATGTCCGGGGCCATGCTGAATTTCTCTCCGAATGCGGTGGTCTGCCGCATCGGCGGGGACGAGTTTATGTTGCTTGTGGAAAACTGGGATGCGGAGGCCGCGGCGCAGCGCATGGAGCAGCTTCGCGGCAGTCTTGTGACGGCAGGCACCGCCTATGACCGCAGCATGAGCTACGGCGTGATTTCGGTGGGACCGGATAACACCATGCAGGCGGGGGACTTGCTGGCTGCCGCCGACGAAAAAATGTACGAATACAAGCGGGACTATAAGCTGCGGCAGAGAAAGCGGAAGAAGTAAATCCCGGCTTTACGGCGGTGCCGCGGGCGTATTCCACTCTAAAAAATTTTACATAATATTTATTGCAGAATGAAGTTCGGAACGAATCCTGTAACCATTGTTGTAACCTCCTGATGCTACAATAAAGCAAGCTTTAAAAAGTCCAAGAGGAAGGGACGTGGCACAAAGATGGAGGACAAGCGGTGGGATAGCCGATACTGCGATACCGTGGTCTGCGTGGACGAGTGCGCAGACGGCGCGTGGAGGGGGCGGCTGATGAATCCGGGACTTGAGGAGCCCGTTGCGTTTCGCGGCGTGATGCACTTTCTTCTGGAAATGGAGAGATTGCTGGACGATACAAAATTTCCGGAGCCTTTTGCGCGCACGCGCACCTTCGCATCGGTGGAGCCGCCTTTGGCGGGCACGGCTTCGGGCCCGGAGCAGGGCCGCGCGGCTACGTTCAGCCTGCGAATTTTATTTCGCCAAAACGCAAGTTGGCAGGGCTCCGTCCGGTGGCTGGAGGGCCGCAGGGAAGAAAGCTTCCGCAGTGTGTTGGAGCTGTTGCTGATGATGAACAGCGCATTAAGTCAGGAAAGGGCTGGCGGCGGGGAGTAAAGCTGCTCTCATAAGCGGGAGGTGCTGTGATTTTTGCGGTCGCTCCCGCTCCGCTTACCGTTTCGGAGAAGCGAGACGGTAAAACTCACAGAACCCATCGACGGAGGTCCGGGCATATGCCCGGACCTCCGTTTGCCTGTTTTCAAGGGTCAAGAAGAAGCGCCTTGACCCAGCAGTTTTAGGGATGTTTGTGGTTCATCCGGCTGCAAAACGCGCCCGTCTTAAGAAAAATATTTTGCCTTGGAAAACGGAATTATCGGTTTGTTCATAGTTTGTTCATGAACGAATACGCGTTTTCCGTTATCTTAAAAGATAAGTATGGTGAAAAAGTATGCAATGCGTGCGATGGAGGGAAAACATGAAAGCGTTTTGGAAGAAGAAGCTGCCCGCGTTTTTGCTGGCGGCTCTGATGCTGGCGGGAACCGCCATCCCCGCTGCGGCAGACGATCCTCCGCCGGGGCATAATTTCAGCAGTCTTTGGTCGAAAAATGAGTCGGAACATTGGCACGACTGCACGGACCCCAACTGCACCGAGAAAACCGCCGTGGGCGTCCATCAGGAAAGCGAATGGCAGGACGCGGGAAACGGAACCCATCACAGGGTTTGCAAAGTCTGCGGCTATGAGATGGAGAGCGGGGTGCACCATCCGTCTTTGACAGTGACCTCCTCCATCCCCGCCACCTGCGCGCAGGCGGGAAAGAATTATTACGCCTGTACGGACAAATGCGGCTATCAGCGGGAGGAAATTGTTCCCGCGCTGCCCCACACCTTGTCCGGAGAATGGAAGTACAGCGACACGGAGCACTGGCATCCCTGCGCGGTTTGCGGACAAGAGTATCCGGGCAGCAAGGCTGCCCACACCTACGAGGCCAACTATACCTCGGATGCCGCCTCCCACTGGCAAAGATGCACAACCTGCAACGGCAGCTCCGCCAAGGTGGCCCATGTGGACGCGAATAACGACGGGGTATGCGACGTGTGCATGCGGGGCGGACTGCCCGTCTCCGCGAAATACACCGTGACGTTTATCAACGCAGGGAGTACCTACGGTACGCCCCAGAGTGTCAATAAGGACGGGCTTGCCACCGTGCCGGGAACGCCCTCCAGAAGCGCGGCCAACTGCACGTATAGCTTCAGCGGCTGGACGACCACGAACCCCGGCACTTCCGCTGTTTACTTCGGGCAGGCCGTCTATACCGCCGCGCAGGTGGCGGCAACGAAGGTGACGGCCAACATTGTGTGGTACGCGGTTTACTCCCTGAGCGCCGCGAATCAGAGCGCGGTGCTAGACCTTACCGGGACGGGAGAGACCACCGTGGGCTCCTCCATCCAGAGCAAGCTTAACGGCGTGTTTGCGGGCCTGACGGGCCGGAATTTTGTAAACGTGTCGCTCTCGGGCATGTCCACCTCCTCTTATGGAATGCTGTATGCCAACAGCTCCAGAACCGACCTTGCCCGGACCTATACATACAGCGGGGGGAGCTATCCCATCGCCAGTGTATACTTTGTGCCCTCCGGCACGAAGGGGACCAGCTCCGTGACCTATACCGCAACAGACGGATACAGCACCGTTCAGGGGACTCTTTCCATCACCAGCAACGGCAGCAGCAGCTACGGCACCAGCATCAATTATACGGTGCAGCCCGGAGAGCGGGTGTCCATGGATCGGGCGGACTTTAACAGGGCGTATCAGTCCCGCTATTCCGAGACGGTCCGCTGGGTGGAATTTACCTCCGTCACAGCGTCCTCCTCCGGCAACGGGACCTTCTATTATAATTATGGAGGATCTAGCCGGAAGGAGCTGTCCCTTTCTGACGTGGATGATTATTCGTACTATTACAGCAGCTCCAGCTACGGATCCTATCCCATTGACGACCTCAGCTTTTTAGCCGCCTCCGGCGCGTCCAAGGGAAGCGTCACCGTCAATTACCGGGCGTACTATTCCAGCAGCCGGTATGTGGAAGGCGTGATGGAAATTCAAATCAACGGCGCCGGCTCGGGAGAGACAATTACCTATAAGGCAAGTCCGGGTGAGGCGGTTTCGCTGGACATCGGCGATTTCAGGCGCGTGTTTCAGAATGGCCAGTCGGGCTACGAGTTTCGGTTTGTCACCTTTTTGACCACCTCCGCCTATGATCAGACGGACGGATTGCTGTACTACAATTACGGAGGAAAAAGCCAAACCGCCTTTAACAAGAATAATTACAACACCTATATCTATTACGTGGATAATTCCAAATACGGGGACTATCCTCTCAGCGAAATGAGCTTTGTAACCTCCTCCAGCTTCAGCGACAGCGTGCGGCTGCCCTTTCGGGCCTATTACGACGCGGGCCGCTATGTGGATGGGGTTCTGGAGATTCAGGCGGAGGACACTGTGCTTCGGGGGGATATCCGGTATAACACCACCGGTGGAACCAATGTGCAGATTAACCCCAACGACATCGCCCGGTTTATGAATCAGGCGTATTCTGGCTCCGTGCTCCAGTCTGTGAAGCTTGGGGGTGTGCCGGACACCGGGACGCTGTACTACAATTACTACGGCGTCAGCAGTTACGGAACAACGGGCCTAAAGCTTACCACCGGCAACTGCGGCAGTCAATTGCTGTATTTCAGCCCCTCCGGGGCAAGTCAGTATGCGCTGAGCGAGCTGACATATGTGCCCACCGGAAACAACTACTGCACCACGATTCCCTTCACCGCCTACGGAAGCGGGAACCGCACCGCCCAGGGCACCATTCTCATCAGCGTCAACAGTGCGATTGCGCAGGACGTGTATGGGGCCACACCCATGAACACCTCCGTCACCTTCCCGGCGGACGCGATTTATAAAGCGGTTTCTTCGTCGGCTTCCGGCGCTTCCATGTCCAGTCTTCAGCTTCTGGAGCTGCCCGCCTCCCGGCAGGGGACGGTTTACGTGGGCACCGGCTCCGTCAGGGCCGCGACTGGCAGCCGCTATGTCTATTCTGGCAGTTCCGGCAGCGGGCGGATCGGGGATTTACGCTTTATGCCCGCCTCGGGCTTTACCGGCTCGGTGGAGATGCCCTACGTGGCGTACAACAGCGCGGGCAAGGCCATTACCAGCGGCAGATTCTGTCTGGGGATTGTCAGCGGACTCAAGAGCTATGGGGACGTTGGCTCCTCCGTGTGGTGCTATAAATATGTGGCGGAGCTGAGCGACGCGAAGGTCATCGACGGTTATCCGGACGGCTATTTCAAGCCGGACAAAACCGTGACCTATGGGCAGGCGCTGAAACTGATTATGCTGGCCGCGGACTATAAGACTCAGTCTCCCACCGGCAAGCATCCCTTCAGCGGCTATCTCTCCCGCGCCAAGTCTGACGGACTGCTTACCGGCGTGAAGGAAAGCGATTTGGACCGGCCCATCAGCCGTCTGGCGGTGGCGCAGATTACCGCCAAGTCCATGAAGCTGAACCTGAGCAGTCTTTCCAGCGTAAAGCCCTTTACGGACACCGGAGACGTCTACGTGCAGGCGCTGAGCGCTGCCGGAATTGTGGAGGGGTATTTCTCCAACGGAACCAGCACCTTTAAGCCCGCCAACACCATGACCCGGGGCCAGATTTCCGCTGTTGTATGGCGGATGAACCGGGCGGGGTAAAGGGTAGGCCAAAACAAGAGCGAACACCCCCACCGCCGCATGAAACGCGGCGGTGGGGGCGTTGCTTTTGTGGGAGGCGGCGTTAAAAGGATGCACCGCAGAAATCGGCGCAGGAAAAAAGGTCCCCTGAAAAATATTTTGGGAAAATTTAAATTTAGGGGTTGACAGAACTGGCTGTCCGTGGTATTTTAAATGTGCAGTTAGTTATAACTAATCGGACACGCCGGATGGCCCGATGCAAATGGGGGCAAAGGACCTCTCATGGCGCGAAAGGTTGTCGCTGACAGGCTAGGAGTCTTTTCCACATTGGATGTGCAGTTTGCGTATTCACCCTCCGGTTTGGCTGACACCGGGCGGGCAGCGGAAAAGCTTCCGTTTCCTTTCTTTTCCTTTATTTCCTGTTTTCCCTCATGAAAGGCCCCGGACGGACGCCATACCGCCCGGGGCCGAACTCTGCCTATGGGCCGCCGGTTTCCGGCGGCCTTTTTGCCGAATGACAAGTGGCGCGACGACGAAGGAAATTCAAAGCTTCACTCTTGCATTTCTCTGCGGAGTATCGTATGATGTAAGTATCTGGAATAGAAAACGATTGCGTAAGACTGAACGCATGGAAAGGGGCCGGATTATGCTGAGAAGGCCAAAGATTTTGGTGGCTGGCAGCTTTATGATGGATTTGATTGCGTCCACGCCCAGAGCGCCGTCTGCGGGAGAGACGGTCATTGGGACCGATTTTCGCACCGCGCCCGGGGGAAAGGGCTCAAATCAGGCGGTTCAATGTGCCCGCTTAGGCGCGGAAGTCACCATGGTGGGACAGGTGGGAGACGACGCTTTTGGCCGGGAGCTACTTGGCGCGGCGGAGCGCTCCGGCGTGGATGTGAGCCGGGTGCTGACGGACCCAGCCAAAGCCACCGGCATTGCCCACATTCTTCTGGAGGTCACGGAAAACGGCGTGCAGAATCGTATTACGGTGGTTTCCGGGGCAAACTATTCTACAACGTGCCAGCAGGTGGCATGGCTGAGAGACGAAATCGAGCGCTTTGATCTGGTGCTGCTTCAGCTTGAGATTCCCATGGAGATCAACGTAGCCGTGGCGCAGTACGCCAAGGCGGCGGGAGTATCCGTGATGCTGAACCCCGCCCCGGCGGCGGTGCTTCCGGAGGAACTTTTGCGCTGCGTCACCTATCTTTCTCCCAATGAGCACGAGGCAGCGCTCCTCACGGGCCTGCCTCTGCGGGTGGACGAACGCGGCGTTGACCGGGGAGACGTGGAGGCGGTTTCGGCGGCGCTGCTCCGCAATGGGGTGGAAAACGTGATGATTACGCTGGGCGAAAACGGCTCCGTCGTGGCAGGCTCCGGCGAAATTGCATATACCCCCTGCGTGAAAATGCCCGAGGTGAAGGACCCCACCGCCGCCGGAGACTCTTTTGTGGCGGCTTTTTGCACCGGGCAGGCCGCAGGGCTGCTCCGAGAGCAGGCGCTGGCCTTTGCCGCCCACGCCGCCGCCATCACCGTATCCCGGATGGGAGCCATGCCGTCTCTCCCTACATTGGAGGAAGTGCAGGCCCTGCTGCGGGAACGGGAGTACAGTGGGTTTGACATCTCCGAGCTGGACGCGCTGCGGTAAGTCCGGGACTTCGGCCTTACGAAGGTGGGGCGGCGCGGCAAGATTGGCTACTTTGGTGCGTCCCTGATTTAATAAGAGGGAAGCCCCGCGAAGCTGCATTAAGGGCTATCCCCGGAGAAAAGCTTGAAATGACCATCTAAATGATGTGTGCATAACAATTTGTGCCCGATGGGCCAACATGAGAAAGAGCCGCAAGGGCGGCATGAATGAATGGAGGTTTCAGTATGAGCGAATACATGGAAAAACATCTGCTGACAGAGGAATACCTGGAAAAGATGGACGCCTATTGGCGTGCGGCAAACTACCTGTCCGCGGCCCAGCTTTATCTGTTGAAGAATCCCCTGCTGCGGGAGCCTTTGCGCGCGGATCAGATTAAAAAGAAGATTGTGGGCCACTGGGGCACTGTCCCCGGGCAGAACTTTGTGTACGTCCACCTGAACCGCATCATCAAGCAGTACGATCAGGACATGATTTTTCTCTCCGGGCCGGGCCACGGGGGCAACTTCTTCGTGTCCAACACCTATCTGGAGGGAACTTACAGCGAAGTGTACCCCAATGTGAGCCGGGATATGGAGGGACTGCAAAAGCTGTGCAAGCAGTTTTCTTTCCCGGGCGGCATCGCAAGCCATGTGGCACCAGAGACGCCGGGTTCCATCAACGAGGGCGGCGAGCTGGGCTATTGCCTGTCCCACGCCTATGGCGCGGTGTTTGACAACCCCGGCCTGATTGCCGCCGTCACCGTGGGCGACGGCGAGGCGGAGACAGGCCCGCTGGCCACCTCGTGGCTTGGAAACCAGTTTTTGAACCCCGCCGCCGACGGCGCGGTGCTGCCCATTCTTCATCTGAACGGCTATAAAATCAGCAATCCCACTCTGTTTGCCCGGATGAGCCATGAGCAGATTGACAGCTATTTCAAGGGCTGCGGCTGGAAGGCCCATTTTGTAGAGGGAGACGACCCCATGACCATGCACCGCCTGATGGCGGACACGCTGGACGAGGTGATGGCCGAGATTCAGGCCATTCAGGCTGCCGCCAAGGCCGGGGAGACGACTTCCAGAGCGTGGCCTATGATCGTGCTGCGGACCCCCAAGGGCTGGACAGGGCCCAAGGAAGTGGATGGAAAAAAGGTCGAGGGAACCTTCCGTGCCCATCAGGTGCCCATCTCCATGGAGAAGCCCGAGCACCTCGAGATGCTGGAAAAATGGCTTTTGAGCTACCGTCCGAAGGAGTTGTTCGACGAGAGCGGGCGGCTGATTTCCGCGCTTGAGGCTCTTGCCCCGGAAGGCGGGCGCCGCATGGGCGCAAATCCCCACGCCAACGGCGGAAAGCTTCGCCGGGACCTGCGACTGCCGGACTTTAGGGACTACGCGGTGGAGGTCCCCGCCCCCGGTGCGGTGGAAGCGCAGGACATGATCGAGCTGGGCGGCTATGTGCGGGATACCTTCCGGCTGAACGCCGACGCGAAGAACTTCCGTATTTTTGGGCCGGACGAAACCATGAGCAATCGCCTTGGCAAGGTGTTCGAGGTCACGGGCCGAAGCTGGAACAGCGCCACGGTGGAAGGGGACGAATTCCTCGCCGCCGACGGGCGGGTGATGGACTCCATGCTCTCCGAGCACATGTGCGAGGGAATGCTGGAGGGATATCTCCTCACCGGGCGGCATGGCTTCTTCGCCAGCTATGAGGCGTTTATCCGCATCGTGGACTCTATGTGCGCCCAGCACGCCAAGTGGCTGAAAACCTGCAACGAACTGCCTTGGAGAGAGTCGATTTCCTCGTTGAACCTGATTCTTTCCTCTAATGTCTGGCAGCAGGATCACAATGGCTTTACCCATCAGGACCCGGGATTTTTGGACCACATCGCCAACAAAAAGGCCGACGTGGTGCGGCTTTACCTGCCGCCGGATGCCAACTGCCTGCTTAGCTGCTTCGACCACTGCATCAAGAGCCGGGACTATGTGAACGTGCTGGTGACCAGCAAGCATCCCCGGCCCCAGTGGCTGACCATGGAGCAGGCTGTGAAGCACTGTACGCAGGGCGTTGGCATCTGGAACTGGGCCAGCAGCGATCAGGGAAGCGAGCCGGACGTGGTGATGGCCTGCTGCGGCGATACGCCGACGCTGGAGACGCTGGCGGCGGTGACCATTTTGCAGGAAAAGATGCCATTTATCAAAATCCGGGTGGTAAACGTGGTGGATTTGATGAAGCTCCAGCCCGCCGCAGAGCATCCTCACGGGCTTAGTGACCCGGAGTATGATGCGCTGTTTACGGTGGATAAGCCCATCATTTTCGCGTTTCACGGCTATCATACCCTGATTCATGAGCTGACCTACCGCCGCCACAACCGCAACATCCATGTGTATGGCTACAAAGAGGAGGGGACGATCACCACTCCCTTTGATATGCGGGTGCAGAACGAGGTGGACCGGTTCCATCTGGTGAAAAACGTGCTGCGCTATCTGCCGGAGCTGACGGGACGCAGCGCCCATCTCATTCAGGAGATGAACGACAAGCTGGTGGAGCACGGGCAGTATATCCGGGAATATGGCGAGGACCTTCCGGAAATTCGCGACTGGAAGTGGCGCGGGTAAGAAGCCGCTGAAGAAGTAATGACCGGGCCGCCGGCTCTGCCAATCGCAGAACCGGCGGCCCATTGTCGAAAAAAAGGCAAATGTTTTTTCTTTGCGCTGTTACGTTCTGGACACCCGGCACGTCTATGTGACAAAGAGAAAACGCGGGAAGGGGGAGAAGCTTGCTGCCGATTTGTTTTGTGGTGATGGACGAGGATTGCGACAGGGAACTGTTTGCCATGGTCTATCAGCAGTTTTACAACAGGATGATGCGTGTGGCGCGGCAGATTCTGCCCTCACAAGCGCAGGCGGAGGACGCGGTCCACGACGCGTTTTTGAAGATCATCCAGCATTTTGACGATTTAAAGGCAGTGCCGGAGGAACGGCGGATTTACTGGGTCGTGACGGTGACGAAAAACGCCGCGGTGGACATTTTACGAAAGGAGAGGCGGGATTTGCCCATGGATGAAGAAGTGCAGCGGCAGGTGCCCGCCGTGCCTGCGGAAGAGGGCGGCTTTCGTGCACTGGTGGAGATCATCCGTAAAATGCCCGACACCTATCGCAGGGTGCTGGAGCTGCGGTTTTTGACGGAGTGGAGCCATGCGGAGATCGCCCGGGAGCTGCACATCAGCGAGGGCGCGGTAAAAACCCGCGTGGCGCGGGGGCGGCAGATGCTGATTGAGTCCATGAAAGAGGAGGGATACGTCTGTGAGTAAGCTGAATCTGGATGAACACCTGACAACAGCTTTGATGGAGGCCTTGCGGGAAGACTGGGAGCAGGCTCTGGAGAGCGAGGAAGCCCCCCGGATGTCCTGGCGGCAGCGCCGTCGCCTCAAGCGGATGCTGGCGGACCCAAAAGGCTATTCTCGCCGGTATTTGCGGGACCGGAAAGAGCCCTCCCAAAATGGTGCGTTCGCAAGCCCCGGCGAGGTGCGTGTCAGAAGAAGGCATATGACGCGGGCGGTGATGGCGGCTGCCGCTGCGGCCCTGCTGGGCGGCTCCGCGTTGGCGTATTCCCTGACTGGCGGGGCGTTTTTCACCCGTATGTTTGACTTTTTCGGGCAGGAGCTGGGGCTGGACGCCGGTGTTGCCGACATGTCCCAGCTTGCCAAGACGGATGGCGCGGCGCTGGGCATCATTTTGGAGACGGACGAGCTGCGCGTTGAGCTGCTGGACGCGGTATCCGGCGGTTACATGTCCATGACCGCCCTGCGGGTGACCTGCAAGCAGTTGGACACCGTTTGGGAGAAGGACGAGACTGGGGAGGTCCTGTGGCAGGCCATGTTTGACGACGTGGATGGAAGCATCACGGACAACGCCACGGTTCACGGCAGCAGCTATCGGTACACGGGAGAGGAGCTGGGAGTGGAGCTGGCAAGCAATCAGTTCTGCCTGATTTTTAATACCAACAGCACTGAAACCATCGAGGCGGGGATCTATACGCTGAATCTGCACAATCTGGTGAAAAGCAGTTGGGAGACAGGAGATACGGTGCTGTACACGGGGGACTGGACACTGAATATCCCTTTGGAGGACGGCGGAAAATACGCCCGCACGGCGCTGGTTGGAGAAAACTATACCATCAGCGGGACGGAGTATCTTCTGGAGCGCGTTCAATATTCGCCTCTTTCCATGAACCTGTATTTTTCCTCGGAGACGCCTGCGGCCGATAGGTTTGACTTTACCGACTATTCCGTGACGCTGAAGGACGGAAGGGTGCTGGACGGCCCGTGGCTGTTCTGCGGCGTGGGCAGCGGGAGCGATGCATCCGGGAGCAGCGCGCAGGTGACGCTGGAATTCAACGCACCGCTGAATGTGGAACAGATTGCCTCCGTCCAGTTTTGCGGCTATTCACTGGACCTGACGGCAGCAAAATAAAAACAGGAAAGAGCCAAAACCGACGCGAAGCGTCGGGAATTTCCCGTTCTTCGTCTAGCTTGAGGAAACCTGATTTCCGTAAACATGCGGGCTGGCCCACAATGGGAAGCGACCTCCCGCCCGGAGGTGTGGTTGAATCGCTTTGACGGTTTGCGGCTTTATGCGTTATTCCTGCAATCGGGGTAACTATAAAATTAAAGAGGCTGAGGAAGTAAATTCCTCAGCCTCTTACCTTGCATTGCCCACAGAAAATCGGCGTATCATGCAAAAAACCGGCGTAAGCCGGTTTTTTGACACATCGCCCGAAGACGATGGCGCTTATTCAATCAATCTCGGCCACGGAAAGCGTCTAAAGCCTTAGTCCGTGACGTAGGGCAGCAGGGCGATCTGCCGGGCACGCTTGATGGACTCGGTCAGCTCGCGCTGATGCATGGCACAGGTGCCGGTGGTGCGGCGGGGCAGAATCTTGGCCCGCTCGGAGATGAAGCGGTGAAGCTTCGAGGCGTCTTTATAGTCGATGAACTCCGTCTTGTCCGCGCAGAACTGGCAAACCTTGCGGCGCTTGTTCCGGTTCATGGGACGAGAGGGTCTGGAATCACGATCATAAGCCATGATAAATTCCTCCTTTTACAAAAATGGCGCTGACAGACGGTCAGAACGGCAGCTCGCCGTCTTCTTCCCCGATCTCAGCAAAATCGGAGTGGGCGTCCACGGGGGCCGGAGCATGTCCTCCGGCGGGCGCACCGTAGGCCGGAGCGTGATAACCGCCGCCGGACTCTCCGTCGCGCTTGGAATCCCCAAAATACACGTTATCGGCCACGACCTCGGCGGAGCGGCGCTTGCCGCCATCCTTGTCGGTCCAGTCGCGAAGCTGCAAGCGGCCTTCCACAACGGCCATACGGCCCTTGGTGAAGTATTTGCTCACAAATTCTGCGGTGGTGCGCCAAGCGACAATGTCGATGAAATCCGTCTCCTTTTCGCCGCTCTGGGACTTAAAGTCCCGATCCACGGCCAGAGAGAAGGAAGTCACGGCGGTGCCGCTGCCTGTGCGGCGCAGCTCGGGGTCCCGGGTGAGACGGCCCATGAGAATAATCTTATTGAGCATATCCTGCCCCCTTATTCGCCCTTGCAGACGATCAGGGAACGCATGATGCCGTCCGTAATGCCGAGAATACGGTCCAGCTCCCGGGGGAAAGCCGCGGGGCTGTTGAACGTCATCAGCACGTAGTAGCCCTCGTTTTTGAAGCTGATGGGATAGGCCAGCTTGCGGTTGCCCCACTCTTCGACTTCCACGTTGGAGCCATTCTGCTCGGCGAGGGTTTTGAACTTCGCCACCAGGGCGGCGGTGTCTTCCTCACTGCGTGCAGGGTCGATAATGTAGACGACCTCGTAATTGGCGGTAATTTTTGCCATTTTTGCACCTCCTTTTGGACATATGGCCCCCATTCAAGGATGGGGGCAAGGATATGCTTGCAGACTGCAAGCCCTATTATTATACAGGAAAGGGGTCAAATGTCAAGAAATATTTAAAAACAGCCCGATTGACTTTCCAAGCGCCGCATACACGGGTGCGCGGGTCAGCCAAGGTTGGAGCGCAGGGGGAAGCGGAAGACGCATTCCCCGGAGCCGAGGTCGTAATAGCAGAACGCACCGTCCTGCACGGCGGCAAACAGGCCGTTCCAGATCGAAGGCTCGTAAAACATGGAGTCGTCGTCCCTGATGGAGAGGAGAGACTGCTTTTCCCTGTCCAGAATATGCATGTTGGGGGCGGCAGAGTCGGAATCATCGCGGGTGAAATAGTAAAGCTCGCCGGTCACGGCGTCCCGGATGGGGTTGTACCCGTCCTCTCCGTCGCCCGGGGACATATAGAGCAACTCTTCGGAAAAGCCCTCCGGCGGGTCGGCGCTGACGGAACCGTCTGCAAGGTTCAGATAGCAGAAGATGCGGGAGCCATTCAGTGCCGGGTCATAGCCCTCGGCAAAGAGAATGTCGCCTCTTGAGGACAGGTAGGGGCCGCCCTCATAGCCGAAGTAAGGCTTTTCAAGGCCGCGCAGATAGGGCGTGACGGCATCGCCGGAAAAATAGGCGGCGGTTTCGCCGCTTGCGGAGAGGACGGTAATGGAGTTGTCCGGCTGAACCACGGCTAGACGGTCACCATCCAGATATTCAACTCCGGCCACACCGAAGTCCCGCACCCAGCGTCCGTCGGTTGCGGCCACGACGCGGGTAAATTCGCCCGCCATAGAATCTCTGCCGTTGCCCGTTCCCGCGTTCGGGTCGCCCTTACTCAAAATTAAAAAAGAGGCAGGGGCCGACGGGTTAAAGGACCAGCCGGAGGAGGGATACACGTCGGCATACACCGGTTCCGTCACAATCCGCCCGTCCGTGGTGACCAGACCGTATAGGGGCAGACTGTCTGTAATGTAGTTGCTGACAGACAGCGTTGCGCCCTGATAGGGGAGAAGAACGCCGTAATCGCTTCGTGGGGTGAGGGTATCGCCCTGATAGGGCGCGAACCGGCTGTAAAGAGGTTTCGGCGCGGCAGGCTTGTAGGGCGTGAGCTTGGACCAGTCTGTATATACCGGGGAGACAGACTCCGGGCTTTCCCCGGAATTGGAACCCAGCGCACCGCAGCCTGCCAGCAGCATCAGGGCAGACAGGCTTGCAACAATCCGCGCGCGGCTCATTTCGCCGTCTCCGCCGCGGTGACGGGGACATAGCCCTCACGGGCCACCAGCTTCTGACCCTCGTCGGAGAGAATCCAGTCATAGAGGACCTGCGTGGCCTCCGTGGGGTGCTCTGCGCAGACCACGTAGTAGTTGTTCAAAAAAGGATAGTCGCCGCTGCGAATGGTGTCCCCGGCGGGGACAACGCCGTCCACCGCCAGAATTTTCAGGTCGTCGGCCATGCTCATGTCGTTGGCATAGTAGTACATGGTGTAGCCAATGGCGGAGGGGGAGTCGTCATAGGCGGCAACGGCCTCAATCAAATCTCCCATTTCACCCCGGACGTAATCCGACGGGGCCTCCATCATGGGAAGGTTTTTCATTACCAGCTTGTTCATGGCGGTCTGGCTGCCGGCCTCCTCGTTGCGCTTGAAAGTCATGATGGGCAGGTCGTCGCCGCCCACCTGGGACCAGTTGGTACTTTCTC
>NZ_DALZCH010000028.1:0-4664 GCF_031978065.1 Oscillibacter sp.
GGGAGTGCCGCAAGATGCTTACCCTTGCAAAGGCCGGAAAGCGGGACGGTTATCTGCTGGAGGGCATGGCCTGTCCCGGCGGCTGCGTCGCCGGCGCGGGAACCATCGCCCCGGTGAGGGAAACCGCCGCCGCGGTCCAGAGATATAAAGACGGCGCGGCCATTCAAAACGCGCTGGACAGCCCTCTGAAGGAGCGGCTGGGAGATACAAAGGAATAAATACCGGGCGGCCGCCGAAAAGTTTGCAAACTTTTCGGCGGCCTGCAACTTTTTCTGCGCCGGCACGTCTTTACAATAGAGCCTGTTCGGCGCGGTTTCCAAAGATTGCATGGGAGAAAGCGTCCGCCCGGGATTTACTTTCTTTTCAAGGCGTGGTATCCTGAAAGCGTTATGAATAAAAGAGTTGACAACAACCGAAGAGACTATGGAGGCATGAACGTCGATATGAAAAACTACCTGCGCCGCATTTTTTCCAGCGTTCTGGCAGCATCTTTGCTGTGTGCGCTGATGGTTCCCGCCGCGGCATCTGCCGCGCTGGGTGAAGATCTGCTTCAAAAGGACGTCCCGGTGCAGCGGGATACGCAGTTGTCCACCAACGTGTTCTGGAGCACCGCCTACAACGATATGCGGGTGGAAAACTTGATTACATACAGGCCCGGCTCCTCCGCAACGCCCATGGTGACCTACGGCAGCGTGCTTACATCCTGCAACACCGTCTCCTCCGCCGCACAGGCGCTAGAGAGCCAGGGTTACCGCGTGGTGGCGGGCCTGAACGGAGACTTTTACAACGTGAACAACGGCCTTCCCATCGGCATGGTGGCGGCGCAGGGCGAGCTGAAAAGCTCCGACGGCGGCTATTGGGCCATCGGTTTCCGGCAGGACGGCACCGCCGTGCTGGGCAAGCCCGCCGTGAAGGTCAGTGCCGACCTTGGCTATGAGCTGCTGGATAACGGTGATTTTCCCACGCGGGTGGTGCGCCAGCTTGCCGCCGTCAATAAGGCCCGGGTTTCCGGGGGCGGAATCTACCTCTATACATATGAATTCAACTCCAAACACACGATCGGCACCACGGAGCCGGGGGTGGATGTGGTGTGCACCATCCAGAGCGGCTCTCTGGCTTTAAACGGAAGCCCCTTGGTGCTGACGGTGGACAGCGTGCTTGCCGACGCGGCGGGTACCGCCGTTCCGCAGGGGAAGGTGGTTTTGTCCGTTCATAATCAGGCGGATGCCTATGCCCTGAACGCCATGAAAAACATTCCCGTCGGCGCAACCATCAGCGTTACCGCCGCCCCGGCCACCGGTGACTGGCTGGATGTGCAGTATGCCGTGGGCGCACTGTATGCGCTGGTGCAGAATGGCAGCGTGGTTTCCGGACTTCCCACCGACGTGAATCCCCGCACCGCCGTGGGCCAGAAGGCCGACGGGACGCTGGTGTTCTATACCATCGATGGCCGCAGGTCCGGGTATTCTGTGGGCGCGTCCATGACGCAGGTAGCCCAGCGGCTGATTGAGCTGGGCTGCGTCACCGCCCTGTGTCTGGACGGAGGTGGGTCCACCACCTTCACCACAACCCAGCCCGACGCGGTGAACGCGAAAACCGTTAACCGCCCTTCCGGAGGCAGCGAGCGGGCAGTGAGCAATCAGATTTTTCTGGTGGCCTCCAACCAGTCCAGCGGACAACTGAGCCATTTCTACGTTTCTACTGACAACAGCTATGTGCTGGCGGGCAGCAAAGTAAACGTGACTGCCGCCGCCGTGGATACCAATTACATTCCCATGAGCGGCAAAAGCTATACCCTCAGCACCAGCGCCGGGGAGGTTGAGAACGGTGTTCTCACCACCCCCGCCAGCGGCGGAGAGGTGACCGTCACCGCCACGGGCGGCGGACAGTCCGGTTCTGCCAAGGTTCACGCCGTCACCACGCCGGACTCCATCTCCGTGAAAAACGGCGCTACCGCCGTCACCACGCTGACAGTGGCTCCCGGCAGCGCAACAACCCTCACCGCCTCCGCCGTATATCGGCATCTGGCCCTGAAGGCGGACCCGGAGGCCTTTACCTGGGCCGTCACCGGCGATATCGGCGCGGTGGACAAAACCGGGAAGTTTACCGCGGGTTCCCCCGGCACCGGCACCCTGACGGTCTCCGCCGGGGGAAAGACCGCCACAGTGCAAGTGAATGTCTCCCACATCGCCCTTGCCACGGTGGAGGACTTTGAAGCCGCCGCACCCGAGCTTTCCTCCTTCAGCTACGGCGCAACCATTTCCCGCGTCACCGACATGAATCTGGTGAAGTACGGCCGGGCTTCCGCCGCCGTGAATTACACCATCGGCGCGGATGGAACCTCCTCTATTCTCTTCGCCGTGCCCTATTCCATCGGCAGCGCCTATACCCAGATGAGCTTCTGGCTGTATGGCGACAAGTCCGGCAATGCGCTGACCGTTTTGACCTCCGACGGGGCGAACACCGTGGAGACCCCGGCAGGCAGCGTGGACTTTACCGGCTGGAAGCAGATTACCGTTGCTCTGCCCACAGGAACCGCGACGCTGGCCGGATTCAAGCTGACCACTGGAATCAACGCGGACGGGACGGCAACCGCCGCATCCGGCACACTGTATCTGGATCAGTTGGTGACCTCCTATAACAACGTGGTGGACACCGCGCCCCCCGAGGTGAAGGCCACCCTCTCCGGAACCAGTCTAACCGCAACGATTACCGACGCGGCAGACAAATTCCCGGCCCAGAGCGGCGTGTCCGTCACCATGGACGGCAAGGTCGTGGCCTTCACCTATGACCCTGCGAAGGGGACCCTTTCCGCCGCTCTGCCCGTGAGCGATACCTATGCTCACCGCGTTACCGTCACCGCACGGGACGCTTCCGGCAACATCGGCCGCGCCTCCTGCGACATTGCAGCCACCGGCGGCGAGGTGCAGTTCGGCGATACCGCGGGCTATTGGGCCGGGACCTACGTGGACTGGCTGAAAACCGCCGGGATTACCACCGGGTATGAGGACGGGACCTTCCGCCCCAACCAATCCATCACCCGCCAGCAGTTTGCCGTGATGCTTTACCGCTATCTGGGACTGGACGGAAGCGGATACGAAGCAAACGACCTCCCCTTCGCAGACGCGGGAGACATTGGCGAGTATGCCCGCACCGCAGTGAAAACGCTGTACTCCATGGGGATTCTTACCGGGTCTGAGAAGAATGGGAAGATTTATTTTAGCCCCGGTGCAAGTCTTACCCGCGCTCAGGCGGCAACTATGATTGGCCGAACCCAGCAGAAGGGCTATGCCCAGGCGGCCCTCACCTTTAAGGACGCGGCCTCCATTCCCGCCTACGCCGCCTATTACATTCAGACCATGGCGGCCCAGAAGGTCATCAGCGGCTATGAGGACGGCGCGTTCCGCCCCAACACCTCGATCACCCGTGGCCAGATGGCGAAGATTCTATACAATCTGCTGTAAAGGCAGCGTGAAAAGTTTTCGCGGCAAACGCGAAGAATCAAAATGTGAGGCCCCGGGGAACTTAATTCCCCGGGGCCTTTCGGTTTGCGTTGTTTTCTGCACGTCCACGAGAGAGGTTTTAAAGAAAAAAGCGAGAAATTGAAAGAATTTAGTCGGACGGCCTAAATGTTAAAAATTGTCCGGTTGATTTTTCGACGGGATAGGAGTAGACTGACGAGACAATTATTGAAGGGAGGGAGCTTTTTGCGTGCCTATACGGCGGACCAGTGGGTCCTGTTGTTTTTTTTCTACTGTCTGTGCGGCTGGGTTTGGGAGTCGTGCTACGTCTCCGCGCGGCGACGCAGATGGGTTAACCGGGGCTTCCTCTACGGGCCGGTGCTGCCAATTTACGGCTCCGGAGCCATCCTGATTTTGCTGTTTACTCTGCCGGTGCGAAATTATTTTGCGTTGCTGTACCTGAGCGGCGCGGTGGCGGCCACGCTGCTGGAATACGTCACCGGTGCGGCCATGGAGCGGCTGTTTAAGGTGCGCTATTGGGACTATTCAGGACAAAGGTTCAATGTGAACGGCTATATCTGCCTTTCCAGCAGCATTGCCTGGGGCTTTTTTTCCATTTTGCTGGTGAAGGTAGTCCATCCGCCGATTGCGCGGCTGGTGCTGTCCATTCCTGCCGCATTCGCCACGCCGCTGGCGCTGGCGCTGGTGGCGGGCTTTACCGTGGACGCGGTGCGCTCCGTGCAGGCCGCGCTGGATCTGCGCGCCATGCTGGAAAAGCTCACGGAGGAAAACGAGGAGCTGCGCCGCCTTGCCCGGCGGATGGAGATTATCTCTGCCTTCGCGGAGGAGGATTTGCAAAAATTCCGGGACAAAACGCAGGTGGAGCGCATTTTGCTCCAAAGTCGGCTGAGAGAAGAGCGGCAAAAGCGGGCCAGAGGCCGGGCGGAACGGAAGCAGCGCCGGGAGGATCGTTTGGCCGAGGCGCTGCGAACACTGTCGGACGCCACCCTGAGCGCGCTGGAGAACGTGACCGCCGCCGCCGAGGTCTGCCGAGATCGGCTGATGGGTGAAAATGGCCTGTCCGTCGGGAAGCTGGCGGAGCTGGACGAGGCGGTGAAAAAGCTGCGGGCGCGGCAGGAGGCCGTTCGGGCCAGAACCGCGAAAACCTATCGTCAGGCTCTGCGCATTCTGCGGGGCAATCCC
>NZ_DALZCH010000028.1:4674-32764 GCF_031978065.1 Oscillibacter sp.
CCTCCGCCGTCTGGAAGGGACCGACAAGGACTGAGGGCGCATTTTCCCGAGTCCACGCTTGCTTTTGCTGCTTGTCGGAATAAGCGGGTGATTTTTATAATAAGAAAAGGCCGGAGCGTGTATTCACGCTCCGGCCTTTATGTATGCTGTAAAATTTTTGGCGCCTCGCCGTTAAAACTTAAAACAGCCCGGCATCATCGCCGTCTGACTCCTGCTGATCCGCATCGGAAATGGGAGAAACGCTGCTGGTGCGCTTGGCAATTTCGTAGTATGCCAGCTCTGTGCACTGATAAGCGGGCAGGTAAAAAAGCTCTACCGCCACGGCCCACAGCGAAAGCAGAAAATTCATCACCAAGACGCTTGCCAGAGGCGGTGCAATGTAGGCCGCTCCTGTTATTATGGAGGAGGCGGACCGGAAAGAGGCCTGAGATACCCAGATGACAATGGGGAAAGAGGCCAGAAGTCCCCAGCCCAGATAGCTTAGGTCCAGCATGAAAAGCTGGCCCTTATAGCCCACGGTCTGCTTCTTGCTCAGCTCCAGCGCGTCCATGCAGCCCAGCTCCGGATTTTCGCAGAGGTTCAAATAGGCGAACCGATAGCGATAGGAGGCGACGATGCCCGGGACAACGAACAAAAGCGACCAGAGAAAGATGAAAACATGCTGTAAAATAGCAAGTCCGATCACCCGCCCCGCGAAGGAAAACCCATCAAACAGCGTGAGATATCCGGCCCGGACGCCCCGCCGGATATCCATGCAGTAGAGAATAAAGCCAATTTGCAGGACAACGCCCAGAAGCGAGGTCAGGATGCTGACAAAGCTTCCCAGCGGATTGCCGTAAGTCACGGGGCTGCCGCTGCTGGCCAGACTGTTCACCATGTTCAGGGCCAGAATCAGCAGAAGATACAGCCCCACAAATCCCTTGGGACTTACCTGTGCGGAGCGAAGCATCTCCTTCATCTCCGTTTTTAATGCAGGCCGGTCAATCTGTTCCGCCATAAAAACTCCTTTCGTGCCGCCGGATACCGGAAGCAAACCATTTCTCATAACAACGGTGCAGATGTCACCGCTGCGTGCTTTTTCATAAGTGTATCATGCATGGGAAAGCTTGGCAAGACCCGGTTGGTCCGCCATAAAAAGATATACAAATTTCGTTAAAAAAAGCACAAATTTCTGAGAAAACCAGTACTAACAGTCTGGACAATTATTCAGTTTAGGTGTAGAATAATACGCAGTATGTGGCAGAGCAACCTTTAACGCTCTAACCAGGAGAAAAATGAGGTGAAAACAATGGCACAAGCGTTTTTCGGCGGTGTTCATCCCCATGATATGAAGGCCGCCACCAATGAAAAGGCCATCGAACAACTGGCACCCCCGGCTGAGGTGGTCATCCCCATGTCCATGCACTTCGGCGCTCCGTGTACCCCCCTTGTCAAGGCGGGCGACCATGTGAAAGTCGGACAGAAAATCGGCGAGTTCCGCGGCTTGGGCGCACCGATTCACGCCAGCGTTTCCGGCACGGTAAAGGCCGTGGAGCCCCGACCCTATTCCATGGGGGGCAACATGACGGCCATCGTGATCGAAAACGACATGAAGAATGAGCTGAGCGAAGAAATCAAGGTTCCCGCGGACCCCAGCGCACTCACCGTCGAAGAGATGGTGGAGCTCGTCAAGGACGCCGGCATTGTCGGCATGGGTGGCGCAACCTTCCCTACCCATGTGAAGATCTCCGGCGGAATCGGCAAGGTCGACACCGTGATCATCAACGGCGCGGAGTGCGAGCCCTACATCACAGGCGACCATCGCGCCATGCTGGAGCGCCCCGAGGAAATTATCGGAGGCGCGATTTATCTGGCCAAAATGTTTGGCGTGGACAAGGTTGTCATCGGTGTGGAGGACAACAAGCGCGACGGAATTGACGCCATGAACAGGGTCATTGCCCAGAAGCATGCCCCGGTGGTGGTGGAGTCCCTGCGCTGTCGTTACCCCCAGGGCGGTGAAAAGCAGCTCTGCCAGGCCGTTACCGGCAAGCAGGTTCCTCCGGGAGGACTGCCCTCCGCCATCGGCTGCGCCGTGTTCAACATCAACACCACCTGCGCCATCTACCGGGCCATAACTCAGGGGTTGCCCGTGGTGAGCAAGGTGGTTACTGTCTCCGGCTCCGGTGTGATTGACCCGAAGAATCTGGAGTGCCCCATCGGGACCCCCGTGGCAAACCTGCTGGACGCCTGCGGCGGACTGAAGGACGGTACATATAAGCTGATCGCTGGCGGCCCCATGATGGGCATGGCCCAGTACACCGCGGACATCCCGGTGGCTAAGGGTACCGGCGCGGTTTTGGCGTTCTGCGAAAACGAAGAGCAGACCGTAGAGCATCCCCAGTGCATCCGCTGCGGCAAGTGCGTTTCCGTCTGCCCGGTGAAGCTGGAACCCCTGTTCATGTATCAGTATGCGTCCAAGGGAATGACTGAGGAGCTGAACGCCGCCAACATAATGGACTGCATGGAATGCGGCGCGTGCTCTTACATCTGCCCTGCCCGGATTCATCTGACTCATATGTTTAAAACCGGCAAGCAGCTGGTGAAGGATAAAGCGGCCGCCGACAAGGCAGCCGCCGAAAAAGCCGCCGCGTTGGCGGACAAGACAGAGAAGAAGGAGGCGTGAGAGATGACCGACTATAAAAATCTGAAGCTGATCGCCACGTCTTCTCCCCATATCCGCGCCGCGGAAAACACCCGCTCCATTATGCTGGACGTGATTATTGCGATGCTGCCCGCTCTTGCCTACGCTGTGTGGGCGTTTGGTCTTCGGGCACTGACGGTGACCTGCGCCAGCGTGATTTTCTGCATGGGGTGGGAATGGGCGTACCGCAAGCTTCTGAAGAAGCCCCAGGCCGTTGGCGATCTCTCCGCAGTGGTTACGGGTATGCTGCTGGCATTCGTCTGCCCCGTTGGCGTGACCTATTTTGCACTGTTCGTGGGCAGCTTTTTCTCCGTCGTGGTTGCCAAGCAGCTCTTCGGCGGCATCGGCAAGAACTTTGTAAACCCGGCTCTGGTGGGCCGTGCCATGATGGTGGCCTCCTTTGCCGGGAACATGACTACCTGGGCGAAGTTTCAGGCCACCTCTCACCTGTTCGGCTCTAACGCCGACACGGTGACGGCAGCCACCCCCATGGCCTATCTCCATACCAATAATTTGCAGGGACTGCTGGACAGCGGCGTCACCATGACGGATATGTTCTTGGGCCGCATCGGCGGGTCCATCGGCGAAATTTCCGCCCTGATGCTCATTGCCGGCGGCATTTACCTGCTGGCCCGCAAGGTCATCTCTTGGCAGACCCCGGTGAGCTACATCGCCACCGTGGTTGTTCTGACGCTGATTTTCCCCCGTGGGAACGATGCGATTACGTGGATGCTGTTCAACCTGCTGGGCGGCGGACTGCTGCTGGGCGCGTTTTTCATGGCGACCGATTACGCGACCTCTCCCGTCACCCCCACGGGCCAGTTGATCTATGGCATCGGCTGCGGCCTGATTACCGTGTTTATCCGCTACTTCGGCTCCTATAACGAGGGCGTGTGCTACTCCATACTGGTGATGAACCTGCTGACCGCCCTCATCGACAAGTATGTGAAGCCTCAGCGCTTCGGCGTCGTCAAATCCGATAAGAAGGAGGCGGCTTCGAAATGAGCGAACAAGTGAAAAGCAAGGAAAAAATGAAGATGGACCCTAAGTACATTTTGGTCCTGACGTTCACCCTGACTATCACCTGCATCATCGTGGCGGGACTGCTGGGCCTTGTCAATCAGGTGACCGAGCCCAATATTACCGCCGCCAACAAGGCTAAGACCGTGGCGGCTATGTCCGCCGTGGTGGCCGATCCCAACAGCACTTTTTCCGAAGCGCTGGAGATTACAGACGAAATGACCGCCGCCGCTGCAACCTATAAGGCCAAGGTGACCGAGATTTATCAGGTCATCGGGTCTGATGGGGCCGACGCGGGCTACGCCGTGAAGATGGCCGCCAGCGGCTCTCAGGGTACCATCGTGATGATGGTGGGCGTGGACGCGGAGGACAGCGTCACCGGCGTATCCATCGTCTCTCATGCCGAAACCTCTGGCATCGGCACGAAGGTGATGAACAACGATCCGCTGCCCAGCAGCGGCGTGGGCGTTTTGGAGCAGTTTGTTGGCATGAGCCATACGGACGGCGATCTGACAGTTGGCAGCAATGTGGACGCCATTACCGGCGCCACCGTGTCCACCAAGGGCGTCACCGGCGGCGTGAACGGCGCACTTGCCGTGACCGCCGCGATGGGCTGAGAAAGGGGGAGTTGAACAATGAACATCGGTAAACAGTTAAAAGAGGGCGTCATTACCAACAACCCCGTGCTGGTGCAGCTTCTGGGTATGTGCTCTACCATGGCCATCACGACCTCGATTGCAAACGGCCTTGGCATGGGCGTATCCGTGCTGCTGATTCTGACCGCCTCCAATGTCGTTATTTCCGCTATCCGGAAAATCGTTCCCAATAAAATCCGTATTGCCATGTACGTGGTGGTCATCGCAGGTTTCGTTACCTGCGTGGATCTGCTGCTGCAGGCATTTCTGCCCGCCATTGCCGCGTCTTTGGGTGTGTTTATCCCTCTGATCGTGGTGAACTGCATCATTCTGGGCCGCGCGGAATCCTTTGCCTCCAAAGAGAGCATTGCCGCCTCCGCGCTGGACGGTGTGTTTCAGGGCCTTGGCTACACGCTGGTGCTGCTGGCCATGTGCATCATCCGCGAGCTCTTGGGTGCGGGCACTCTGGCGGGCATTCAAATCATGCCCGCGGGCTATCAGACCATTGGCGTGCTGACGCTGCCGGTGGGCGGCTTCCTCGTGCTGGGCGCATTGATTGCCGCCATGCAGTGGGCGCTGAACCGGCCCAAAAAGGCTGCAAAGGAGGAAAAGTAAGCCATGAAAGAAATCTTTTCCATTGCGCTGGGCGCCATTCTGGTCAATAACTTCATTTTTGCCCAATTCCTCGGGATCTGCCCCTTTATGGGCGTTTCCAAAAAGATTGACACCGCAATCGGCATGGGCGTGGCCGTCACGTTTGTTATGGGCCTGGCCTCCGCGTTCACCTGGCTCGCCAAT
The DNA here is from genome assembly GCF_031978065.1 of Oscillibacter sp. Classification (GTDB taxonomy): domain Bacteria; phylum Bacillota; class Clostridia; order Oscillospirales; family Oscillospiraceae; genus Oscillibacter. The sequence goes on from NZ_DALZCH010000028.1 coordinate 9,808, forward strand.
GAATATCTGCTGGTTCCTCTGAACCTTGCGTATATGCAGACCGTGGCGTTCATTCTGATCATCGCCGCGCTGGTGCAGTTTGTGGAGATGTTTCTCCAGAAGTCCCTCCCCGCCCTGTATACCGCGCTGGGCATTTACCTGCCGCTGATTACCACCAACTGCGCCGTGCTGGGCGTTGCCCTGCTGAACGTGCAGAACGGCTACAATTTTATTGAGTCCGTGGTGTATGGCATTACCGGCGGTCTGGGCTTCCTGCTGGCCATCGTGCTGTTTGCCAGCATCCGGGAGCGTCTTGTGTTCGCTGATCCCCCAAAAGCTTTTGAGGGCTTTCCCATCGCGCTGGTTACCGCCGGCCTGATGGCGCTGGCGTTCATGGGCTTCTCCGGTGCGAACGTCTTCGGTTAAGGAGGAGAAATCATGAATATTGTCTATGCCATTCTGGTGTTGAGCATTCTGGGTGCTATTTTTGCTGTCATTCTGGCAGTGGCGTCCATTGTCTTCGCCGTGAAAACCGACCCCAGGCTTCCTGAAATTGTGGACGCCCTTCCCGGCGCAAACTGCGGCGGCTGCGGCTATGCGGGCTGCTCCGACTGTGCGGGCCACATTCTGGACGGCAGCGCGCCCGTCAATGCCTGCCCCGTGGGCGGCGCGGCCAGCGCGGAAAAAATTGCCGCCATTATGGGCGTGGAATCCAGCAGCGCCGAAAAAGAGGTGGCCTTTGTCCGCTGCAACGGCGGAACCGCCGCGAAGAAGCGCTTTGAATACCGTGGCGTGCTGGACTGCGTCTCCGCCATGAAGGTAGCTGCCGGTCCGCTGGAGTGCGGCTTCGGCTGTCTGGGCTTTGGCTCCTGCGTGACTGCCTGCCAGTTCGACGCTATGCACATCGCGCCCAACGGCTGCGCCGTGGTGGACCCTGTGAAGTGCACCGACTGCATGGCCTGCGCCACCGCCTGCCCCCGTAAGCTGATTATCTCCGTCCCTGTGTCCAAGAAGGTCCATGTGGCCTGCATCAATCAGGACAAGGGCAAGGTGGCCATGAGCGTGTGCGCCAACTCCTGCATTGGCTGCGGCCTTTGCGAGAAGGAGTGCAAAAAGGACGCCATCCATGTGACCAACAACGTGGCCGCGATTGACTACGCCAAGTGCATTAACTGCAAGATGTGCACCAAGGTTTGCCCCCGCGACTGCATTTTGCCCATCGCAACGCCCGAGGAGAAGGAAAAGTACAAGGCCGTTAAAAAGGCACAGGCTGACAAGGCCAAGGCCGCCGCTGAGGCTGCCGCCGCCGCGCAGACTGCCGCTCCCGCTCCCAACGCGTAAGAGTATCCCAAAGACTCTGTCACAAGAAAAGGCAGGCCCAAATCAAAAGATTTGGGCCTGCCTTTTTGCCTGCCTTGATCTTGTTTGATGCTTGCATGTGAAGACCAAGGCGGTAAATTGTGCCGCATTGCCTTCGTTATTCCGTCCTCAGTCCTGGTCAAACAAGCGCCCCGCCGGAACTTGCAGCACTTCGGCAATGGAAAAAAGCGTCTCCAGGGAAAGTCCCTTCAGCCTCGCGCCGTTGTTGGCCTCAATTTGGCTGAGAAACGACCAGCTTTTGCCGATCATTTCCGCCAGTTGCTCCTGCGTATAGCCCCGTACCTTCCGGTAATAAGCAATTCTCAGCCCCAGAAGCCGGTAGTTTTCCCGATATTTTTCCCGCAAGCGGTATCCCTCCCTCCTCCGCAAATTAGGATACTTTCCTATTTATCCTTAATGTTATCAAAACAAAGAGTACTGCGTTACAGACCAATAGAATAATATTATTTACTTTTAGCGAGTAATATAGTATTATTAGAATAAATAAATACACTTTTGGCGAGGGGTGAGGTTATGCCGGAAGAAGAGGAGCTTTTAGAGGTGCTGGCAAGGCGCACAGGCTGCAATTATCTTTCAGATTTGCGGGAAAAGAGTTTTCAGCGCCGCGCGGTAAGGGCGGCGCTGGAGTTTTCGCAGGAGGCGTATTCCGCATCGCAGTGGCGGGATGCCGCCGGATATTTGCTGCATCTGACCGATTTGCCACCCAGCGGAGAAGCGGCGCGGGCGCTGCTGCAAGGCTGGGAGGCTGCCCAGACTTCCGAAAATTAGTTAAAATAGGCGTCCCGGTCTGTGAAAGCGGACACGGGACGCTTTTGCGTTTTTTAAAGCACTTACTTAAAAAGAACTGTGTTTCTCGCAGGCGCGCCCCCTGCGTCCATGCAGCCCCGCGAATGACCGCGGCGTCCGCAAAACGAAGGGTTTTGCCTGAATTTACAATTTGTTTATATCCATCCATTGACATTCGTTTTGCGTGGTGGTAAACTCGCTTTAGCACTCGGAACTAATGAGTGCTAATCTTTGTTTTACCGTTCTGGTAAGGAGCGGATTATGGATTTGACAGACCGAAAAAAGCAAATACTGAAGGCGGTCGTGGAGGATTATATTTCCACTGCCGAGCCGGTGGGCTCAAAGGCCATTGCCACCCAGATGGGAGGCTCCGTCAGCTCCGCCACCATCCGCAACGAGTTGGCGGATTTGGTGGAGCTGGGCTATTTGGAGCAGCCCCACACCTCCGCCGGACGGGTGCCCGCGCCCAAGGGCTATCGACTGTATGTCAACGAGCTGATGGAGCGGCAAAAGCTCAGCGTGGCGGAGACGGAGAAGCTGAACGCGGCGCTTCACCTAAAAATGGAAGAGCTGGACCGGGCTGTTTCTCAGGCCGGGAAGGCGGTCAGCGCGCTGGCGGGCTATCCCGTATACACAGCCACTGCCGGAAGGAAAAAATTTTTTGCCAAGCATTTTGATTTGATTCCTGTGGACGACGAGAGTTTGATCGTTGTGATGATGATGGGAAACAACCGGGTGAAAAGCCAGTTGCTCCGGCTTCAGCTAAAGCTGGACGCGGATCAGATACCGGCGCTTGCCCATTTGCTGAACACCCATTTTACCAGCAGTTCCGCCGACGAGATGAACGAGCGGCTGCTGCACATGACGGATCAGCTTTCCCCCAAGGTGTTTTTACCCTTGAGCCAGACCGTGGCCTATGCCACAGACGTGCTGGACGAGGCGGGTCGCCGGGAGGTGCAGACCGTGGGGGCCAGTCGGCTTTTAAAGCTTCCGGAATTCCGGGATGCGGATAAAGCACACCAGCTTATGAGCTATCTCAGCGACGAAGACGCAGATCTCCCCTCCCCCGACGAAAATGCCCCCATGAAAATTCTCATCGGGCCGGAAAACGTCAGCCGCGCGCTGATGGACACCAGCGTGGTGGTTGCAAGCTACGACATCGGAGACGATTTGCGGGGCCTCATCGGCGTGGTGGGCCCCACACGTATGGATTACGCCGCCGTGACCGCGCGGCTGAGCTATTTTGCCGAAGGTATGGCACGAATGTTTGGAAAGAAGGATTTACTTTCCAAGAAGGAGGACACAAAGACGTGAGCGAGGAAAAGAAAGAGCCCATTGATCAGACCCCGGAGCAGGAGGCGGAGCAGACCCTTCCCCCCGAGACGGAGGAGACTTCGCAGGACGCTCCCGGAAAGAACGAAAAGCCCCGGAAGGAGCCTAAGAAAAAGGAAAAGACCTATACGCTCACCCGGGAGCAAATGGAGGCTGCGGAGCTGGCGGCAAGGCAGCTTGCCTCCGTTACAGACCAGTTTACCCGCCTGAGCGCCGAATATGACAACTACCGCAAGCGCACCGCCAAGGAGAAGGAGTCCATCTATCAGGACGCCAAGGCCGACACCGTCACTGCCTTTTTGGCCGTGTACGACAATCTGGAGCGGGCCATGCAGGCCGGAGGCGACGACGAGTCCCCTCACAAAAAGGGTCTGGAAATGATTTTCATCCAGTACAAAGAGGTGCTCTTAAAGCTGGGCGTCACCGAGATGGAAGCGCTGGGCCAGCCCTTTGACCCCAACCGGCACAATGCCGTCATGCATATCGACGACGAGACATTGGGCGAAAGCGTTGTGGCGGACGTGTTTCAGGCGGGCTTTATGATGGGCGATAAGGTTCTGCGCTTTGCCACCGTCCGCGTGGCCAATTAAATTTGCCGGATTTGTAATTTTTTATGTTTCGATATAGGAGGAATTCATTATGTCTAAAGTAATCGGAATTGATTTGGGTACCACCAACTCCTGCGTGGCGGTGATGGAGGGCGGCGAGGCCATCGTCATCGCCAACGCCGAGGGTAACCGCACTACCCCATCCGTGGTGGCGTTTTCCAAGACCGGTGAGCGTATGGTGGGTCAGGTGGCAAAGCGTCAGGCCATCACCAACCCGGACCGCACCATCTCTTCCATCAAGCGGGAGATGGGCACCGACCACAAGGTCACCATTGACGGAAAGGCCTACACTCCTCAGGAAATCAGCGCCATGATTCTGCAAAAGCTGAAGGCCGACGCCGAGGCGTATCTCGGCAGCTCCGTCACCGAGGCGGTCATTACCGTTCCCGCCTACTTCACCGACGCCCAGCGTCAGGCCACCAAGGACGCGGGCAAAATCGCGGGCCTTGAGGTCAAACGTATTATCAACGAGCCCACCGCCGCCGCGCTGGCCTACGGTGCGGACAAGGAGCACGCCCAGAAAATCATGGTGTACGATCTGGGCGGCGGCACCTTCGACGTGTCCATTCTGGAAATTGACGACGGCGTGATCGAAGTGCTGGCCACCGCCGGCAACAACCGGCTGGGCGGCGACGACTTTGACGAGTGCGTCATGAAGTATCTGGTAGGCGAGTTTAAGCGGAGCGACGGCGTGGACCTCTCCGGCGACAAGGTGGCCATGCAGAGGCTAAAGGAAGCCGCCGAAAAGGCCAAGGTGGAGCTTTCCGGCGTCACCAGCTCCAACATCAATCTCCCCTATATCACCGCCGACGCAAACGGCCCCAAGCATCTGGACTTGACGCTCACCCGGGCCAAGTTCAACGAGCTGACCAGCCATCTGGTGGACGCCACCATGGGTCCCGTGCGGCAGGCCATGTCTGACGCGGGCCTGAAGCCTTCGGAGCTGAACAAGGTTTTGCTGGTGGGCGGCTCCAGCCGGATTCCCGCCGTGCAGGACGCTGTAAAGAGCTTTACCGGAAGTGATCCCTTCAAGGGCATCAACCCCGACGAGTGCGTGGCCATGGGCGCGGCGCTTCAGGCGGGCGTTCTTACCGGCGACGTGAAGGGTCTGTTGCTGCTGGACGTGACACCCCTGTCCCTGGGCATCGAGACCATGGGCGGCGTGTTCACCAAGCTGATCGACCGCAACACCACCATCCCCGTGAAAAAGAGCCAGGTGTTCTCCACCGCCGCTGACAACCAGACTTCTGTGGAGGTCAACGTGTTGCAGGGTGAGCGCGAGATGGCAGCCGCCAACAAGTCTCTCGGCCGCTTCCATTTGGACGGCATCGCCCCTGCCCGCCGCGGCGTGCCTCAGGTTGAGGTCACGTTTGACATCGATGCCAACGGCATCGTCAACGTCTCCGCCAAGGATTTGGGCACCGGCAAGGAGCAGCATATCACCATCACCTCCTCCACCAACATGAGCAAGGACGATATTGAGCGGGCCGTGCACGAGGCGGAGCAGTTTGCCTCTCAGGACGCGAAGCTGAAAGAGGAAGTGGAAACCCGCAATCAGGCCGACCAGATGGTTTACCAGTCTGAGAAGACCCTGAATGAAATGGGCGATAAAATTCCCGCCGACGACAAGGCCAAGGTGCAGTCCGGCATCGACAAGCTGAAGGAGGTCCTCAAGGGGACCGACAGCGCCGCCATCAAGGCCGCTACCGAGGAACTGACGCAGGCATTTTATGCCGTGAGCGAAAAGCTCTATCAGCAGGCAGGTCCCCAGCAGGGCGAGCAGCCCGGCGCGGGTCCCGACGCAGGCGGACAGCAGGGCCAGTACTACGACGCGGACTATAAGGTCGTGGATGAAGAGGACAAAAAGGACGGCAATCAGTAACAAGTCAATGGAATGCGGAGCGGCCATAGCGGCGGCTCCGCATACCCCGTATAGCCCGACCCAAGGCGCTGCGCCGAGGGCGCGGGACGGAGAGGAGGAATAAGGAAGCGGAGCTTGTCCGCCGCAGTGGCGGAGAGGATTCGTGGACTTAAGCACTGTATGGCAGATCAAAAACGTGATTATTACGAAGTTCTGGGCGTTGCCCGGGACGCGTCTGAGGACGCGATTAAAAAGGCATACCGGAAGCTTGCCAAGGAGAATCATCCCGATTTGAACCCCGGAAACGGGGCGGCGGAAACCCGGTTTAAAGAAGTCAACGAGGCCTATGAGGTTTTGTCCGACGCAGATAAAAAGAGCCGCTACGACCAATTCGGTCACGCCGGCGTGGACCCCAATTTCGGCGGGGGCTACGGTGGTGCGGGCGGCTTTGACTTCAACGATCTGGGGGATATTTTCGGCAGCTTTTTTGGCGGTGGCTTTGGCGGACAACAGCGCCGGGCCAACCCCAACGCGCCCCAGCGGGGCGAGAGTATCCGTCAGGCTGTGTCCGTGTCCTTTGAGGAAGCGGCCTTTGGCTGCGACAAGTCGGTGACGGTGGAGCGGTACGAAACCTGCGGCACCTGCAAGGGCAACGGCTGCGAGCCGGGGACCACCCCGGAAATCTGCCCCGACTGCCATGGCAGCGGCACGGTGCAGACCCGCAAGCAGACGCCTTTGGGCGTGTTTGCGTCCACCGGCCCCTGCCCCCGCTGCGGCGGAAAGGGCCGCATTATCCATCAGCCCTGCAAGGAGTGCTACGGAACCGGCATGATTCGCAGCCGCCACACGATTGAGGTGAAGGTTCCCGCCGGAATTGACGACGGCCAGACCATGTCCATCCGTGGTCAGGGCCATGCGGGCAAAAACGGCGGCCCCGCCGGGGACCTGTTGATCACCATCACGGTGAAGCCCCATGAGCTGTTCCGCCGGGAGGGCAACAGCGTGCTGTGCGAAGCACCTGTCACCTTTGCACAGGCGGTGATGGGGGCAGAACTGGAGATTCCCACCATCGACGGGAAGGTGAAATACACCCTGCCAGAGGGCACCCAGACCGGCACCACCTTCCGTCTGCGGGGCAAGGGGATTCCCCTACTGAACGGCCGGGGCCGGGGCGATCAGTATGTCACCGTTTACATCGAAACTCCCAAAAACCTGAACAAAGCCCAGAAGGAGGCCCTTGTAAAGTTTGCCGAGTCCATGGGCGACAGTAATGACGAGGACCGCAAGAAGTTTTTTAAGAAATACAAAAAGTGAGGCGTTCCATGTATCTGGCCGATTACCACACCCATTCCCGCGTCTCCCCCGACAGCACCGCGCCTATGCTGGAAATGGCCGCCGCCGCTGCGGAGGCGGGGCTGGATGAAATTTGCTTTACCGACCATTTTGAGCCGGTGAAGCCCCGTACGGTCATTCCGCTGGAGGAATTTGACTGGGGCGCACTGACGAAGGAATATGAAGAAGCCGCCGCCAGATGGTCCGGTCCGGTGAAGCTGCGGCTGGGTCTGGAGCTGGGAGACGCGCAGGTGGACGAGGCCCGGACGGAGCGGCTGCTTGCGGGTATGCCAGAGCTGGATTTTATCATCGGCTCCGTCCATATGCTCTCCGAGCGGTTTGGGCTTCAGGATATCGGGTGGATACAGGAGCCGGACGAGAAAACCTGCTATGCCGAGGTTGAGGATTATCTTGGCAACCTGTTGAAAATGGCCCGGTGGGGAAAATTCACCGTGCTGGGCCACATGACGCTGCCCCTGCGGTATATGAACGATTACCGGGGCTTTCACATCAGTCTGGACGGCTATGGCGCAGAGCTGGAGGAGATTTTGCGGACGTTGATTCAGGGCGGTCAGGGCATTGAGGTGAACACCACCCGGGGCAGTCGCTTTCTTCCCGACGCACAATGGCTGAAGCTGTATCGCGGCCTTGGGGGCGAGCTGATTACGCTGGGCAGCGACGCTCACCGTCCCACGGACGTGGGCAAAGGGATTCGAGAGGGGCAGGCTCTGTTGCGGGAGTGTGGCTTTACCCGCTTTTGCACCTTTGAAAAGCAGCGGCCCGTCTGGCAAGCACTGTAAGGGATGTCTTGCAAATTTCTCCAATTGCGTGTAAGATGAACAAAAGGTGCATTGCACCCTCCGGTGGGCCGGGGCGCGGGACGCGGCATTTGCCGCGTCGGGGCCCGCGCGTCATGCCGCCAAACCAATGAATGCGAGGGAGTTTTTATGAAAATCGCACTGGGCGCTGACCATGGCGGATTTGAGCTGAAGGAAAAAATCAAACAGCAGTTGGAGAAGAACGGGTATGAGTGCCACGATTTTGGGTGCTTTTCCACGGAGAGCTGCGACTATCCCGTGTTCGGCGAGGCGGCGGCCCGGGCCGTGGCCTCCGGCGAATGCGAGCAGGGCATTGTCATCTGCACCACCGGCATCGGCATCTCCATCGCCGCCAATAAGGTGAAGGGGATTCGCTGCGCCCACTGTGCGGACACGATGCAGGCCCGGCTTTGCCGCCAGCACAACAACGCCAATATGCTGGCCATGGGTGCGGGCTTTACAGGGCCAATGCTGGCGCTGGAAATGGTAAAGGTCTTTTTGAATACCGACTTCGAGGGCGGACGGCACGCCCGCCGCGTGGCTCTGATGGACGCCATCGGGGACTGAGCAAAAACTTCGGAGGAGGAACACTATGGGGGGACCGAGAGGATACAGCACCTACCATGGAAAAGGCCCCAAATGGAAAATCCTGCTGGCGGTTTTGCTGGTGCTGGTGATTTTGGGGGCCTTGGCGGTGATTCGGCTGCAAAAGTACGTGGTCTACGACGATTCTGACCACCCAAGGCTGGACCTGCCGCAATTTTCAAAAGATCAGCCTGAGGGCTCCGGCAGCACATCGGCGGATGAACCCGGCGATGCAAGCTTTACCATTGAGGAGCCGGAGCAGAAAAGCATTCAGGCCGCTGTGCTTTCGGTGGGCCCGCTGACCGACTGGAAAGCCGCTTGGGCCGCAGTTTCCCCTGGCGGGGCGTATAACGCCGCGGTATATACCGTGAAGGATACGGACGGCTTGGTTTATATTGATTCTCAGGCCGCGCCGCCGTCGGCGGTGAAGACCGTGGAAGGCTCCGCTGCGGCGCTGGGAGATATGCTGAAGGACGAGAACGTTTATGCCGTCGCCAAAATTGCCTGCTTCCGGGATTCTGTTGCCTCCAGCGCAGATCTTGCGGGCAGGAGCCTGAAAAACACCGGCGGTTATGTTTTTTACGACGGGAACAACGACCGATGGCTGGACCCCTCAAAGGAGGGAGCGCGGCAATATCTCGTTGATTTGGCCACCGCCTGCGCGGCGGCGGGATTTGACGAAGTTCTTCTGACGGACGTGAGCTATCCTACCGCGGGAAAGCTGAACAAGATTGACTATGGCCCTGCGGCGGATGGCCGGCCGGCCAGTCTGCGTCAGGAAATCAACGCGTTTCTGACCCAATTGAAATTGGCTTTGGCGGAGTACGATGTGAAGCTGTCTATTATGCTGCCGCCCGAGGCGGCTGATCCCGCCTCGATGCTTGCCGATGTATCCGGCCAGTCTCTGGAGGACATTGCGCCCTTGATGGACCGGGTCTATGTCTCCGGGGATGGGATTGCTTTGGACTCCCTGCGGACGCGGCTTGCCGCCGTCAGCAAGGATACGGAACTGGTGCCGGTGCTGGCCCAGCCGGGGACGACGGAGGATGGCAAGTCCTATTTGCTCGCACCGTAAACGGCAAACAAACGCCGGGGGAACGAACTGTCGTTCCTCCGGCGTTTTTCTGCGCGGCGGGTGCGCTTTGTAATCTTAAAAAAATGCGAAAATCCTCTTGAACGTTTCGTGGGGTTGTGCTATAATACTCCCGTTACACCTGCCGGTGTGATGGAATTGGTAGACGTAGTGGACTCAAAATCCACCGCTGGCGACAGCGTGCCGGTTCGAGTCCGGCCACCGGCACCATAAGTAAAACCAAATTTGGATGTCATGCGGTGAAAACCGCATGACATTCGGATTTTCAGGGCTTTTTTACCTCGAAAATACCCGTCAAAAAAAATTCGATTTCCTGGGTATCATAGAGGTAAATTTGATGTATCCATGGATTTGAACCCACACCCACGGTTTTTTGCTCAATAGAGCAAGTTAGCAGAGCGAACTGCGCATCCCCCATTAATAACATCAACGCCCTCTCTGACACGGCAGAGAAGCTGAAAGGAAAGCGGCGTCCTTCATAGATAGCCAACAATAAAATAAGAGAACAATCACTAAGGCCGGAGAATCGGAGTGCAGAAATGCACTTTTATTCTCCGGCTTTTTTGTTTTCTGGAAAGGAAAAATCATGCTGGTGAGATACAAGCGAAACAAGCAAACGGCCTGTTATGATTCGGAGAGCCTTGTGACAGTCGGCAGACCGCAGGCGGAGGAACGCCCTCGCGGACCGTTCCCAAGCTGCCGCGACTGTCCCTATCCCTCCCACGGTTTCATCTGCTACAGCTCGGAGGGCGATTGTGTTCTTTGTGGCTGACTCAAACGGCAATGGCGGCATGACGCTCACCGGTCCCGACTCAGTAATTCTGGAAAATGGCATTGAGGGTGCCACCATCACGGAATATACCTTCACCGTACCGCCGGTCAGCGGTCACAGTGGTTCTGACTTCGGCAGAGTGCGCGGATACAACAAGCTGACAGGCCAGTGGGATCAGCTGGACTATGGCACTACCTCAAACGGAATCACCTTCACCCGCAGCCTTGGCGCAGGTGTGTACACCCAGCTGGAGATGTATTATTACACCAATCACGACTGCATGTATAACAAAAGCAACATCACCTACTCGGTGACCTATCACTGGAACACAAATTGAAAAAGTGGCGGTTTTGTAGATTTTTAAGTTCCACGGCATTAAGGGATTTCTTCTGTCAGGCGATACACTGACAGAAGGATCTCCATTTGACTGTTTTTCAGTTGACATACGAACCTGTATAATTTTGTTGAAAAGTTATCTTTTTAAATACAAAATATGGAGGAAATTGTTATGTCAATTACAAATTTGAAGCTGCGAGCAACCGCAGAACACACGAATGAAGGGGATCGTATCACTATGCTGTCTATGAACACCGATTGTCGCTGGAGGATGGCAAGGCATATTCCAGCTGCTTTGTTGTAATTAAAAACCAGTATTATGTGATTGTCCGTTTTACTTCGCTGCACAATTATATCGATGCCTATACGCAAGGCGTGTGTATACCCATAACCATAACCATAACCAGTGATGGAAGAAAGAAGCTGCACCATGTCTGTTCCGTGTTAAATTACATCCTGATTAAGCAGTACGAAACTTTTGGAGTGGAGCATATATTCGGCATAAAAAGGAGATGCTGAAAGCATTTTTTCAAGACTACGCATTAGGAAAACAAGCAAATGGGACCTATAGAGATAAGCAAACGGTTAACCGGTGCGTGGCCGTCGTGACAGGCTTTTTCAGAAAACCAAGCTTGAAATACGGTGGATATATGGAGCTTTCAGCAAACGATCTTTCTTTGAAAGAACCTCAATATCAAAATGCGGGAGAATTCAAAGAAAGTATATTCCAAACTTTCAAGTTTGGGGGGCCTTCTCAGAGAAGGGTATATTCCGAGACATACCAACGAAGGTGCTTCAGGTCATCATATGTTTCCTTTCCTTTGTCTGTGAGCTTTGGGTAGCCTTTATCTGTCCAAATGTCATAAACATCCTGCAGGGTGAGGTTGATCATATCTGCAAGTCGGCGCTTTATGCGTTTCTGCTCCTTGCGGATGAGCACCTTGCCGCAGTAGTAGCAGAGCACTGCATCATCCGGTATATCTTTTTTGCATTTCGGACAGTGCATAGTTCCTCCTGTGGCAAGCGCCGCCCCGCTGGGACGGCGCGGTTGGTTTACTGTGCCTTTTTATCGTGTCCGATTCGGGCGCTGACGGCTGGGAGATATTCGCCCACGCCAACAGCGCCCCAGACCATCCAAGCATTTTGGAGAGCGGGCCGTGCGGTGCGGGTTATCGCCGGGCGGTGTTTGAGATGCGTTGACCACTCCCTGAAAGAGGGTATATCAAGGTAGATAAAGACGGCCTTAGAAGCCAGCGATTTATCGGGGTCGGCACTACGGTAAATATTAACCCTGATACTGGGCAACTCATTACCGCATGGAAAACCAGCAGCAAGAAAGGAGACGCACAGTGACCTATCAATTTAACGAGGAACAGCGAGAGGTGCTAAGGCAGCTCGGCTTTGACCCTGACCGAGAGTATGACGAGGACGCCGCCAAATAGTATTAAACCACCTTCTTTCATTACGGTGGTTTTTTCATGCCCTGAAGGCGGTGGCGCCTATGTAAAAGCTTGCATGAACTACACTTCGGCAGAGCATGTGTACTCTGCGCCTTTATTTTTCTGATTAATCCATTCGGTTGAAGCATTCATTGCTGCGCGGCAGGCTTTTGTGCCGTCAAGGGCATTCAACATAACGAAATCATGTATGATCGCTTGAAAGCGCATAGCTGTCACTTCCACACCTGCTGCTCTGAGTTTTCGCGCGTAGGCTTCACCCTCATCCCTGAGTACATCTGCCTCTCCGTTTAGGATCATAGCAGCAGGGAGGCCGCTGAGCTGCTCAAGCGAGGCACACAAGGGGGAAGCGGTGATTCCGCGGCGATCACTGGCGAAAGTGGTATATTGATTCCAAAACCATTGCATTCCTGCACGGTATAAGTAATAGTCGCAGGCAAATTCGCGATAAGAACAGGTGTTGAAATCAGCGTTTGTAACCGGGTAATAGAGCAGTTGTTTATCTATCTTCAAACCGTTCCTGTATTTGGAGAGGATTGTCATTACAGTTGCCATGTTCCCACCCACGCTGTCCCCAGCAACAGTGAGAGTGCTCATGTTAACTTGCCAGTTCAGCTTTGCAGCGATGTGGGGGATCTGCTGGAGAATAGAGTAGCACTGTTCAATGGCAGTGGGGTATTTCGCCTCGGGAGACAGACTATATTCTGGAAAGAAAAGTACGGAGTTTGTGCGGGAGGCCAATTCTCGCACCAGTTTATCATGCGTATGAAAATTCCCAAACACCCACCCCGCACCGTGCAGATAATATATTACAGTTGGAATCCCGACAATCTTTTCGGGTCGAACACAATTAACCGTCACAAGTCCGTACTTACCAGTTTCTACCTGTATAGTGGAAACAGAAGCGGGGCACTTGAATACGGGAGAATCCTGAGCATGATTCAGGCGCTCGCGCCCTTCCTCCGGGGGGATTTGAAAGATCAAGGGCGGTATGGCGCTTTCGTTAGCAACTTGAACAGCGGGCAGTTCCAGTGGAGTACAACGTTTCATATAGGACTCCTTTCAAGTCAAACCACATTTTTTAACTATTTTATGCAAAAAACAATAGTAGTGGCACAATGCGGCGTGAACCAGACTTTGCGGCAGTACTAATTTTTGTTAAATGCAGCGTCCCGCGGAGCGCTGTTTTTGTACCATTCGGCCTACCCTGCGGGCCTAAAGAGATAGAGCAACAGGTGACGGAGATCACCTAAAACGCCTGGTTGATAGAGGCGATATGAAAACAGAGTTTTTGAAAGAACTCGGCCTTGTGTAGGAGACCATGGACAAGATCATGGCCGGGAACGGCAAAAACCAATCTGATGAAATCAAGGCGGCGCTGGATAAGCTCAAGGAATCTGACGGTTACCTGTTCGAGGAGGCGGAACTTCCGCCTCCCTATGCCGGTGGAACTGGTGGCACAGCGTTTCCGCCCAATGGAGACCCGGCGGTTAATGCCATTTGCGCCGCTGCCGGACTAAAAATTGATTAAAAGAAAGAGGTAAAAAATATGCTTAACGCTATTACGCTTGCAAAAGTGCCGCCCGCGGAATAAACCGGGGCGGCTTTTTGGTGTTTGCGCTGGATGCCAAACGACTGCGCATAGAATACAATGGATATGAAAGGAGTAGGATAATACATGTTTGACAAAGTCGAAATTCCGCATATAGATATCTATGATGGTGAAACGAATGAGTATTATGGGAAGTCCATATTCCACGATAATACAGATGTTGAAATCGGCTTGCTCCAAATCGTTAACTATAAAGGAATACCGAAGTCTATGCTGTTTCAAAATGTTACCTTTCTACCCGCATCCAACAACTATGTTCCGCCGGCGGTATTCGAAAAAACCAGACGCAATGCAATTGTACGAGCCGCTCTCAGAGACACAAATTCCCACCTTTGGGTACCTGCCGATATTCACATGAATTTTGATTCTCAGGTGCGTGGAAAACTGTCAGGAGATAAATACAGCTTTAATAGCGTTGAGTACACCGATATCATTGTTGAAGATATCAAAACTTTTCCGCAAGGAAGACCGGATGCCACACAGAAATAAAGACTGCGGATTTACGCTGGAGCTTGCCGGATGGTAGGCTCCGGGGAATTTTACACAGAATTTAAAAATCATGCTTATAATTTTAACAGAGTGCATTTATTATAAATCTTGCAAGAGCTTTTTCTATTGTTCATATCCTCTTACGGAGCAGCCGGATGCCATGTGGCGTCCGGCTTGTTCTGTTTTTATGGCAATTTTCCACGTAGACGACGAGATCCCGCGACGTCCCTTAGGGCGTTTCGGATATTCTTTGCAGAACGCAGAATGAATTGCTTAACCCTTGAATACACTGGGGAATGGGGTGCGCCCATGTATTCGAAGATTACCAATCTAGCTATTGATATTTACGATCCGGACACCGGGCAATTTGTGGTTACGCTAACACTAGAGCCTCCGTATAATCAGGAACGGAAGCTTTTGAATTTTCTAAACCACGGAGAAAGATTATCGGATTTGTTGTTTCTCAACGCCGAGGTTATAAAAACGCAGGAAGGGTATGTTCCTCCTACTATCGAGGATCCCAAAAGACGGGTGGAAGTTCTGCACTTGCTGGCACAGGATGACACTGGAACGTACGTGCCAATCGACATCCGAATGTTGCTGACCGCCCAAGTACGACACATCAATCCGAACGACCCACGTCATTTGGGAAGCATCGAATACACCGATATAGTGCTGGAATCGGTGAGCCGCCCAATTTAAACGATTTTATATGTAAGCCCATAGACGAGCGTATGGAACGGATGGAGCGCAAACAATCAACTCCCCCGTGGGGATCGATTCTCCCACGGGGGAGTTTTAATTTAAAGGCAGGGCAATCGCTACCTGACAGCATCACCAAAGCGACGTCTGATTATCTTCCGCCGTGGCCAGAAGCTGTGGCGGTGATTTTTTGAGCAGTTCCCGGCAGGCTGTCGCTAACCACAAGGCTAGTTAACGGTTCTGTAGGCGGTTTTCTTGTATTGGTTATTTCATTTCTCTAAAGATTGATGTTATATTGGAGATGCCAAGAAGGAGGATTGAACTGCTAAATTTATCAGAATATATCCAGAAGAGGATAACTGAAGATGCTATAAATGAAAGTGATTGTTCAAAAAGGCTGGATAATATCAAAGTATGGGCTTCGTATTAAGGATAAGAAAAGTCAGTAATGTCTGGAAAGCACTTTGGCAAAGCTGCTGCTGAAGCCAAACACCCAAAATCTGCTTGCCCAGCAATATGGATCAATTCATGCATGCACGACGCATAGGGCAAGGGCAGATCAAAATCGGACATGATTTGGCTGCGGAGAAATGCAACGGTATT
Source organism: Oscillibacter sp. (assembly GCF_031978065.1). Taxonomy (GTDB): domain Bacteria; phylum Bacillota; class Clostridia; order Oscillospirales; family Oscillospiraceae; genus Oscillibacter. The sequence goes on from NZ_DALZCH010000028.1 coordinate 25,553, forward strand.
TCCTGATGAGGCAGCCTGCGCAGCCATGCAGCGCACAGAGAGCTGTTATAGTCAATGCCGAATTCCCTAGCGTTCGTAAAATTATAGAAAAAGAGAAGAGACGCAAAGCACTGTGCCTTGCGTCTCTTCTCTTTTGCGCAAATTTGATTACTGGATGTTCACGGTTCTCTGGAAGGTATCAATCCAATCGGTCTTGGCAGTGGCGATATAGGAATCGTCAAATTCCTTCAAGGAATTCACAGAATCCGCGCCGAACGCCAGATAGGACTTCAGCTCATCGGGCATGGTGGCATTTTTGCTCACGGGAGCCTCATCCAAGACCTCAGCGATTTTATTCTGTGTGGTGTCGGAGATCATATATTCCACAAACAGCTGTGCAAGTTCGGGATTTTTGCAGTCCTTTACAACGTTAACGGTGGCAGGAGCGGCAAAAGAACCCTCAGAAGCATCAACCCAGACCATGTTCAGCCCGCTCTCCGTCAGACCGGGCATATTGATATCCATAAAAACAGCAATGTTGGCCTCACCTGTTGTGAAGGCATTCACAACATCGGAGGAGGTAGAGTACCACAGATCAATATTGTCTTTCTTCTGCTGCATCAGCTCCATTGCAGGGGAGACATCCTCGTGGCTGCCACCCATGGCTTCGGCCATTGCCACCAGTATATAGGGTCCGGCGGTGGAGGTCATATCAGGCAGCGCGACCATACCAGCGTACTTGTCATCAAACAAATCCTGATAAGACGTGGGAGCGTCCAGACCGGCCTTTTTAAGTGCGTCGGCGTTATACATGATGCCATAACGGCAGACGGAATAGCAGGGCCCGTAGCCATCGGCGCTGACCGCAAAATCATAAAGATTGCCCGTATCAGTCACGATAGAGGGATCGATGGTTTCAAAAAGGCCATCCTGATTGCCGGTTTCTGCAAAACTCTTAGTAAGTAGAGCCACATCGGCGGTAGGGGCGTCTTTCTCTGCCATCAGCTTGTTCAGGCGATCGCCGTTTCCGCTGGTGGGATCGACGACAATTGTGCAGTTATAGGTCGATTCAAAATCTGCCGCCAGGGTCTTCAACCCCTCCTCGGCCCAACCCCAGGTTGCGACGACGAGTTCTGCACCGCCGAAATCCTTTGTATCTCCGGATGCGGGTATGCTTGCAGAGGCAGAACTGCCGGATGCGGTGCTTCCGGAGCCTCCGCAGGCAGCCAGGCCCAGCGTCATGGCTCCGGCCAGGACCAAGGCGGGAATTGCTTTCCTAGACATTTTGAGTTCCTCCTTATTATCTTTCCCTTTTATATACACAGATCCGCTCCGATGGGAGGTGTACCAGCACCTTTTTTCCATTGCCCGGTTCCGTATATTCATTGACTGACGGATAAATTGTTTCGGAAAAGCAACCTTCAATTTCCAAACGGGTGGAGTGACCTTTATAAGTCGAATTTTTTACTCTGCCGGACACAGTGTTATTATCGTCGGAAGACACGAGTTCCATGCTCTCCGAGCGTATTGCAAGGATGTATGACGCACCGATTTGCAATGTATCGGCCGATTGGCTTGGGACATAAATGGTATGCCCGCTGCACTCCACTGCGCGCGTTCCATCTGGGGTAAGCACTGCGGTTCCGTGCAGAAAAGTGGAAAATCCCATAAAATCTGCAACAAAAGGGCTGGAAGGATAATCAAATATTTCCTGGGGAGCTCCAATCTGCAAAATTTCCCCCATATTCATCACGATAACGCGGTCTGCAAGGGAAACGGCTTCTTCGTGGTCGTGGGTGACGATGATGGTAGTAATGTCGAGTTCTTTTTGAATCCGTTTGATTTCTACCTGCATTTCCACTCTGAGTTTGGCATCCAGATTGGAGAGCGGTTCATCCAGAAGTAAAATTGCGGGCTGCGTGATCAGCGCGCGCGCAAGAGCAACCCGCTGCTGCTGACCGCCAGATAGCTCCCGGGGATAGCGCTTATCAAGGTTGGTAAGTTTTACAAGAGACAAAATGTTTTCGACCCGCTCACGGATTTCCGATGCTTTCAATTTTTGCAGTTTCAGGCCGAATGCGACGTTTTCAAAGACTGTCATATGGGGGAACAGCGCATAATTTTGAAAGAAAATTCCTACATTCCGCTTGTAAGAAGGAGTTTTACCAATATCTTTTCCGTCAACATAGATCGTCCCGGAAGATGGCTCGGTAAAGCCGGCAATCATGCGCAGGGTGGTCGTTTTTCCGCAGCCGCTTCCACCAAGCAGCGCGATCATTTCTCCCTGAGCAACCTGCAGATTCATATGATCAACGGCTGTAAAGTCTCCGAACTTCTTAGTCAGATCTCTTAATTCCAAAGTAGCCATCGTAACGCAGCCTTTCTGTCTTATTTTACAAACATATCCAGCCCAACAAATTTCTCCATCAAGACAATGAGAATCAAAGAAACCAGTATCAGAAGGGTCGAAATTGCCGCAAGTGTCGGGTCAAAGGTCAATTCCATATAGTTCATAATCCGAATTGGCAGCGTGATAAACTTCGGCGAGGAAAGCAGACTGCTCAAAGCAACCTCATCAAACGAGTACAAAAACGCCAGCAACGCGCCGGCCAAAATGCCCGGCTTGGCAATGGGAATGGTGATTTTGAAGAAAACCTGAGCTGGATTTGCGCCCAACGATGTGGCAGCATCCTCCAGCGTCCAGTTAAACACATGGAGAACGGAAACCGTATTTCGAACTATGTAGGGAAGAATAATCAGAAAGTGTCCAATGAAAATCCTTGCCATACCGGGAATTCCTCCGATCTGGCTGTAGACCTGAAGAAGTACGAACGCCAATGCCACACTGGGCACATACATGGGAGAGGAAAAGTAATTCAAAAGTGCATTTTTGCCTCTGAAATCATACCGGCAGATGGAAAGAGCAGCGGTGACACCCAGAAAAATGTCCAGAACAGTTGCCAGAAGGCCAATTTTCAGACTGTTGGCAAGCCCGTCCATAAAATGGGTGGATGATTGAAAAATATTAGAATACCACTTTAGAGAAAAACCCTGCGGCGGAAACGTTATCAGCGCTGTTGGCGTAAAGGAGGCGATCACAATGACCGCCAGCGGGGCAAGCAAGAACAGCATGACCAGAACGGCAATCAACCGGCAAAGCCAGTTTCCACTTTTTTCACGCATTTTTGCCTCCTCCCATTCGTTTCATATACCCGGATGTGGACAGGACCACGACAACTTGAACGACAAGTATCACAGCAAGAAGAATATAGCTGATGGCCGAAGCCGCTCCCCAGTCGAAGTTGACGTTGATCTCTTGTACGACCATAGTCGCCATCATGCGGAACTTGGAACCACCCAGCAGCTTAGGCGTCACATAGGAGGTCATGCTCATCGTAAAGACCAGCACGCAGCCGGAAATTATCCCGGGCAGGCTAAGGGGAAATATGACCTTGGTAAAGGTCTTAACCGGATTTGCCCCCAGGCTATAGGCCGCATATTCGACATTCGGATCAATGCTCTGCAAAATGCCCACCAGAGATAGTATCATATAAGGGATCAGCAGATGGATCATGCCAATAATGACAGCGGTTTCCGTATTGAGAATTTTCAAAGGCTGCGAAATTAGCCCAAGTGCCTGCAGCAGTTGGTTCAGCAGACCGTTAGATCCCAATATGACCATCCATCCATAGGAGCGAACCACTGCGCTGACCAAAAAGGGGAACAGAATGACCACCATCATGACGTTTTTGAGCTTTGAATGAGTTCGGGCCATATAATACGCGGTGGGATATCCAAGCAGGAGGGAAATCAATGTGGACACAAGCGAGACACGAACCGTCGTCCATAGAATATTCAGGTAAAATGAGTCAGTAAAAAAGTTGGAAAAATCAGAAAAGCCATTGGTAAAAAGCGTTTTCACCAAAATAAATATCATGGGGATAATGAAAAAGACCAGTAGAGCGAGTGATGCGGGAAGCGCCAGCAGAAACGCGCGCTTTCTCTTTGTCATTTGCACCCCTCCTCAATTCGTTCAATCAGCGGAAGAAACTGTTTATTTACAACATCCACAAGCCCCATGTCGGTGCATTTTATTTCGGGCGACACCGCAAGCGGCATAATCGTGAAAAACGACATCAGATTTGCGTGATGAAAACCCATTCTCTCGCAATCTGCAAGAAAGGCATCCAGCCCGCGGAGCAATATATCGGGTGACTCTTCACTCAAAAGGCCTGCCAATGGAAGCGGAATCAGCGTGGTGACTTTTTCGCCGCAGGCGGCGCAGATGCCCCCCTGCATTTTGATAACAGCGTTTGCAGCGACCGCCATATCTGCTGCGCCGTTCCCGAAGACAGCAAGATTATGCGAATCATGTCCATAAGTTAAAGCCACTGCGCCGTGGACATGTTCCATCCCGTCGATAAAGGCAATGCCGTGCTGCTTTTTTCCATATCGGTTAAACACGGCCATTTCAAACAGCGACGAGGTGTCCAGGATGGGACGCCCGCTTTTCATCAAAACCGGAAGCAACCTTTGAATGCGTTTAGTTCGCATGGAAACGCCGTCCTGATGAATTACGTTTACAAGAGCTGTCCCGCCTTCAAAAGATGGGGGGACGTGCAGCGTGGGAGTGAAATCCTCTGGCTTCACAGCCGCGCAGCGAACGGTTCGGTAGAGCGTATCCGGTATTTGCGGACGGGAAGAGGAAAGCAAAAATTTCCCGTTTTCAAACGCGAAAATTCCCCCGCAGATCACCGTCGACGGATGAGGGTGAAGAAGATCGTCCACCAGCTGAATGTCCGCCGTCATTCCGGGAGCTATCGCGCCCACTCGGTAAAGTCTCAGCCGGTCTGCCGGGTTGATTGAAGCATAGCGGATGGCGCGGAGTGAATCCAGTCCCAATGAAATTGCCTTCTCCACAACATGGTTGAGATGTCCCTCACGCATCAGACGAGGCAGAGGAACATCGTCCGTCACCAAACAGATTCGGTTTTGTATTGCAACCGTGTTCATTGCGCTGACAAGCTCCTCGCTGAGCATAGATTCCTGTATCTGAACCGTAAATCCAAGAGACAGCTCTTCCAACAGCTTTTCGGCGCTGCCGGTGGTGTGGTCGCTGTCAATGCCGGTTGCGCGAAATGCCTGCAGCTTCCGTCCGGTTAGAACGGAGGCATGTCCATCCAAAATGCACCCGCGCCCTGCTGCGGTTTCAATGACGGAAAGGATACGGGCGTCGCCATTTGCCACGCCGTTGAAGTCCATAACTTCCCCGAGTCCGGACATACCCGGCAGATCCAGCAGCGCCGCAGCTTCTTCGGGACCGACTTCGCAGCCGGAGCCTTCAAAGCCGGGCGCAGAAGGAATGGTGGAGGGCGCCATCATCAAAACGCGCAGAGGCAGGTCACGAGTCAGCGCGACCAGTGCCCGGACACCCTCCAGCCCCAGCACATTCCCAATTTCGTGAGGGTCCGCGGCCACTGTTGTCGTTCCGCAGGAAACCGCAATTTCCGAAAAATATGCCGGAGTAAGCATACTGCTTTCAAGATGCATATGGGAATCAACAAAGCCGGGCAGCGCATACTGCCCATGACCGTCGTATTCCTCCTTTGCCATATAAGGGAATTCCATTCTGCCGGTGAATGCAATGCGGCCGTCCACAACGCCGATGCTGCCGGGCAAAACCGTGTCCTGATATACGTTGACAATCCTGACGTTTCGGATAACAAGATCGAATGGAATTTTTCCCTGTATGGCATCGACCAACTTTTTTAACACAGATCAGGCGCCTCCTCCTCCATATTATAGGCATTTTCAAGAAAACGAAAAAGGTCTTAAGAATAGCTCAAATCAATACGATTAATGATCTCAACCATCATAAAGACCTAATTTCACGGAATACTTCCCGCAAGACGGGTCACGGTTTCAGAACCGTTCGAAAATATGCCCGCCAGTTAGACCGACGGAAGGACAATCTGCCAGATACTGAGCCACGAGCTATTTAGCGCTCGGTAAGTTCACTCCTGTAATTGAAAAATAATTGGTTGTGCAGGTATTTAAAGGCACTCAAACACAAAACAGAGAATAAAAATTGACATTTTCAACAAAATAGGTATAATATATTTTATCTTTTAATCAATTGCTTGTCAATAATCCTTGGCTGAAACTGTCGATTTACCGTAAAATAGCAGCAAAGTGAAAAAGCATTTTCCACTTCTCACAATTCAATGGAAAATAGAAAGCACAGATTATGACAAAGGAACAGGCCAAGCAAAGTGCTTGACCAGTATTCAAGCCAGCAGGGCGAAATTACAACCAAAAAAGAAGATGCTTTTGTGCATCCGGGGTTGGTGTTCGTGATGTCGGTCCGCGCAACGGCAATGACGGCAATTCACCTTTCATAGGATAGAGCCGCAGCAGCGAAGAAGATCAGAAAAAACTATACACAGAAGTTTACAAAGAAAGCTTACATGGGATTCTGGGACTGATTTGGAGCCGGAGACAAAAATTTGAACGGTTTTTTAAAGAAAGGGGAATCTGCCTGTGTTTTTACCCGAAGTACTTGAGATAGAGGAAAAAATGATCGCGTGGCGCCGCCATCTGCACCAGAAACCTGAACTCTCGTTTCAGGAGCGGCAGACGACGGATTACATATTGGAACAACTGGGCAATGTGCCGGGGCTGGAGCTTACGACACCGACCAAAACAGGCGTTGTGGCCACGCTCAAAGGCGCGCAGCCCGGCAGAGTGATTGCATTGCGTGCAGATATTGACGCGCTTCCCATTCAGGAGGAGACTGGTCTGCTATTTGCATCCGAAACAGACGGAGTGATGCACGCTTGTGGGCATGATGGACACACTGCTATGCAGATGGCCGCGGCAGTGCTGGTGTCTCAAAAAAGAGAACAGCTTCATGGAGAGGTTCGCTTTTTGTTTCAGCACGCAGAGGAGCTGCCGCCCGGCGGTGCAGAGGAAATGGTGAAAGCCGGCGTTATACGCGGAGTTTCAGAAATTTACGGAATGCATCTCAGCTCGTCTTTCCCAACGGGAACGTTTGGCGTTCGGTCAGGGGCTCTGACCAGCGCCACAGATCGCTTTGATATCAAAATCATCGGCGAAGGCGGTCATTCGGCGTTTCCAGAAACCTGTATCGACCCTGTCGTGACAGCAGCGCAGACGATTGTGGCGCTGCAGACGGTTGTGGCAAGAAAAATAAAGGCGATCGAGCCAGCTGTG
>NZ_DALZCH010000029.1:0-32761 GCF_031978065.1 Oscillibacter sp.
CCTGATCTTATTTTTAAGCAGCAAGGTTTTTTAAACGTTTCCATAAAGCCCGTTCAGCGGAACCAATCAAAAAGCCCCCGGCCAGACGGCCGGGGGCTTGCTTGTTACTTCGCGTATTCCACTGCTTTTGTCTCGCGGATCAGATGGACCTTGATCTGTCCGGGGTATTCCATCTCTTCCTCGATCTTCTTGGCCAGATCCCGGGCCAGAATTACCATCTCATCCTCGGAAATCTGGTCGGGCTTCACCATCACGCGAACCTCGCGCCCCGCCTGAATGGCAAAGGATTTTTCAACGCCCGGATGGCTGCCGGTAATTTCCTCAAGCTGCTGGAGACGCTTGATGTAGTTCTCCAGATTCTCACGCCGCGCACCGGGGCGGGCCGCGGAAATCGCATCTGCCGCCTGCACAAGGCAGGCCACCACCGTATGGGCCTCCACGTCGTTGTGGTGGGCCTCGATGGCGTGAATGATGTCTTCTTTTTCCTTGTACTTCCGGGCAAATTCCACGCCCAACTGCACATGGGTGCCCTCCATCTCGTGGTCCACGGACTTGCCCAAATCGTGCAGCAGACCCGCCCGCTTGGCGGCCTGCGCGTCCGCGCCCAGCTCCACCGCCATCATACCGGCGATGTGGCTGACCTCGATGGAGTGCTGCAAAACGTTCTGGCCGTAGCTGGTGCGGTAATGAAGCCGACCCAGCATCTTCACAAGCTCCGGGTGGAGATTGCGCACGCCGGTTTCAAACACGGCGCGTTCGCCCTCGGCCTTGATGACCGCATCCACTTCCCGCCGTGCCTTTTCCACCATTTCCTCAATGTGAGTGGGGTGAATGCGCCCGTCGGAAATAAGCTTTTCCAGCGCCAGACGGGCAACCTCCCGGCGAACCGGCTCAAAGCAGGAGACGGTAATGGCCTCCGGCGTGTCGTCGATAATCAGGTCCACGCCGGTCAGCGTTTCAATGGTGCGGATATTGCGGCCCTCGCGGCCAATGATGCGGCCCTTCATTTCGTCGTTGGGAAGCGCCACCACGCTGACGGTCATTTCCGCCACGGAGTCTGCCGCGCAGCGCTGGATGGCCTGCGCCACCACTTCGCGGGCGCGGGTATCGCTCTCCTCTTTCATGCGGGCTTCCACTTCTTTGATTTTCAGGGCGGTTTCGTGGGTTACCTCGCTCTCAACCTGCTCGATGAGATAGTGCTTGGCCTCCTCGGCGGTGAAGCCGGAGATACGCTCCAGCACCTCTGTCTGGCTGCGCTTAATGGTTTTGATTTCCTCAGTCTCCCGGTCCACCTGCTGGTGCTTCTGGGCCAGGGCGTCTTCCTTTTTCTCAATGGCCTCGGTTTTGCGGTCGAGGTTCTCTTCCTTTTGCTGTAAACGGTTTTCCTGCCGCTGCAGTTCGGACCGGCGTTCCTTTACTTCCTTCTCATGTTCGCTGCGGTTTTTCAGGATCTCTTCCTTTGCTTCCAACAGGGCTTCTTTCTTCTTGCTTTCTGCACTTTTTATCGCCTCGTTGATGATGCGCCGTCCCTCTTCTTCGGCGCTTGAGATTTCCCGTTCGGATACCTGCTTCCGGTAGCGAATACCGAGAGGGAAGCAAACCGCGCCGCCGACCACCAGCCCCGCAAGGACTGAAATGATGATCTCCGTCACAATGGTTTACCTCCTGAATTTTCGGTGTTTATCTGCGAGAAAATGTTGGAAAAATCAGCGGCTTTAAAACTGCCGATAAGAATCCTTTTTTAGTTTAATCGTTTGCCGCCCCCCTGTCAAGAAAAAATGTATAAACTTTCATCGGATATAGCGTTTTTTCAAAAAATGTGCTACACTCGAACACGAAATGCGGAAAACGGAAATGAGGATACGCTTATGAAAACGGAGAGAATCTATCCAAGCGCCACCATCACGCCCAAGGCGGAGGCCGCCCTGCTCCGGGGCCATCCGTGGGTTTACGGCGAGGAAATTACCGCCCTGCGCGGTGCGCCGGAAAACGGCGCTCTGGTGGACGCGATGAGCCAAAAGGGCCGGTATCTGGGCACGGGGGTTTACTCGGAACAGTCCAAAATCCGAATCCGTCTTGTCTCCCGCAACGCCAACGACGTCTTTGACCGGGCGTTTTGGGAGCGGAAGCTCCGTTGGGTCTGGGAGTACCGGAAAACCGTGCTGCGTCCGGAGGATTTAACCTGCTGCCGCCTTGTTTTCGGCGAGGCCGACGGCTTTCCCGGGCTGACAGTGGATCGATTCGGCCCACTTCTCGCCGTGCAGATTCTCTCCGTGGGTATGGAGGTGCGCAAGGAACTGCTGCTTTCCCTGCTGGTGGAAATTCTGCGTCAGGATGGACAGGAGATTACCGGAATCTATGAGCGCAACGACGTGGCCCTCCGGGAAAAAGAGGGGCTTACGCAATACAAGGGCTGGTTCCCCCTGCCGGGGGAGACGCCGCCGGAGTCCGCCGTGACAGAGATTGTTGAAAACGGCGTGAAGTATCTGGTGGACGTGGAAAACGGGCAAAAGACCGGCTTTTTTCTGGATCAGAAGTTCAACCGTCAGGCGGTTGCCCGGCTTTCCAAGGGACGGACGGTGCTGGATTGCTTTACCCACACCGGCTCCTTCGCCTTAAACGCCGCCATGGGCGGCGCGGCCCACGTCACCGCCGTGGATGTGTCGGAATCGGCAGTGGCGCTGGCAAAGGGCAACGTGCGCCGAAACGGGCTGGAAAACGTTGTGGAGTGCGTCCGAGCCAACGTGTTCGACCTGCTGCCGGAGCTTGAAAAACAGCCCCGGAAATACGATTTTATCATTCTGGACCCACCGGCGTTCACAAAGTCCCGGGCTACGGTGGCAAACGCCATCACTGGCTATAAGGAAATCAACTACCGGGCCATGAAGCTGCTGCCCCGAGGGGGATATCTTGCCACCTGCTCCTGCTCTCACTTTGCAACCCACGAAAAATTTGAGGCCATGCTGCAAAGCGCCGCCCGGGACGCGGGGGTGCAGCTTCGGCAGGTGGAAGTACGTCAGCAGGGGCCGGACCACCCCATTCTTTGGGGCGTGGAGGAGACGGACTATCTCAAATTTTACCTGTTTCAGGTGATTTGAGGGAAACTGACTTGTAAACCACCGAAAAAGCGCGTATAATATTGTCCTATATTTAAATGATGCCGTTCCGGCAAAAATGACAAAACGGGTGAACGAAATGAGTATGACAAAAATCGCGGCGATTTTCGCCGACAGCGAGGTTTATTCCGGCAAGGAGGTCACTGTGGGCGGCTGGGTCCGCACCGTGCGGGACATGAAAAACTTCGGCTTTGTGGAGCTGAACGACGGCTCCTGCTTTAAGAATTTGCAGGTGGTGCTGGACACGGCAGCCCTTGCCAACTACGCGGAGATCGCGTCCCAGAACGTGGGTGCGGCGCTGATCGTCACCGGCACGGTGACCCTCACGCCGGAGGCTAAGCAGCCTTTGGAGCTGAAGGCCGTGCGCATCGAGGTGGAGGGTACCTCCACCCCGGAATACCCTCTCCAGAAAAAGCGCCACAGCCCGGAATTTCTCCGCACCATCCAGCACCTGCGGCCCAGGACGAACCTGTTCTCCGCCGCCTTCCGGGTGCGCAGCGTCGCGGCCTTTGCCATCCACGAGTTTTTCCAGAACCGTGGCTTCGTCTATGTCCACACCCCAATCATCACCGCCAGCGACTGCGAGGGCGCGGGCGAGATGTTCCGAGTGACCACGCTGGACCCCGAGAATCCGCCCCGCACCGAGGACGGGCAGATTGATTATTCTCAGGACTTTTTTGGAAAGCCCGCCAACCTCACGGTGTCCGGCCAGCTCAACGCAGAAAACTTCGCCATGGCCTTTGGCGACGTGTATACCTTCGGCCCCACCTTCCGGGCCGAAAACTCCAACACCCAGCGCCACGCCGCCGAGTTTTGGATGATCGAGCCGGAGATGGCCTTCACCGACCTCAAGGGCGACATGGATGTGGCGGAGGCCATGATTAAATTCGTCATCCGCCGCACGATGGAGCGCTGCCCCGACGAGATGGACTTTTTCAACAGCTTCGTGGACAAGGGCCTTAAGGAACGGCTGGAGCATGTGGCCACTTCCGACTTTGGACGCATGACCTATACCGAGGCCGTGGAGATTTTGAAGGAGCACAACGACCAGTTTGCCTACAAGGTGGAGTGGGGCACCGACCTTCAGACGGAGCACGAGCGGTATCTGACGGAGCAGGTGTTTAAAAAGCCCGTGTTCGTCACGGATTATCCCAAGGGAATCAAGGCGTTTTATATGCGCATGAACGACGACGGAAAAACCGTGGCCGCAACGGACTGTCTGGTTCCCGGCATCGGCGAAATCATCGGCGGCAGCCAGCGCGAAGAGCGGCTGGACAAGCTGGAGGCCCGCATCCGGGAGACGGGTATGGACCCGCAGGATTACTGGTGGTACTGCGATCTGCGGCGGTACGGCTCCTGCAAGCACGCGGGCTTCGGTCTGGGCTTTGAGCGGATGGTGATGTACCTCACCGGCGTGAGCAACATCCGGGACGTGCTGCCCCATCCCCGCACCGTGGGCAGCGCAGACTTCTAAAAATTAAAATGCGCAGGGCGTAATACGCACGGCGGAGGGCTTTGCCCTCCGCCGTGCCTTGTTTTCTGCCGACAAGGAAATTTAATTCTTAGCGGCCTTAATAAAGCACAAAAAATGCCATTTTTCGTGCAGAATGGCGGGGTGGAAAATAAAAATGCCGGTGGACGTCGGAGGCAAATCATGGTAAAATTACTGAAACGGCCCGCATTGCGCCGCCGCCGTCATATTTTTACCGAGCCGGTAAATACTGTCATGGTATCGTATCATGTGAAGGGGGGGGCGCTGTGAGCAAGTCATATCTTCCGCCGCTGCCGAAAAGCAAACTCTGGCGCGGCCTGTATCTGCTGGTGCGTCGTTATTTGCGGCACAACGTGTCCATTCAGGGCGCGGCGCTGGCGTTTTACCTGCTGTTCGCCATTTTCCCCATGCTGATTTTCGCCAGTTCTCTGTTGGGCCTGCTGCATCTGGACGTGGGGGCCATCTTAAAGGACCTTGGGGAATTTTTGCCCAAGGTGGCGGTGGATTTCATCGGCGTATACCTTGTCCACGTGCAGGCCAACGCCAATATCCGGCTGCTGCTGTTTGGGCTGGTCTTTTCTATTTACTTCCCCATGCGGGCGGCCAACACCCTGATGCGCTCTGTGCGCACGGCGTACCACTTGGGTCCGCCCCGCCACGCGGCGGCACATTTTCTGCGCACGCTGGTTTACACGATTCTATTGCTGCTGGCGCTGGCACTGACGCTGGTGCTGATGAGCGTGAACAACACCGTGCTTTCCTACGCGGTGGAAAATTTTCACCTGCCGCCCTTTGCGGCAAAGCTGTGGGCCACGCTGCGGTTTCCTCTGGTGGCGGTGGTGGCGTGCTTCGCCCTTCTGGCGCTTTACGCCATCACGCAGGATACCCGCCAGCCCTGGCGGAACCTGCTCCCCGGCGTTGTGTCGTCCCTTGTGGGGTGGCTGGTGCTGTCGGGGATTTACGCCGTCTACATGGAGCGCATGGCCAACTATTCCCTGCTGTACGGCTCCATCGGAACGGTCATGGCCCTTTTGGTGTGGATGTATATGAGCGCCACCGCGCTGATTATGGGCGCGGAGCTGAACGGAACCCTTATTTCCCTGCGCAGAGAGGGAAAAGACAGCTTTCCCTTCGAGCAGGAGGAACCATAAATCAATAAAAAAACAAAACGGAGCGGGCAAGCCCCGCAAGTCCCGGTGCGCCGGGCCTGACGAAAGGATGGATGCAGATTGAAGCACGAGGAAAAATTGATGGAATACGCCGCGCTGTTGATTCAGGTGGGCCTGAACGTGCAGAAGGGGCAGACGCTGATCATCTCCACTCCGGTGGAGTGCGCGTGGTTTGCCCGGATGTGCGCGGAAAAAGCCTATGACGCAGGCTGCCGCGAGGTGGTGGTCAACTGGAACGACGACGCGCTGGGCCGGATGAAGTATCTGCGGGCCGAGGAGGACGTGTTTGACTCCGTTCCCCTATGGCGGCGGCACTTTTTTAACGACTATGCCATGGAGGGAGCGGCCTATCTCGCTATCTCTGCCGGCGACCCGGAAAACCTCAAAGGCGTGGATTCAGGCCGGGTGGTCCGGGCCCAGCGGGCCGGAGGACAGGCGCTGCGGATGTTTAACCGCCTGCAAATGTCCGGCGGCTTTCCGTGGTGCATCGCGTCTATCCCCATCCCCTCTTGGGCCAAGCGGGTGTTCCCAAAGGCGACGGAATCTGAGGCGATGGAGCGTTTGTGGGACGCTATTTTTGCCGCCGTGCGCATCAGCGGCGACGGAAGCGCCGTTGAAAAATGGCGGGAGCATCTTGCCACGCTGGCGCGGCGCAGAGAAACGCTGAATGCGCTGAACTTTAAGTCCCTGCACTACAAAAACTCCCTTGGCACGGATTTGACGGTGGAGCTTCCCGAGGGCCATGTCTGGGAGGCGGGGGTCGACGTGACCTTAAAGGGCCAGACCTTTATCGCCAACATTCCCACGGAAGAGCTGTTCACCTCTCCCTTGAAAACCGGAGTAAACGGCGTGGTATACGCCTCTATACCTCTGGTAAACGACGGAAATATTATCGACGGCTTCCACTTTGTGGTGAAAAACGGAAAAATCGTGGAGGCCCACGCCCGCCAGGGCGAGGAAAACCTGCGGGCCGCCATTGCGGTGGACGAGGGCGCGTCCTATTTCGGCGAAGTGGCGCTGGTCCCCTACGACAGCCCCATTTCCAACCAAAAAATTCTGTACTACAACACCCTGTTTGACGAAAACGCCGCCTGCCACATTGCCTTCGGCGAGGCATATCCCTGCCTGAAGGGCGGGCATGAAATGAGCCGTGAAGAGCTGACCCGCCGGGGCCTGAACGATTCTATAACCCACGTGGACTTTATGGTGGGGACGCAGGATTTATCCATCGTGGGCACCACCCACGCAGGAGAGGAAATCCCCGTGTTCGTAAACGGAAATTTTGCCATATAGAATAGAGAGGACATCCATATGCCTTATCAAAAAAGAGAGACAGATCAGGACGTTTTAATTGCTGAGGGCGCTGTTGTGACCGGGGACGTGACGCTGGGCAAGGGCGTAAACATCTGGTATTACGCCGTGCTCCGGGGAGACTGGGACCCCATCCGGATTGGGGAGAACACCAACATTCAGGATCACTGTGTGCTCCACGAAGAGACAACCGTGGGCAGCGGCTGCACCGTGGGCCACGGGGCCATTCTCCACGGCTGCACCGTGGGAAACAACACCCTTGTGGGCATGGGCTCCGTGCTTCTAAACGGGGCGCGGATTGGAAACAACTGCCTTGTGGGCGCGGGGGCGCTGGTGTCCGGGAAAATGGACGCGCCCGACGGGTCGTTGATTCTGGGTAGCCCCGCAAAGGTCGTCCGGCCCCTCACGCCGGAGGAGATTGAAGCCAACCGGGAAGAGGCACAAAGCTATCTGACGGCGGCGGAAAACTATCGCCGAAGCTGACGCTTCGGCCCATCCTATTTTATAAGTCGGAACCCGGTCAAGCGGGCGGAGCCTTGCCCCGCCCGCTTTTTCAAAAGGAGTAACTATGGAGTTTCATAAGAAAACGGTGTGGGCGGTGGCTGGCGCGGCCTTTGCCGTTCTGGCGGGGTATTGGGGCCTTCAAAATCTGACACTGCTGGGTGGGGCGCTGGGGGCAATGGTTTCTCTCATCGCGCCCTTTCTGCTGGGCTGCGCCGTGGCGTTCATTCTCAATGTGCCCATGCGGGCGGTGGAGCGGCGGATGGGCAATGACAAGCGCACCGCAAAACTGCGCCGCCCCGTGGCCTTTGTGCTGACGCTGGCGCTGGTGTCCGGGGTATTGGCGCTTGCAAGCCTTGTCATCGTCCCCAGTCTGGGGGATGCGGTATCCTCCGTCTCTCAGCAGGCACAGACGTTTTTTACCCGGCTGCCGGAGATGCTCTCGACGCTGGAAACCCGCCTGCCGGAACTTGAGACGGCGCTTCAAACGCTGGACATCCAGTGGACCACCTTGTCCGCCAAGGCGCTGGAGCTGCTGCGTGATTTGGGCGAGCAGCTGGTAAATACGGGCGTTGGCGGCGTGCTGGGTGGCATGAGCTTCGTGGGCAGCGTGGTCAGCGGCGTGAGCACGTTTTTCATCGGGCTGGTGTTTGCCGTCTACCTGCTTCTTCAGAAGGAAAAACTAGGTCATCAAATCCGCCAGATTCTCTATGCCCTGCTGCCCGAGCGGGCGGCGGACCGGATCTTGTCCGTGGCCGACCTTGCAAACCGCACGTTTTCCAACTTTCTCTCCGGCCAGTGTCTGGAGGCAGTGATTCTGGGCTCCCTGTTTATCGTGACTATGCCGATTTTTAAGATGCCCTATGCGGTTCTGGTGGGCGTGACGGTGTCGCTGACGGCCCTGATTCCCATTGTGGGGGCATTTATCGGCTGCGCCGTGGGCGCACTGCTGATTCTCTTGGTAAACCCGGTGCAGGCGCTTTTGTTCATCGTGCTGTTTCTGGTTATCCAGCAGATCGAGGGAAATTTCATTTATCCCCACGTGGTGGGCTCCTCCGTGGGGCTTCCCTCCATCTGGGTGCTGGTGGCGGTCATCTTAGGCGGAAAGCTTATGGGAGTTCTGGGAATGCTGGTATTTATTCCCTTGTGCTCGGTGCTGTATGCCCTGTTCCGTCAGTTCGTAAAGGACCAACTGGCGGAGCGAAAAATTTCGCCCTCTAAGCTGGGCCCCAAAGCCCCGCTGGCTCCGCCGCCCGTTCCGCCGGTAAAAAAGCGCCCGTCCACTCCCAAAAGGCCTAAAAAAATGTAGTCTGACGGGCAGAGGCCGCTTTAGAATACTTGCCTCCACTGGTGCAGCGCCATGTTTGGTCCTTCTCCGCTCGGATTTTGGCAGACTTTCAGGGATATTTCATTAAAAATAAAGGAGCAAACAGAGATGATTCGACTTGCACAGGCGCGGGATCTTGACCGGGTGGACGCGCTTTACCGGGCGCTGCTGGACCGTGAGGAATCGGTGCGCTATACCAATTGGCAGAAGGACCTCTACCCCACCCTTGCCCATGCCAAAGCGGCGTTTGAGCAGGGCACGCTGCATGTGGGAGAGGAGGACGGCGCGCTCTTTGGCTGCGTAATTCTCAACCAGATTCAGCCTCCGGAATACGCCAGTATTCACTGGAATTTTCAGGCCGCACCGGAGGAGGTCATGGTCATCCATACCCTTTGCATTCACCCGAACTTTGCGGGCCGGGGAAAGGGGAAGGAATTTGTGCACTTCTGCGAGGAGCACGCCCGGGCAAAGAGCTGGCCTGTTATCCGGCTGGACACTTACGAGGGAAATTTCCCGGCCTGCCGCCTGTACGAGGGGCTTGGCTATTTTTATGCAGGAGAGACGCAGTTTCACTTTCAGAATGTGATTTGGGAAACGCTGAAGTGCTTTGACAAGCAGGTCGGATCCAAAGGCGAGAGCCGTCTATCCTGACGCCCGGCAGCCAGATTGGCCGCCCGTCTGACCCGAAAATTGTCCGTCAGGGACAGGTTTTAAAATTATTTGTAAAAAACCCCTACCATTTCTTCAAAAAATGTGCTATAATATATAAATATAGATTACACGGTCCAGCAGCCGAGAAACTCGGCCGTTGGACCGGCGCGTTTTATCGTGGGAGCGATTAAGCGCAGTTGAGTCCGCGGGCCGCGCCAAAAAGGCGTGGCCCGCGGCGGAAAAATAACGGAAGTTATTTTTCCCGGCATTTCGGCAGGCGCTTTGTGCCTGTCGGCGGGAAGCGGAGGAGCTATGTTTCAAAAGGACGATCTTGTGATTTACGGACGCACGGGCGTGTGTCGGGTGGAGGATATCACCCAGCCGAATTTTTGCCGGAGCAAGCCCGGAGAGCTGGATAAGCTCTACTATGTGCTCAGCCCCTTGTATCAGGACGGGACGATTTACGCACCAATAGAAAATTGCAAGGTGCCCATTCGGCCTATCCTGACGGCGGAAGAGGCAGATGATCTGGTGGACACGATTCCCGCCAGCCGGGCGCAAGCCTATTACGGCGGCAGCACCCAGAATCTGCGGGACCATTACCAGACGCTTCTGCAAACCAGCGATTGCCGCGATCTTTTGGAGCTTGTCATCTCGATTTACTGCAAAAAGACGCATGTGGAGGAGACGAAGCGAAAATTCGGGGCCGTGGACGAACACTTCATGAAGCAGGCAGAGCAGCTTTTGGGCGGCGAGCTTGCCGCCGCACTGGATGTCCCAGTGAGTGAAATGCTGGACCGCATTGCCGCGAAGCTGCTGACCCGGAAATCCGCCCTCGCACAGGAGCTTGCATAAGCAGGAACCACACTTCACGACAGCGTCCCAGCCCAAATTTTTTGGGATGGCCTTGTCAAAACACGACTGAAAAGACGAACAGAGGGCGGCGCCGAAAAACGGCGCCGCCCATTTTTTAAAAAGTGTGTTGAATCATCGGGGAGATCAGCCAATGCCGCCAAACCCAATGCCCAGAACAAAGCACAGAAAGCACAGCGGGACAAACACATACTTGCCAAAGGAGTAGAACCACTTCATGATGGGCTTTTCGCTGCCCAACTGCACTGCCTCCACAGCGGCATCCTTCTTCATGACCCAGAAGAACATAAACCCGGCAGTGAATGCGCCCAAGGGGCACAGGTAAATGGACACCATGTCCATCCACTGGGAGGTCCAAGGCTGGATGATCAGAGAGACTACCAGGGCAAAAATGTGAATTGCGGCGGTGGCGGTCAGGCGCTTCACGTGCAGCTTCTCCTGCAACATCGCCACGGGCGTCTCAAAGAGGTTGATAATGGAGCTGATGCCGGCAAACAGGACCGCGACATAGAAGAAGATGCCGATGATCCGGGAGATGCCGCCCATGCTGTTGAAGACAGGCAGGATGTAAATGAACAGCAGGCCGGGGCCACCGTTGCCCAGATCCGCACCCACAGTCGCCATGGCAGGGATGATGATCAGCATGGCCAGCAGGGCTGCAGAGGTGTCGAACACGGCGCACAGGGCGGCAGACTGACGGATTTTCACATCCTTCCCCAGATAGGAGCCGTAGATGACGGAACCTGAGCCTGCCACGGACAAGGAGAAGAAGCACTGGCCAAAGGCGAAGACCCAAACCTCCGGGTTCAGCAGACCCTTGGGATCCAGAGTGAAGATATACCGATAGCCGTCGCCGGTGCCGGGGATGAAGATCATGACAGCCGCCAGAATGATGAACAGCACATACAGGGCCGGGATCATGACCTTGCAGGAGGCCTCAATGCCACCGGACACGCCCAGAATCATAATGAGGAAAGAAACTACGATGGCAACGATGATCCAGAAGTTGTTGGCGCCACCGGTCGCAAAGGTCATCTTGATGGCTTCAGGGAGCGTCGCCGCCTCCGGAGCCACCGCCCCGAAGGTACTGCCGATGACGTTCATGTCCTGACCCATAGCCACCAGCTCGCCGGTGAGGGCCATCTTGGCGTAGTAGAACACCCAGCCCATGATGACCGCATAGCCGGTGCCCAAACACAGCGAGGCAAACACGGGGACGCTGCCTATGAGTTCGCCAATCTTTTTAGACCTGCCGCCGTTTTCCATGGCCTTGCCGAAGGAGCCGACGGGACCGTAGCCAGACCAACGGCCCAGAGAGAACTCCTCCATCATGCCGGACTGGGAAATGATGAACGCAAAGATGAAATAGGGGATCAGGAAGGTCAGGCCGCCGTAGCGGGAGACCAGCATTGGGAAGCGCCAGACATTGGCCATGCCCACACAGGAACCGACGGCCGCCATGATAAAGCCCCACTGCGACTTAAAGCCATCTTGCTTTTCTAAAGTCTTTGAGTTTTTTGCCATTGTTGTCCCTCCATTCGTTGTATATCGGTAACCCCGGTTCCTCACGGAGCGGGGGCTGCCTTCCTGGCTGGGCCGGACTTCCGACCGGCCTCTTTGCGGGGAGGAGTGCGCGTAAAAACGCCCGCGGAAAGCGTATTCATTTTCCGCGGGCGTTTCGCTCTTTACCCCTGCGCTCTTTCCACGCGACGCAGGTTACGCAAAATTATAAATTGGAGAATCAGTTCTCCTCGTTGGAATAGGGCTCCAGGAAGGCATGGAAGTGACGCATGGGCAGGTTATGCCCCCAGATGATGCGCATGTTGGGGATACTCTCCCGATCTTCATAAAGGGCCTTGACGGCGGCGATGACATAGTCCAGATGCTCCTGAGTCAGGCGGCTGCGGTCAATGGCGAACCGAACCACGTTGGCAAGCTCGGCCTGCTGCTCCGGAGTCTTCAGATCATACTCCATGGAATAGTCACCCAGCTCAGAGACACGGATCCCGTAGCGGCGGATCAGCTCCAGACTGAAGCCCTCGCCAGCAAAATTCTCATGGCCGCGCTTCCCGTCGAAGAATTCGTCCATGTTGATGTACACGGCATGACCGCCGGCAGGCAGCACCACGCCCTTGACGCCGGCCTTGTAGAAACCCTGCGCCAGATATTCGCACTGCTTCACGCGCTCATGCATATAGTTGAAGTCGCAGGATTCATACAGGCCCACGGCCAGCGCCAGAATGTCGCGACCGCTCATACCGCCGTAAGAATCGTTGCCATAGCAGGAGATCTGCTTGACCTTCAGAAGCACGCCCACATCGGTCTTGACGGAACCGTCTTCATTGAAGTCAGAGAAATTCTTCCAGAACAACCCCTTGTCGCGGAAAGCCAGCATACCGCCCATGTTGGCGTGGCCATCCTTCTTGGCGGACATGGTGAAGGCGTCGCAGTAGGAGAACATCTCGGTGGCAATCTCGGCGATGGACTTATCGGCGTAGCCGTCTTCGTTCATCTTGATGAAGTAGCAGTTTTCCGCCCAGCGGGCCACATCGAAAACCAAGGGAATATCGTACTTGTGCGCAACCCGGTTAATGTCCTTGATATTGGCCATAGAGACGGGCTGGCCGCAGATGGGGTTATTGGTGATGCAGGTAAAGATCAGGGGCACGTTTTCGGAACCCACGGCCTGAATCAGCTGCTCCAGCTTGTCAATATCCATGTTGCCCTTGAATGGGTTCTTTGCATAGGCTCCGCCCTCGGGAGACTGATAGAGCAGCTCTTTGTGATACAGGTTCCGGGGCACGGAGCCCATCTGCTTGATGTTGCCCTCGGTGGTGTCGAAATGGCCGTTGGAGGGGATGGTAAAGACCTTGCCGGGATGCCGCTGGGCCAAAATTTTCTTAACAATTTCCATCAACACAGACTCGGCTGCGCGGCCCTGCTGGATGATAAAGCTGTTGGGCCGCTCCATCTGAGCGGCGCCGCCGTTGAACAGGCCGCCCTCGTACTCGCAGAGGTAGACCTCATCCATCATCTTCTCCACGTCCCGGCAGTCGGTGCGAACCAGATCGACAATCTTCTTCCAGTTCTTCTCCCCGCCCCGCTCAAGAATATCGCGGAAGGTATCCAGCAGAACGTAATAGCCGGTGTTGCGGCCATAGGCCTCGTCGCCCAGGAACAGGGACGCCCATTGCTGGTTGGTCATGGCGGTGGTGCCGGAGTCGGAAAGCATATCAACCGTCAGCATGCCGGAGGGGAAGGCGAACTCATTGTAGTGGGTGGCCTTCAGCGCACGCTCACGTTGCTCCAACGTCACATTGGGAACATCACGAACCGCGAAAGTAAAGTGATGAGGAGCGGGAACGTTCAGAGAATATTTGTTAGACATAGTGCTTTACCTCCATAATTTTTCGGCGCAGTGCGCCTTGTTATGGATACTCCGGTCGTCAAAACACAGGGGTCCCAAGCCCTGCTTTTCGCCTGGCGGACAGTATCTTCCTAAGAAAGATGCAGGAACGTAACGGGAAAGCGGGAATATCCTTACAGGACTGCGATGACTTCGATTTCTACCAACGCGTCCTTGGGAAGACGAGCGACTTCAATTGCAGAGCGGGCGGGAAAGCCGCTTTCGGTGAAAAAGGTGGCGTACACCTCGTTCATGGCGCCAAAGTCATTCATGTTCTTCAGGAACACGGTGGTCTTGATAATGTGGTCCATGTCGGTGCCGGCTTCCTCTAAAATAGCCTTGACATTGGTCAGGGACTGCCGGGTCTGGGCCTGAACGCCCTCGGGAAACACGCCCGTGGCGGGATCAATGGGCAGTTGCCCGGAGGTGATAACCAGTCCGCCTGCCTGCACGGCCTGAGAGTAAGGCCCGATGGCCGCAGGGGCCTTGGTTGTACTAACAATCGCTTTCATTGGTAATCCTCCTTTGCTTTGTAATAAAATTTTATCACTCTTAAAAATTTTGTCAATTAAAATGTTGTTAATTTATCACATTTGTCTGATTAAACATTTTTATTTTTCAATCATTGTACAATACTCATAAATTATGTTTCAAAATTCAAATTTATTATTATTATAGTTAGGATAATTTTTTATTTTGACAAAAAACTAGCAAACATATATAATAAAAGTAAAGATCACAGCAAAAAGATGAACTGAGGTGAGCGCATGCCCGAGATCCCCAACCCCCTTCTCCTGCCGTATGTGAAACTTACGGAGTTCCTCGGGCGTGCCCTAGGCTCGTCCTACGAGGTCGCTCTCCACGATTTGACAACCAAGGAACGCTCGATTATTGCCATCGCCAATAATCACATCAGCGGGCGAGAGATCGGCGCTCCCCTGACCAACATCGCCCTGAGTATTTTGAAGGACAAGAGCTACGAAACCTCGGACTACCGCCTGAATTACTACGGAGTCGCCATCAACGGCAAGACTTTGCGGTCCAACACGCTGTTCATCAAGGACAACGGCCGACTGATCGGCATGCTCTGCATCAACTTTGACGACAGCCAGTTCCGGGCTGTCAGCAGCCAGATAATGGGCCTGTGCCACCCTGACTTTTTTGTGGAGGACTTTGTTTCTCAGTTTGGCCCCGGGGCAGTGCCAGCCGAGCAGCGGATGCCTGAAAAATTCGGCAATTCCGCGGAAGCCGTGGCGGCTGACGCCGTCAGCGGCGAGCTGGAGCTTCTGGGTGTAACGGCAGAGCGGCTGACCTCCAACGAACGTCTGCAAATCCTCACCAAGCTGGAGTCCGACGGAATCTTTTTGCTCAAGGGTGCGGTAAAGGACGTGGCCGAAGGGCTTTGCTGTTCTCAGGCCAGCATTTACCGCTATCTGTCCCAGATCAGGAACAGTAAACACGCCGAGACGCGATAACGCGCCCGATATGTTTTTGAAAGGTGGGCGGATACGCCCTCTTTTTCATGAAGAGGAGGTTTCCCATGCTTGTGCCGCTGACTGCGCCCACCCAGATTTCTGCGTTTTCCACGGCCTGTTCCCATGAGCACGTCTTTGGCTCCCGGGCGCTGACCGCCCTTCGGGTTTATGGGCTGGGAGATGCCCGCGTCCGCTTTTACCTGTGCGTGGAAGACGGCTTGCCCGCTGCCGCACTGTACCTATCCGGCGGCGTGCTGTCAGTCTCTGCCGACGGGCGGGCAAACCCCCAAGAAATCGCGGCTCTGGCGCAGGCGGAACGCGTAGGCGAAATCGACGCAGACCGGCCGTTGACCGACGCGCTTCAGCGCCTGTTGGGCGGCACAACAGACAGCTCATATTTCATGGTGTACCGGGGTGGACCCCAGAGAGAGATGTTCCCCGGTCTTGTGCCCGGTGACCTTCGGACGGTGTTCAGTATTCTCCAGCAGAGCCACGAATACTACCGCCAGCACCTCCAGTATGAGAGCTGGTCCGCCGATCTGCGCCTGTCCAAGGGACTTGCGGAGGTGTGGCAGTTGGAGGTTGACGGGCAGCCCGTCGGCACAGGGAGCATCGCCTCCGAGGACGACGAATGCGGTATCATCGCGGCTGTGGCAGTGGTGCCGGAGTTTCGCCACCGGGGTTTGGGCGGCTGCATCAGCCGCTTTCTGACAGGCCGCATTCAGGAAAAAGGAAAAACGCCCCGCCTGATCTCCGGCCACGACGACGTGGCGGAGCTTTATCGCCGGGTTGGCTTTGAAACCTGCGGACGCTGGGGCGAGCTATACCTCTAATTTATTATGAAAGCGGAAAGGACAGAGGATATTTCTCCGTCCTTTCCGCTTGGTTTTTTATTCAGATCAAAAAGAGAGCCGCCGCTCCTTTCGTCCCATGCTCACCATGGAAGAAAACAAAAACCCGACTGTGTGCACCGTCGGGCAGCAGCCCTAAAAGTGAAATCTCCGCCGCGCTTCCTCCCGTAGCGACGGCACCCGCCGCACCACCGCCAGCGGAATGGAAAGACCCACGCAGGCCGCCAAAACCACCAGTGACCAGCCCGGGGACCACAGACCGTGCAGATACAGGTCTGTGCATGCCTCAATGCCCACGCAGAGCAGCCCCATGGCCCCAAGGCACAGCATGGCGGTGGTCAACATGGAGTGACCCCGGCGCAAAAGCCAGCTCAGGGCGCACACCACCGCCGCCGCCACCGCCAAAAGCGGCACCGCAAGGCCCCAAAACCATTCCCAGCCGTCCAGCGCCAAAGCGATCAGGGCCACATAGACCGCCACCGCGCCCACGTCCGCGGTGAGCCTTCCCCAAAGGGGAACCCAGCGGTTTACAAGCAGCGGCAGCACCAGCCAGACCCACAGCATCGCCGCCGCGCCCACCACAAACAAATACCACTGGTGTTCCGGCTTCAACGCCAGGTTCAACAGTGCGCAGCACACGCTGACCGACGCCAGCATAGACGTAAGCAGCAGAGCCGCCGTCCGTTTTGAAACCGGAGCCACCTCCGCCCGCCGGGCAGGAAAAAAGGGCGGGTGTTCCGCCGCCGGGTCAGCGCCGGGGTCGTGCACCTCCGTGCCGCACAGGGGGCAGTCCTTCACATCGGCGCTCACCTCCACGCCGCAGTGTACGCAATATGGCATGTTTACGTCCTCCTTTCGGGGTTTGAGCGGTTGCTCTCAATGCGCACGGGCAACCCCTCCCGTACCAGAAAGCGGAAAAAGTCCCGCTCCGTCTCCGCGTCCGCCTGTGTCCCCGCCACGGTGATTTCCATGATGTTGCCATAGCTGACGGAGGCCACATGGGGCCGTGGAACGGTGGCCTGCCCCAGCACCACCTCCATGTGGTGAATGTGGGGCTTCATGGCCTCCGGCATGGGGATCGCGCCGGGATTTGTAAACGTGGCGGAATAGGGGCGCACGCCCCGGGTTCGATAATGATAGGCCACAACGGAGTTTTTTACCACACGGGGAAGAAGTTGCAATGCCGTGTTGGACTGATAGCGGACGTTGCGGGTAATCTGCGCCCGCATCTCCTGCGGCGAAATGTGGAGCCGCATATAGTGGCGCACCTGCGCCGCCACCTCCGCAAGGCTGTGCTCCCCCAGCGCCGGGTCAAACCCCGGCTGAACCGTGACCAGAAAATTTCGTAGAGTTTCCGACGGAAACCAGGGCCGCAGATTCACAGGCACCGCCAGCGTCACAGGCAGCATCTTGTGATAGTTCTCCCGCCGCTGTTTTTCCGCCAACACCAGAAGAAGCACCGCCGCCAGATACTCCGTCACCGACACGCCATAGCTCCGGGCTTTCTCCAGAAGCTTGTCCAGCGGCACAAAGCCCATGGTGACATGAAACGTATAAAACGGCTCCGCCTGCCCCAGATTTTGATAGGCTTTCTTAATCAGCGGCAGCCTGCGGGCGGCGGGACCCACGTAGCGGGCGTAGGCGTCTTCCAGCTCCTCGGGCCGAGGCGGCTCATTTAAATCCAGAATTCCCTCTTCCACAGGAACAAACACGCCGATCCTGCGCAAATATTCCGCCAAAAGCGTCTTAAAAAAGGTAATCGCGCCCGCGCCGTCCGACAGGGCGTGAAACGCCTCGAAAGAAATGCGGTTTTGATAGCGGTAAAATCGAATCAGCCACCCCGCGTCCTCGTGAAACCGAAAGGGCTGGCAGGGATCCGCCACATCCTCTTTCAAAAAAGGACCAGGGGCAGTGTTTGGCTCGAAATAGTACCAGAATACGCCCCGGCGAATCCGCACCGCGAAGCCCGGAAACCGGGGCAGCACCGCGTCAATGGCCCCTTGCAGCGCGGCGGGGTTCACCGGCTCGGTCATCACGGCAGAAAAACGGTAAACAGCGGAATACTCCTCCCGCTGAAGGGCGGAGTACAGCACGCCCGCGTTGTCCAGCTTGTACCATTGCTTTTTTGTCGTCATGGCGGCTCCCTTCTTCTTAAACTCCATTTGCGCCTGCGTCCGGACCGCTTTCGCTTTCCCTGCCGGAACGGGCAAACGCGGCGGCTCATCTGAATAATTGTATCATGGGCCGCCGCTCACCGCAAGAACGCATTGACCCGCCGCCCGAATTTCCCCGCGATAAATGGAAAAAAACGTGTCATTTGGGGAAAACTGTGCTATCATGATGCCATCATTGAAAAGGAGGGCGCGTCATGGACCAGTCCCGCAAGGTACTCAAGGCCGCGCTCGCCCAGCAGCGCAAATCTGCCGAAAGCCGCCGCTTGGCCCCCGCCATGCGAGTGCTCAAGGCCCTCCACAGCGCGGGAGCGCCGGAGGCAATGACGGTGGAGGAACTGGAGCGCCAGCGCCGGAGTCAGGAGCTTCTGGGCAATCTCACCGCCGACATGGCGGACATGAGCTGGGAGCCGTTTGACCTTGCCGGGATGCCCGCGGCGTGGATGCGTTTACAGCGGCCCCACCGGCGCAAGCGCGCCGTGCTGTACTGCCACGGCGGGGGCTATACCAGCGGGAACCTTGGCTATTCCAAGGTGCTCTCCTCCAAGCTCACCAAGGCCACGGGCTTCGATGTTTTGACCTTTGAATACCGCCTTGCCCCGGAGCACCCATACCCGGCGGCGGTGGAGGACGGGCTGCGTGCGTGGGATTATCTCATGCGCCTAGGCTACGGCGCACGGGACGTGGTGGTGGCCGGGGACAGCGCAGGAGGAAATCTTGCACTGGTGCTGTGCCACCGGCTGAAGGCCGCCGGGCGGATGCTGCCCGCCGCCCTGATCCTCATGTCCCCTTGGACGGATATGACCGCTTCCGGCCCCTCTTACACGGAGCGGGCGGAAATTGACCCTATGCTGACGCTGGAGTATATCCGCGCCGTCCGGGAAGTATACGCCGGGAAGGAAAATCTGCGCAGTCCCAGCCTTTCCCCCCTGTTCGGAAACTTTGCAGACTTTCCCCCCACGCTTGTGCAGGTGGGGTCCTATGAAATTCTCTATTCCGACGCGGAATCGCTGTGCCATGCCATGAAAGCGGCGGGCGCGGAGTGCCGTTTGGAGGTCTGGGAAGACATGTGGCATGTGTTCCAGATGTTCCCCATTAAAAAGGCGGTGGCGGCTATGGAGCAGATTGCCCTGTTCCTTCTGGAACTGCTGTGAAATTCATCAATCTGAAAATTTACGCCCGTTCCCGCAGATTCCAGTTGATAATTTAAAAAATTTATAGTAGAATAGATACACTTTGAATAAAATCCTCCGCTTGCAGCCGCGGAGCCGGTCTCGCGCAATGGACGCCTGCTAACCATGTCAGGCGGGGAACCGAGCAGCATCGTGCGGGATGTTCCATGTGCCGCGAGGGCGCCGGTTCCGTGGCTGCAAACGGAGGACTTATTCTGTCTTTTTGAAAGGAGGCGGTGGTGTGTATCAGGCTTTGTACCGCAAGTGGCGGCCCAAAACCTTTTCCGATGTGATTGGCCAGGCCCACATCACCGAGACGCTGAAGCGTCAGGTGGCGGAGGGGCGCACGTCCCACGCCTATCTCTTCACCGGCACCCGGGGCACCGGCAAAACCACCTGCGCGAAAATTCTCGCCAAAGCGGTGAACTGCGAGAACCCTCAGGACGGCGATCCCTGCAACCGCTGCCCAAGCTGTCTGGGAATTGAAAACGGCACCTTTTTGGATGTTTTAGAGCTGGACGCTGCCTCCAACAACGGCGTGGATCAGGTCCGCGCTTTGCGGGACGAGGCGATTTATTCCCCCGCCAACGTGAAAAAGCGGGTTTACATTGTGGACGAGGTTCACATGCTCTCCGTGGCGGCGTTTAACGCCCTTCTGAAAATTCTTGAGGAGCCGCCGGAGCATTTGATGTTCATTCTGGCCACCACAGAGCTGCACAAGGTCCCGGCCACGATTCTCTCCCGCTGCCAGCGGTATTCTTTCAAGCGCATTTTGCCCCGTGAGGTTGCCGGGCGGCTTTCTTACGTGGCCCAACAGGAGGGCATCGACCTCCACGCCGACGGCGCGGAGCTTTTAAGCCGCCTTGCGGACGGGGCCTTGCGGGACGGACTGTCCCTTTTGGACCAGTGCGCGGCGGCGGGTGGCGTGATTGACGCCACGGCTGTGCTGGACGTGCTGGGTCTTGCGGGAAATATTCAGACCGCCCAACTGATGGAGCACATTTTACAGCGGGACGCGCAATCGGCCCTGCTGCTTTTGAACCGACTTTACGACGGGGGCAAGGACGTAGGCGCTGTTTTGAGCGAACTGTCCGTCCTGACCCGGGATTTGCTGCTGCGGCGAACCGCCCCGGAGGGGGGCGCGGCGCTGCTTTCCGGAGGATACGACTCCGCAGCGCTGGACAAGCTCCAAAAGGACGCGTCCGGGAGCAGACTTTTGTATCTAGCCACCACCTTGCAGCGGGCCTCCGCCGACCTCTATTACAGTTCTAACCGCCGAACCGACGCAGAGCTGTGCCTTCTGCGGCTGTGCGACGAATCCCTCTCTGGGGACCTCACCGCGCTCACCGCCCGGATTCAGAAGCTGGAGGACACGCTGGAACGTCTTCCCGCTCTTCTGGGCAGGAACCCGGCGGAGCGAAACGGTCAGGGCCGCGCGGTCCCCGCGGAGAAATCCACTCCTCCCGTAAAGGTCCCGCCCGTTTCAAGACCCGCTTCGGCGGCAAAAGCCCCTCCCGTTTTTGAAGACAGCCCGCCTTGGGGCGAGGAACCGCCCCTGCCGGAGGAGCCACCCATTGATGACCGCAGCGCTCCACCGTGGGAAGACGCTGATGCGCGATTTACCCCATCCCCCGAAGCAGCCGCGCCTCCCCCGGAGAGGATGGAAGCACCCGTTCCCGCAGTTTCACGGGAGTCGGCGGCGCCGCCGAGCCCAGAAGTTTCTTCTCCCTCGCTGGGAACTGCTTCTCCTGCTTCTTCGGAGAGCGCGGGGGGCGCGGAGTGGTGGCACGCTCTGGCGGAGGAATGCAAGGGCCGCCTTCCACCCATGTACCGGGTGTTTCTGGACAGGTGCAGCGGCGAGCTGAAGGACGGCGCACTCACTGTCTATGCGCCGGATGAAATCACCAAGGGCCGACTGGACAACGACCGAGTCTTGGGCGCGCTTCAGGAATTGTCCGCCCTTCGGGCCGATGGGCCCGTCACGGTGCGGCTTACCGTGGGCAGCGGCCCCGCCTCCTCTCCGGAGGACAAGCTGGAGGATCTGATCCGCAGGGGAAGCCGACTGGACAACTTCACCATCCGATAAATGCGGCGCGTGCTTTTAGCCGCGTTTTAAAGCTGGGGCGCGTTCGCGTGCGTCCCCGTCTGCAAACATACACTTCAAACAAATTTGAAAAGGAGCCTTGCTTTATGAGTTACAGTGCCCGCCGTGGATTTACCAACGGCAGTATGCGCCCCTCCGGGGCCGCCCGTCAGCAGGAGATGCAGCAGAAGATTCAGGAGATGCAGGAGGCCATGAACACCGCCCAAAGTGCGGTTGAGGTTCAGGAATTTACTGCCAGCGTGGGCGGCGGCGCAGTGGAGGCCAAGGTCAACGGGAAGAAAGAAATTTTGTCCGTCAACATCAAGCCCGAGGCCGTGGATCCCGAGGACGTGGAGATGCTTCAGGACCTGATCGTTTCCGCTGTGAACGAGGCGCTGCGTCAGGCGGGAGACGCCATGGAGGCCAGCCTGAACGACATCACCGGCGGCATGGATCTGGGTGGCTTCTCCCTGTAAAACATCGCGTAAAAAGTCCGCAGGCTGTGCTTGCGGACTTTTTTGCAAATTGGAGGCACGATGAAAAAAATTGCTTTAAAGCTGCTTTCCGTCGCTCTATCCCTGACGCTTCTTTTGGGGGCGGCAGGCTGCGGGCAAAGGCAGGCGGCAGACCCGGAAGGCCCCGCAAAGCTTGCCTACGTTCCGCTGGACGACCGCCCGGACAATGTGGAGCGGGCGGTGTATCTTGCGGAATCTCTGGACTATAAGCTGCTGCTGCCGGATTCCGCGCTTTATGCCACAAAGCTGGATGGTCAACCCCTTAACCCCAACGGGGAGCAATCCGGCGACCGGGCCGCGCTGTACGAGTGGGTGCTCCGGCAGGAGGAGGAGGGCTGCGACCGCTACATTCTCTCCTTGGACCAGCTTCTATCCGGAGGCTTGGTCGGCTCCCGGGCTCTTGCGGGAGAAAATCCCATCACACTGTCGGATGGAACTTCTCTGACGGAGACGGCGCTGCTGGAAAACCTTCTCTCCGTTCTCTCACAGGATGAAAACAACCGGGTCTGGCTGCTGGATAGCGTGATGCGTCTGGCTCCCACGGTGGGATACGGCGGCTTTGGCCTGAATGAATACGCCGCCCTGCGAAATTACGGCGCGATGGCCCGCCCCCATTTGGCGGGAGACGATCTGCGCGTCGACCTCATCACAGCGGACTACCGTCTGGGGACCGACGGGCAGCCGTTGGCGGTCCAGTCCGCTGAGCCACTGCCGGAGGGAGCGCTTTCCCAATACTTGTCCGCGCGGGAACGAAAGCTCAATCTGGGCGCGCATCTGCTGGACCTGTTGAACGATGAGACCCACAAAAATTTCAATGTCTTAATCGGTGTGGATGACTCCTCTTTAGAGGACAGCATTCAGAAAAACGAGATTGCCTACCTTACCGCCAATCTGCGGGAGGGAGACTGGCTCCTTTCCGGGGTGGACGATCTGGCGTTTAAGGCCATTTCCGCCCTGTATCTGCAAGACTGCGGGTGGGAGGGGGCGAAGGCGTCTCTTCGATACATCGGGGGGCTGGAAGCAGAGCCCGCCTGCGCCTACGACTATCAGCCCCTGAACGTGGTGGTGGATCAGCATTTGAAGTTCTTCAAGCTGGAAAGTCTCTCCGGCACCAGAGGAGCGGACCTGCAAATTCTGGTGCTCACCGCTCCGGCGGAGCCGGAACGCACCGGGGATTACGCGTGGGCGCTGAACAATGCGCTTGCGGAAAACCGAAAAAACAAGCTGCCCACCATTTTGATTGACGCGTCCAACGACGCTTACGGCACCGTGATACACGACGCGCTGACGCAGCAAGCGGAGCTGAGTGTTCTTTTGGCCTATTCCGGGTTTTTGGACATGGCGATTGTCACCGGCACGGCTTTGTCTCACGGAGTAGCGCGGTACGCCTGGCTGACTCACTCCCCTGCCCCCGAGACAAACGACGCGGCCAACACCGCCTTTGCGAAGTCTCTGTCCGACGGGGTCATCAAAGACTTTGCCTTCCGCAACACCGTGCGCAACGACCTGTACGCCTACGTCCGGGAGGACTTGAAGGGCAGCCCCGACAATTTCTATCGGCCCGAAATTGACTCGGCAGCGGTGCTGGCCCGGCTGGAAGCAGATATACAAGGCTCCGCCGCGCCGGTGCTTGCCAATTTCAGCGGCGGGAAACTTATCACCAGTCTGTCCCCGTGGGCAGAAGAGGACTGCGGCACACTGACGATTTCCAATTACCGTTTCCCTTGGAACCGGGTCTTTGAAATCGGCATGGACATTGACCGGGAGACAACCGCACCGAAGACCTGAACAAACGGAGCGCCATGGGAAAATCCCACGGCGCTCCGCTTTTTCATTTATGAGCCCGCTCGTGTCTGACCGGCTTACAGCTCCTTGACGGTGTAGTACACCGCCAGAATAAAAATCGCAATGCCCAGCACCCAAATGGCATAATAGGCAATGGCGGCGCTGAACAGAGACAGCACCACAGCCACGGCGGAAATCCCGCAGGAAACCATCAAAACGGTGCCGTCAGTATCCTTGGGAAGAATCCGAAGTGCGCCAAGCACTCCGTCTGTCCGCTCCAGCTTCCGCGCCGCCATAAACGCGGCGGCCAGCAAAACAAGATAGACGCAGGCGCCCGCGATTACAAGAATTCTCCACTGCTGGCTGCCAATCCCATGGCGGCAGACCCAAGTGGCAAACAGGCCCGTCCCCAGAATTGTCATGGCAAAAAAGCACTCCCGCGCGTACAGGCACCAGAGCACCCCAAGCAGCATAGCAGCCGCCGTAAGCACGGTGAGCACGGTCACGCCGGTAGGATACACCGCTTTGACCATCCAATTTCCGGCGGAGAGAAACAGGCCCGCAAACACCCCTGCCCAAACCACCGTTTGCTTCCAGCCCCGCTCTTTTCTCCACACCACGGCCAAGACCACACCCAGCGCCAGCAGCGCCGCGCCGACTCCCATCAGGGTTGGCATAGCGGCGTCCCAGCCCAGCATTTGGTCTATATTGCCGTTGACATAGTATTTTCGCACCATCAGCAGATAAATTTCCGCAAGACAGCCTCCGATAAAAAATTTAAGCGCACCGTTGAGGGGCGCGTTGTTCCGCTTCAGTTCTTCCCTGTCTCTTTTTTGCATATATCGCAACCTCCATGGGTTTTTCAAAATCAGCGCCGAGAAATGCCCACGCATACCGTGTTATTCTAGCAGATTGTTCATCTCTTTGCAAGGGCTTTGGTGAAAAAAGCGAAGAGGGGCGGCTTCCCCGCTTGTTTGACCGGCAAAATCGTGCTATACTGATAGTTCTCAAAGCTCTAGGTTTTTATCAAACTTTTAATATGAGGAATACACACATGAGACGTTTGCTTGCCGCCGCGCTGTGCGCGGCGCTGATCACGGGTCTTTCCTCCTGTGGGCAGGAGGAAGGTACCTCCGCCGAATTTTATGCCATGGACACCAACATGTCCGTCACCGCTTATGACGGCAACGCCCAGAACGCCGTGAGTGCGGTGCGCGATGAGCTGTACAGTCTGGACCTGCGCCTTTCCCGCACGCGCATAGACAGCGCCATTTCCCGGCTGAATACCGGGGTGGGCCTGCCGGCGGAGGAAGCGGATATCTCGCAGCTGATTACCTCCGCAATTGAATACAGCGACGCGACAGACGGCGCATTTGACATTACCGTGGCCCCGCTGGTTTCCGCCTGGGGCTTTACCACGGACCACTATCAGATTCCCAAGCAAAAGGAACTGGAGCGCCTGCTGCCCCATGTGGGAAGCAGCCACATTCTCTTTGGCGGGGATGGTACGATTACCTTGGACGGGGGGACGAAGATCGATCTGGGCGGCATCGCCAAGGGGTATGCCTCCGACCTGTGCGAGGGGATTCTATCCGAAAGCGGCGTGACGAGCGCCATGGTATCTCTGGGGGGCAACATCTATGTCCGGGGCAGCAAACCGGACGGGAGCGACTGGCGGGTGGGCGTGCAGGACCCCCAAAAACCCTCCGGCTTTGCGGGCGTTCTCTCCCTGACGGATGCCTACGCCGTCACCTCCGGCGGCTATCAGCGGTATTTTGAGGAAAACGGCAAACGCTATCACCACATTCTGGACCCCGTCACCGGCTATCCCGCCGAAAGCGGTCTCACCTCCGTCACCGTGGTGGCCCCCGCAAACGGAGACGAATACGGCGATGGGCCCGGCCACGGCACCATGTGCGATGCGTTTTCCACCGCCCTGTTTGTGATGGGTGAAGAAAAAGCTGTGGAGTTCTGGCGCTCCGGCGTCTATGATTTTGACCTTGTAATGGTGACGGAGGACGGTCGGGTTCTTGTGACCGACGGCCTTGCGGACAAATTTCAGCAGGAGGACGGCAGCGGCTATGCCTATGAGACAGTCTCCGGAAATCCGGCCTAAACCCGCCGACGCGCTGGTGGCGCTGTTTGTCATTCTGCTGGCCGCTGCGCTGGCGCTGGGCGTGTGGGGGCGCGGGGCGGAAAGCGGGCTTTCCGCCGTTATTTCCGTGGACGGACAGGTGACGGAGACGGTAAACCTCTCCCTTCTTGCCGGGCCGGAGGTGCGAGAGCTGACCGCAAACGGCTATACCCTCCGTCTCCGCCTGTCTCCCGACGGGGCGGAGGTGCTGGAGGCCGACTGCCCCAATCAGGTGTGCGTCCGCACCGGGGCAATTCACCGGTCCGGTCAGAGCGTGGTGTGCCTCCCTGCGCGGATTTCGGTCATGCTGGCGGGAAACACGGAAAACGGCGTGGACGCCGTGGTGGGGTGATGGGATGAAGCTGACAACAAGACAACTGACGCTGTGCGCCGTGCTTACCGCGCTGGCGCTGGCGCTGAGCTACGCGGAAAATCTTCTTCCCCTGTCCCTTGCCATTCCCCTGCCGGGGGTAAAGCTGGGGCTTGCAAACATTGTCACCGTTTTCTCGCTGTACGCATTGGGGGCAGGGCAGGCGCTTTTGATTCTCATTGCCCGGTGCACGCTGGGCGCGCTGTTCGCGGGAAACGTGAACGCGCTGTTGTTTTCCCTGCTGGGCGGGCTTTGCGCCATGGGGGCCATGTTCCTACTGTCCCGATTCCGGCCTTTGTCGGTATACGGCGTGTCTGTGGGCGGGGCGGCGGCTCACAACTGCGGTCAGGTGGCGGCTGCGATTTTGACGCTGGGCAACGCGGCCCCGCTCTATTATCTTCCCCTTCTGCTTGGGGTATCCCTGTTTACCGGGGCTTTGACGGGCTTTGCGGCGGGACTTTTGTTCCGGGCGCTGGAGCACACCTCTTTAATGAAAGCGTGAGCGTATGGACAGGAAAGACATCAGCAAAAAGGACCAGATTATTTTGCAGCAGTTGG
The DNA here is from genome assembly GCF_031978065.1 of Oscillibacter sp. Classification (GTDB taxonomy): domain Bacteria; phylum Bacillota; class Clostridia; order Oscillospirales; family Oscillospiraceae; genus Oscillibacter. The sequence goes on from NZ_DALZCH010000029.1 coordinate 26,961, forward strand.
ATGTGATCCGCGCTATGTCGGAAAACAACCTGCGCCGGATGGAGACGGATTTCTGGGGCCACCCCTCGGCTCCGCCGAAACCTGCGGAGCCGAAGGCCCCGTCTGCGCCCCCTCCCGCACCTCCGCTGAAAACCGGCGGAGCAAAAGAGGGCGGCGGCACCGCCTCCTCCACCGGAAACGACGAAGGGACTCCTGCGGAGCCGCCCGTTTCGCCGCCGGAGAAAATTGAAGATTTGCAGGCGGAGCTGGGCGGCTATATCGGCCTGACCGCCGTAAAAAAAGAGGTGAAGAACCTCATTGATCTGGCCATGGTCCACCAGCTTCGCAAGGACCACGGCCTGCCGGTTGCGGATTTGAGTCTTCACATGGTCTTCTCCGGCAATCCGGGTACGGGCAAAACCACCGTGGCCCGGCTGATGGCCCGCATTTACCACAGCCTTGGCATTCTCTCCAAAGGCCATCTGGTGGAGGTGGACCGCAGCGGCCTTGTTGCCGGGTACGTGGGCCAGACCGCCATTAAAACCGGCAAGGTCATCGACGCAGCCCTTGGCGGCGTGTTGTTCATCGACGAGGCATACGCCCTTAACGGAAGGGCGGAAAACGACTTTGGGCAGGAGGCCATTGATACCCTCCTCAAGGCCATGGAGGACCACCGGGACGATCTGGTGGTCATCGTCGCCGGATACGACGGGCTGATGGACGATTTTGTCCACTCCAATCCCGGCCTTGAATCCCGGTTTAACCGCTTTTTGCACTTTGAGGATTATACGCCGGAGGAGTTGCTGTCCATTTTTGACATTCAGTGCAAAAAGGGCTGCTATCAGCCGGAAGAGGAAACCCGGCGGCTGGTCCGGGAGTTTATCGCGGAGGAAAACGCGGATTCCATCTCTTTTGGCAACGCCCGGGGCGTGCGGAATATTTTTGAGCGGCTTCTGGTCAATCAGGCCAACCGGCTGGCGGCCATGGAAACCGTGTCTCGGGACGACCTGATGAAGATTACTCCCTGGGACGTTCGCGCGGCACAGGGACTTCCGGAGCCGACAACAGAGAACACGGCAAACGCCGCCGCATCCTCTCCTGAGGGAGAGCGCCCCTCCCAAAAAGCCGAAGCCCCCACCGAGAACGTCACACCCACAGACGGGGCGGAAACTCCCGACGAGAAAACCGCTGAACCCTTAGACCCTACAGAAAAAACCGGCGAGAAGAACGGCAGTTCCGCAGCCTCGGCGGAAAAGTCAGCCGAGGACGGGGAAAATTCACAATAGAAGGACTGTGCTTATGAAAGTATTGGTGCTGGCCCCCAAATCCCGCTATGACGCTTTTCGTCCAGACCTTCCTGCCGCCAAGTCAGCGGAGCTGGTTTTTTGCGACCGGGAAGGAACCGAGGCGGAGTGGCTTGCCGCCGCAGGCGATGCGGACGCGCTGTTTGTCATACCAGTGACCCCCGTGTCGGCGGAACTGATTTCCAACATGCCTAATCTGAAGCTGATTCACTCCGAGGGCGTGGGCTTTGACCGCATTGATCTGGAAGCGGCTCGGGCCCGGGGCATTTACGTGTGCAACTGCGCCGGATGCAACGCCGCGGCAGTTTCCGAGCTGTCTGTGACCTTGATGGGCATGCTGCTCCACCGGGTTTTGTGGGGCAACCGCATGGTTCGCGCGGGTAAACAGGCCGAGGCCGTGCGGCTGGTGGAGCAGGACGTTCCCGCAGATTTGTCGGTTTCCACCGTGGGTCTGGTGGGCTTCGGGGCCATCGGTCAGGCGGTGGCGGAGCGGCTGCGTCCCTTTGGCGCAACGGTGTATTATTACGCACCCCACCGCCGGGACGCGGAGACGGAGACGCGGCTGAACGCCCGCTATCTCCCGCTGGAGGAACTGGCGGCAGTGAGCGATATCGTCAGCCTCCACCTGCCCGCAAACGACCAAAGCCGAGGACTTGTCAATCGGGAATTTCTCGCCCGGATGAAGCCCACGGCCTACCTTGTGAACACCGCCCGGGGCGCGATTATCGACGACGAGGCTTTATGCGCCGCCGTACGGGAGGAAAGGCTTAGGGGCGTGGCGCTGGACTGCTACGAGCCGGAGCCTGCCGGGGCGGACCATCCGCTGGTTCGTCTGGCCGCAGAATTTCCGGACAGACTGATTCTCTGCCCCCATTTCGGGGGCGCGGCGCAGTCCGCTTTCCGCGCGGCACACCGGATGCTGTTTGAGGATTTGGAGAGCGTGTTGTCCAGAAATCGGCCGGAACGGGTGGTCAACGGCCTGTAAGCAATTCTCTCGGGAGAGAATCCCGCGCACCAGCCCAGATGCCCGTCGTTTCTTTATCTTGAAGAGCGAAAAACGCGGGAGAAACAATGTTTTCCAAGAAAGGAGCGTTTCTATGAAAGTCGCGCTGATTCAACTGGCGGGGGGCACCGGTGACAAGACCGCCGACATCACCCTCGCGTGTGAAAACATCCGGGAAGCGGCGGCAAACGGAACGGATTTTGCCGTTCTGCCAGAGATGTTCTGCTGTCCTTACGACAACGCCTGCTTCCGTGACTTTGGCGAAGCAGCGGGCGGGCAGGCGCAGTCTGCGCTTTCCCGGCTTGCGGGGGAGCTTGGTATTTACATCGTGGGCGGCTCCGTCCCCGAGCTTTCGGGCGGAAACGTTTACAACACGTCTTATGTCTACGACCGCCAAGGCCGAGAGCTTGCCCGCCACCGCAAGGCCCACCTCTTCGACATTAACGTAGCGGGCGGACAGCGCTTTTTTGAGTCCGACACCCTCACCCCCGGCGATCAGATTACCACTTTTGACACAGAGTTTGGCCCCATGGGCCTTTGTATCTGCTTTGACCTGCGGTTTGAGGAACTGGCCCGGTGCATGGCCCTGCGGGGCACAAAGTGCATCTTCGTTCCGGCGGCTTTCAACATGACCACCGGCCCCGCCCACTGGGAGCTTTTGTTCCGCCAGCGGGCGGTGGACAATCAGTGTTTTACAGTGGGGGTATCCCCCGCCCGGAATATGGATGCGTCCTACGTGGCCTACGGCAACTCTCTTGCCGTGGATCCTTGGGGAACGGTTCTGTGCCGCGCGGAGGGTGCGGCCACGGTGCTGTATGCTGAGCTAGACCTTTCCAAAATCGAGTCCGTGCGCAGCCAGCTTCCCATCCTTTCCGCCCGGCGCATGGATATGTACAAGCTGCGGGAGCTTTAATTAGTCCCTTGCAATTTAGGACTGCAACCCATCTTTTCATAAAAAGTCCCGTGAGATTTCGACGAAATCTCACGGGACTTTTGTGTTTTCGCTGTTTTACGCGTTTTTCCCGTCCACAATGTGGACGTTCAGGTGGTCATAGGCCATTTCGATGCCCTGCTCTTCAAAGACCCGGCGCAGGTTTTCCCCGAGGGTCAAATAGACATCCCAGTAATTTGCCGTGGTTGCCCAGCAGTACACACTGTATTCCATGGCGCTGGAGCGGCACTCTGTCAGGTAAACCGAGGGCGTGGGGTCTTCCAGCATCCGCTCCGTCCGTTCCAGTGCCGCGCGGCAGGCGGCCTTCACCGTGTCAATCGGCGCAGAATAGGGCGCGTTCACCTTCTGGCAGATGCGTCGGCGGCCAAGAGCGGTATAGTTGGTCAGCTTTTCGGAGGAGAGCTTTCGGTTGGGAATCATCACCGTCAGCCCCTCCAGCGTCACCAGCTTAGTGTGGTTCAGGGCCATTTCCTCCACCGTGCCGGACACGCCGTCCGTCTCGATAAAATCCCCCAGCGTGAAAGGGCGAGAGGACAGCAGCACCAGTCCTCCGGCCACGTTGCCCAAAATGTCTTCCGCCGCCAGCGTCACCCCCAGAGAAGCCACGCTCAAAAGCGCCACAAAGGACGAAGAATTGATGCCCAGCGTGTCCGCCACGATGATTGCCGTGATGATGTAGAGCACCAGCTTCACGCCCATCAGCAGGTATTTGAGTACCCGCTCCTCCAGCTTGCTGCGGCTCATGATCCGGCGAAGAAGCCGCATGAGAATCCGAATGACGATCAGGCAGACCAGCAGCACGCCCACGGCGGACGCGACCTTCCCAAACGTCAGCGAAATCCCGCCCGGCAGCGCCGTGTTCCACAGGTCTTCAAAGCTCATGTCCCGCTCATTTCTCCGCCGCTTGGTCTGCCGCAATCACCAGCTTCATGGCCTCCACCGCCACCTTCACGGAAGCGGCGGTATCCTCGCTCATATTTTGGTCCAATCCCGCTTTCTCCCGCTCCTGATTCCAAACCACATGGAAGCAAGAGCCGCACCGCACCCCCAGCGCCGCCGCCACCACGAACAGGGCGGCGGACTCCATCTCGCTGGCCTTCACGCCAAGGCGCTTCCAGCTCTCCCACTTTTGCAGAAGCTCGTAGGAAACGGGAGATTTATCCGGACTATGCTGACCGTAAAAGCTGTCCTTGCACTGGACCACGCCGGTGTGAAGCGGATAGCCAAGGGCTTTGGTGGCCTCCGCCAAATGCCCGGTAATCCCAAAGTCCGCCACGGCGGGAAACTCGATGGGCGCGTATTCCATGCTGGTGTGCTCAAAGCGCACGGCCCCCGTGGCCACCACGATGTCGCCGGACTGGACCTCCAGCGCGATGCCGCCGCAGGTGCCGGTGCGAATAAAGGTGTCCGCCCCGCACTTTACCAGCTCCTCCATGGCGATGGAGGCGGAGGGCCCGCCGATGCCTGTGGAGCAGACGGAAACCCGCTCTCCCAAGAGCGTTCCCGTCCATGTGGTATACTCCCGGTTTTGGGCCACCTTCACCGCGCCGTCAAGCAAAGCGGCGATGGAAGCCACGCGGCCCGGGTCCCCGGGCAAAATGCAATAGCGGCCCACGTCCCCCGGTGCGCACTGAATGTGATACTGTTTCGGCAAAGTCTGCATCTCTTTCACCTCATCAATTGATTCCGCCGCCTTTTGGGGCGGCGGCCCGCAAAAATACCTCTGCCGCCCCAAGGCGGCTTCCTATTTCATCGTCACCACCGTGACGCCGGACTCACCCTCGCCATAGACCCCCAGACGGAAGCTCTTCACCGCCTTATTCCGGCGCAGCAGCTCGTGGACGGCCTTTCTCAGAACTCCCGTTCCCTTGCCGTGGATAATGGTGACGGTTTCCAGCCGTCCCATCACGGCGGCGGAAAGGAAGGTTTCTACCACGCTCTCGGCCTCAATGCTCTCCATTCCCCGGATGTCCAGCTCGCTGGTGGCGGCGGGGCGCAAGAGCTGCCGGTCCGGGTTGGAGCGGACCGGGGCGGACTTTTTCCGCTCGGCCGCCTCAATCAGCCGCACCTCGTCGGCCTTCACGGTCATTTTCATCCGACCCGCCTGCAATTGCAGCGCCCCGTCTTTTCCCACGGAGACCACCTCCGCCGGGGTTTTCACACCGGGAATTTCCACCTGATCGCCCTTTTGAATGGGGCGGCTGGGCTTTGGAATCGGCTCCGGCTCAAACTCCCGGCTGCGCAGCTTTTCCTCTGCCTCGTTCAGTCCCCGGCGGATGGCGGACTGCGCTTCGTTCAGGTTTTGCGCCGCGTCGGCCCTGGCCTGCTGTCTGCGCAGTTCTGCCAGCTCGTTCATCGTCTGGTCGGCGGCGGATTTTGCGTCCCGCAATATGCGGCGGGCGTCCGCCTCACCCCGGCTGCGGGCATTGTCCCGCGCCTTCTCCCTCTGCGTGCGAAATTCCCTGGCCTTGCGGGCGTCCTCCTCCCGTTGCTGATACAGTCGGTCGGTTTCCACCTGCTTTTTCTCCAAGGCCTGTCGTTTTTGCTCCAACTGGGTCAAAAC
>NZ_DALZCH010000030.1:0-31595 GCF_031978065.1 Oscillibacter sp.
AATCCGAAGATGGCACCTATGTGATGACGGCACAGGTGAAGGGCGGAGAAGAAGGCACGCAATATCACTATGCTTGGAGCACAGGAACGGACACGCAGTCGATTTCCGGCATTGCCTCGGGTAAGCTGATTGGCACCACGGTGACGATCACCGCGGATCAGAAGTTTGGCTCTCTCAAGGCCCAACTGGAGGTGCCCAAGGCGCCCCAGATAACGGTTCAATCCGGGCCAACCGGTTTGGAAGTTCGATGGACGGTACCCGAAAACACGGACAACCGGCCGATGCCCGATTGCTACATCGTTTTGCTCTATCAGGGCAAGACGCTGCTGAAAACGCTGACGCCGGAAGCAGCGGCAACCTCCGCCACCTTTGACGCGCTCTCCGAGCAAACCGAATACACTATTACGATCAATGCAATTAGTCCCGTGGGTCAAAGCGACAGACTTACGCTTTCCGCAGCCACCACAAAAGCTTCAAGCGGCGGCAGTTCCGGCGGCGGCGGTTCCTCTGGCGATTCTTCGGGCAGCGGATCCCCTGCCGTGAATACGGTCACCAGCGGAAATACGACCACCAGCACTGCAACTGTGACGCCCACCGTCTCCGGTACAACGGCCAACGTCACGGTAAGCAGTGCAACAGTTACCAGTGCGGTGAACAGTGCTTTGGCGGCGGCCCAAAAGAATTCCACCGCGCCTGCGGTGAAGGTGGCGGTAAACACTCCGCCCAAAGCCGACAGCCTGTCTGTTACAATTCCAGCAGACGCACTGGAAACGCTCGCCGGCCACAAGGATGCGGCGCTGACGATTACTTCCGGTGTTGCGCAGGTGACTCTGGACAGGAATGCGCTGATGGCAGTTGCCCGTCAGGCCGGGACAGACGTGACCATCTCCGTGAAGCCTGTGACAATTTCCGATTTGAACACGGATCAGCAAAAGGCGACGGGCGGCAGCAAGGTGTTTGACATCTCCATCGCCAGCGGCAGTGCCGCCGAAATTCATGATTTGGGCGGCGGGGCTGCGTCCGTAAGCATTCCGTATACTCTGAAGGACGGTGAAACGGCTGCGACGCTGACGGTCTACTATCTGGCTGACAACGGCAGCCTGACAGCGTGCGAGACCTCCTACGACGGCACGTCCGGTATGGTGACATTTGTCACGCCACATTTTTCCAAGTACATGGTGGGCTACCGCACAGCGGCGGCCTTCACCGATGTTGCGAGTACCACATACTACTACGATGCGGTGCAGTGGGCGGTGGAGCAGGGGATTACCGCCGGGAACTCTGCAACGACCTTTGCTCCGGGCCAGAGCTGCACCCGTGCGCAGATCGTCACATTCTTGTGGCGGGCAAGCGGCTCTCCCGTACCCACCACCACACAAAATCCGTTTACGGATGTCAACGAAGACGCCTGTTACTACCATGCGGTCCTATGGGCGGTAGAAAAAGGCATTACCAGCGGCTTCAGTGCGACCACGTTCGCCCCGAATGCGGTAAGCAATCGTGCGCAGGTGGTGACGTTCCTGTGGCGTGCGGAGGGAAGTCCGGCGGCTTCCGGCGCTGGCTTCTCAGATGTGAGCGCTGATGCCTACTATGCGCAGGCGGTGACTTGGGCAATGAATCAGGGCATTGCCTCCGGCCGCAGCAACGGCCAGTTTGTGCCCGGCGATCTTTGCACCAGGGCTCAGGCAGTCACATTCCTTTATAGAACTATGGGCGACTGATTCAATTTGGCGCGAATGGAGGGGAACCGAGTTGGTTCCCCTCCATCCTGCATACGGGGCAAGCTGTCCTCAATGGTAAATCCTGTCCGTCTGCGCATTTACGGGCTCTTTGTGCTGTTTGCGGGCTAACGGGCCGCATTTTCTAACGCCGTTCTGATTTCTATTTGCCGATCAATCCTGCTGAATCTCCAGATATTCGGCTCCAACTCTATTGTCGCTCAAGTCTCTGGTATCTCCTCCGTAATAGGTGCCTACCACTGGTGTCTCTTCTGTCGCACCATTTAGAATGGAGGTAAATACTCCGTTGTAGCTAAAGCCGATTTTGATGTTGTCCAGATCGGAATAGTCCAGATGAACCGTGGCGGCAAGGGCTTTAAACGCCCCATCTTGAGGGCCAAGCTCTCCCCACGTTACGCTGATTGCGTTGATTTCTGCGTCCGGAAGAGTCGCGGTGTCTCGTGCTGTCAGCCAACTCAGGTTCGTCTCGTCTATAAAACCGAATATCGAGTTATAAAGATAGGTTTCTTCATTGTCATTAGCGATTTTTATAGTGCTATACTCTCCCGGAACAGTGAAGAATTGAGTATCAATGTTACCTCCGATGAGAGAATTAATGACGTAGAGCCGCCCCGCGTTATTAGTAACGGCTGCCATTTCGCACTGATTCGCATACAGGGATGTATTAAGTATATAAACCTCCCCGGAGTCGTTATATATGAGTCCGGGCTTTTTGTATCCCTCGTCGTATTGTACATCGTTGAGTACCAGCTTGCCCTGGTTTTTGATTGCATATGCCCCTTCACCGTTGACATTCGAAAATTTCACCTGATCCATAATCATAATTCCGCTGTTGATAATAGCAATGTTCCCGCTCGCAACGGAGGCTTGTTGCAAAAATGCATTCTTTATGACCATGCGACCTGTTGAATGATTTCTGATAAAGTTGTCACAGTCCGCTGCATATGTATTAACGTTAGCCAGTGTCAGCTCGCCGCTGTTGTCAATGAACGCGTCTATTTGGAGGTACCCGACAGCATATTGAGAGAACATAAAGTCACGGAGCGTTACCGAGCTTCCCTCTTCGATTATAAAGAGCGTGCCGGCATCAGCATATGTAGATATGGTCCCACCACCGCTCGTGATCGTTACCCCGTCTGGCACGATGATTGGCCTTGCGATGTTAATACCATAAAAGCTATTGTCCATCAGGGTGATAGTGCCCGGATATTGCTCACTGTATTTTAACGCGGTGCCAAAAGGTAATTCTCCGGAGTAGGTCGGCGCGTCCGGATCGTCTGGGGTATAGGCGACTTTAATATCGTTCCACTGGGCATATAGGGTCAGAGTGCCGTTTTTGCTCACACCCGCTGGAACGGTGATCGTATCACCGACAGTGTAAGCTATCCCTGTGCCGTCGGGCATTGTGTTCCAGCCCAAAAATAGATCCTCCACTACTTCTCCCGTAATGTTACGATAAACTTCCGCTCTGTAGCTCTCGTACGTAAAGCCGCACTCGGGCACGGTGACTTCGTCTCCGAAGGTTGCGGGGACTTCATCCATTGTACCTGTGCCGCCCGCGCTGTTAAACTGAATGGTATACTCCGGATCGACCCACAGGGCGTAATAGGTTTTCGAACCCAGATTCCCGCTGACGGTTGCAACCGGATTTCCGCTGAAGTCGCTGCTTTCATACCACCCCGCAAATTCATGATTCTTTTTCTCAATTTCGCCATAGGCCGGCAGGTCGGTCCCTTCTACCGTATAGGCTGTGGGCGGAGTATAGCTGACATAAATTCCGCCGTTGCAGAAGAGGGTCAGCTCATAGCCGTCCTGCGGCGCGCAGGCAATATTGATGACGCGCTCTCCGGTGACAGGCGCGGCAGTATCACCGCTGACACTGTATACGGCATAGTGGTCGTCATGCCCCGGAACGTTCACAACTTGACCTTCCACATACGTCCGGTAATCAAACGTGGGGGATGTATTTCTTTTTAGGAGTTCGGTCCGGCCTTCAATTGAGCCGACCAAGGTCTGGAACCGATAGATCACCTTGGCGGAATTATCGACATAGGTGGCGTGATAAGTGTAGTTTTGGCTGCTCAGAATTTGAAGAGCAAGGGCGTCAAGCACGGGGCCGGAGAGCGGCTGTCCCTCCGCCACGCTATTTTTCCGGGTTTCCACATTGAAGAATTTTGTGTGGGTCGTTCCCGGTATTTCCGTACCGGTGGAGTCAAGGACGCTGAAATCGAAGCTCTCGCCGTATACGGCGGTAAAGTTTCGAGGAAGGGTACTCCCGTTTTTCTGCTGAATGTCTTCCACCGTGACGGTGTATTCTCTCAGGGGCAGCTCATAGTCAAATTCGCGGGAGCCGTCAACCACGCCGGAATATAGTCCTTTATAGCCGCCTACGCCGTCGTAACGGAGGTTGACTGTTGTCGCGGAGGGGGTTCCCTTGTCAACGGTTTTATCATAATCAGAATAGCCAATCAACTTGAGAACTTGACCCTGCGTGGGAAGAGCATCTTCCAACGGCGTCCCGAAGTTGACGCGCTGGCTCCAAACCGGCTTATTGTTTACCTTCACCGTCAGCAGGCCCTTTTCCACGGGGTTCTCGCTGTCGTTGTAAATAACGCGGAAGCTGCGTTTGATGGGTACGGAGGTAAACGCAAGAGGCGAGCCTTTCCATGTGAGAATCATATTCGCCTCCAGATAATTCTCGTCCGTGTCCACCTCGATTCTTCCATTGCTCAGTGAAAACGCAGGATTCGTAAACGCGATGCTGAAACGGCTCGCGTCATAATCCGCCAGTGTCGATTCACCGGAGCTGAGATCCAGCGTAATCATTTTAAACGCATAGTCCGGCAATCTGTTTTTAGTGTCATTGATAATAAGCTTTTCAGCCTCGTGCAGTTCATAGGAGAAGTCGTATACATAGTCTCTGCTGTTGGTGGTCAGCAGGGGGAAGGTCTCGCTTAGGAGGCCGAAGTTCTTTTGCCATTTGCCATTTCCTGCCTGAAAACTTGCCCCGATTTCAAGGTAAACGCCAAGCTCGGCATACATCGCTCCCTGCGCAACCGACGTCGAAGTACCTTGGGAAAAATTGCGGCTGTATTCATAGCTGAAGAAGCCGCACCACTCAATGTATAAGCCGGTTTGAGCGGAGATCCCCATGCTGTTAAGCTTGGTGGAGATCAACCCGGCTTTCAGCTCCAGTTCGATACCAACCCTCAGCCCCAGCTTTCCCACCAGATAGAGGGAAAAGTCAAAGCGCTTGTCCAGAATGGGGGTTTTGTTGAAGGTTAGAGTGGCGGTGCTCATACGCGCGGTAAAGCTGTATCTTGTGCCCTCCTGATAAGAAAGTGTGCAGGTAACTGCGGCGTTTGCCGCGGCGCTAACCACAAAATATGGCTCCACCGTAATCTGAACAAGACCCCATGCAAGAGAGATGTTGACCTGAAACAGGCTCTTCTTAATGATTTGGATGTAGTCCAAGTCATTCTCCATGAACTTCTGATAATATGCGTAGATGCCAGAGACGTTTTCAAGAGCGCTGCTTTCCTCATTGCCGCCGATGGCTTCCTTAATCTTGTCGGAGATATCAATGGTATTGTCGCTGTCGCCGGACTTTGTCGCCAACGTAGCTTTCAGCACCACGGCGCTCCGGGTTTTTACGTCCAGGGAGGCATTGACCCAGCACTCCTGAGGATAGGGAACGCACCATGTCCATCCCCACTCAATTCCGGCGTCCGCCGCCACGGACAGGCCGATTTCCTGAATGAAGGTGATACTGAAGGACAGCTTGATGGAATCTTCCTCCTGCGTTTTAATGGTCACATCAAAGCCAACTTCCACCTCAGCCACCAGCGCGCCGTTGCCCAGCACACCTCCGTCGGGTTTGACAGTGACAATTACAGAAACGTCTCCGACCTCCACCTTTTCATCATCTTTATTACCCTCGCCGCTTTCTGAGTAGAGAATATTCTGAAGCTGCCGGGCGGAAGCCTGCGTGCCGTCGCTCATCAGAACCGTCATGCCTTGCAGGTTTTCCACCTGATCGGCCAGCAAATCTCCCTCAAGGACCGTGAGGGCATATTGTCCGGCCAGTTCGTCAATGATTCCGCTTCGCAGCGTCTGCTGCCGGAGTTCGCTCCGAAGCATATTGGTATCAACGGAACCCCTGTCTATAAGGTCCTGCGCCTTGATTGGAATATTCTGATAATAGTTCATTCCCTGCTGCAACTGCTCCAGCGAAGTGGTGGCGCAGGTGATGGTATAAATAGCGCTGTCTTTTGAAATCCCAGTCACCGTACCCAAGGTGATGTCCTCCGGCGTTGCCTGCATAAGCGAGGCCGCGTCATAAAGCGCGATGGTGTCGCCCTCGGCGATTGTTCCGGGAACGGGGCTGTCGCTGCCGATGGACCAAGTATAATCGACGGTAAGGTGATTGATCCGGAAGGAGAAAACATCATGGTTTATTTCAAAAGAATCAGAGATGCTGCTTTTTGGGATGGCAACCGTCTTAGAGATAAACAGCACATCTTCCGCTTCCGCGCTTTCGTAGGATATTGTCGTGCCGCTTACAGATGTGACTTTGACGTAGGCAATGTCGTCGTACAGCGAGTCACGGGCGGCGGTATTCGCCAGTTCCGGACTTAGGCCGTTGTATATGCAGAGCACATTGCCGGAAGTCAAGGTTTCGTTTCCACCGTAGATAAAGGACCCTGAAATATCGCTGGATTCAGCACCTGTCTCAGAGATGCTGTACACAGCGGCGGAAAGGGAATCGGCCGGTGCACCGTTGCAGAGAATATTGCTGATTTTGTCGGCGGGAATATAGATGATTCCATCGTTAAAGGCCAGATCATCGCTTTCTTCCCTGTAAATGCGGAAGGAATATTCTCTGGCCGTTTCGTCCTTACCCGCGAAGCTAAGCCCGTTGCTGGGCAGCGTCAGCGTATAGCTGGCGCCGGGCTTGAAGCCGCCGTCCATGGACACCTCGTAGGAGCCACGTTGCCCTGTGACGGTGATGCCACGGTCATCCACACCGGCGGTACAGGCAAATTGAAGCAGATTCCGCACGTCCTCAGCCGTTAACCCGGCATTTGACGCGTTTAATCTGATTGAGAAATTGGGTTGAACCGGGGTTTCCTCGGCGATCTGGTAGGCGGAGGCAATTTCCACTCTGTTGTTCATGTAGTTGATGTCTACGGCGATGTATTTTGCATAGAGCGTCAAATTGCCCGTGACCGCGGTGTTTTCATTAAAGCTGTTTGAGAGGGCGGCGTCTGTGTACCAGCCTGCAAACACGGAGTTCGCTTTGATTGGAATTGGCAGGTTTCCGGCAGCTTGCCCTCTGGAAACCGTAATCGGATTAAGCGCTTTTCCGCCATCTGTATAAAAGCTGATGCTGTATGAAGACGCGCCTGAGCTGGAACCCCCGCCGCCGGACGGCTTCGGCGCGACTTCCTTTTCTTTCTCCTTCTCCTGGCTTGCAATGCCTCGGCAGTCCAGGTTGGTATCAATGCGTTTCAGCACCGCTGCCGCTGCCGCGCGGGTTGCCGTTGATTTCGGATTAAAGTTTCCGTTTGCATCTCCCTGAAAGACACCGGCCCGATAGAGGCTGAGCACGGCGTCTCTTGCAAAGGGCGAAACAGTGGACAGGTCGGAGGGGGTTTTTTGATTGTCGGTGCCTTCGGGATAGGAAATGGAGTATGCCTTAAAGAATCTTTCTGCGAATACTGCCATTTGCTGGCGGGTGACAAGGCCGTATATATCAAAATACTGATTCGTGGTTCCGAGGGTAATTTCCTTTTCTGCCGCCCATGCCACATAGGGCGCGTAATAGGCGCTGGCAACAACATCCTTAAACATGGTGGCACCGGAATGCTTGGCCGGGTCAATTCCCGCGAAACGGCCCAGCGCGGTGACGAACATGGCGCGGGTCATCCCGCCGTTCGGGTTGAAGGAATCCGCACCAGTACCGCTGAATATGCCGTTTTCGTAGGCATATTTAACGGCGTCATAGAACCAATCGTCCGCATTAACATCGGCAAAGGGCAATTGGGCTGAGACTTTTTCAGAAATTTGGGTGCTCGAATCGGGTACATTCGCTTCCTGCGCGAATGCATATGTAGGAATACCTGTAAAAATGATTGCGATAAGCAATAATAAGCTTATCAAGCGTTTTCCGGCTTTCATACCATTCTCCTCCTGCACATCGTTTCTCATTTGCGCACGGACCTCCCCGTAGATGACTTCTCCGAAGGTTCGTTCGTGCTATTCAGGGCCAAGACACGAAAGCACTCTGCTTTTTTGCTGCTTTCGCAGTATACAGTGTAGCAATTTTTGCAACGCCTTTATATAGATACGGCCTGAACGAAGGTTAAAACGCGCGAATTACACCTTTTTTAAAAATCTTGTCTCTGTTTTAGAAAAATGATATAATTAAAAAAATAATTATCGGTAGGTGAGGGGATGAGAGTTGCTATTTGCGACGACAGTGTTCACGATGCAGAGTTGATTTGTGCGTTGCTGCGCGAGCACTTTGAGAAAAACGGTTTTGCCGGGGAGCTTTATACCTTTTCCAGCGGGGAAGCGCTTGAAAAGGCTTTTGCAGCCTGTCCCTTTGATGCTGTATTTTTGGATATTTACATGGGCGGCATGAACGGACTGGAAACTGCCCAAAGGCTCCGAGAGACAGACTGCGATTTTTCGTTGGTGTTTATTACCACGAGTAGAGATCACGCCTTAGACTCGTTTTCTCTTGGTACAAACGACTATGTGGTGAAGCCCATCAAGCGCGGGGAGATTGACCGTGCCTTTACCAGATGCCGAGATGTTTTTCTGAAAAATGGCCGGTTTATTGAGGTGGTGTCCAATCGCATGAAACAAAAAATTCCGCTCAATAAAATTCAGTTTATGGAGGTGTACGGGAAAGAGATTTTTATACATACGTCCGCAGGAACGATCAAAGCCTCTTTGCCCCTCGATGAATTGGAAAAAATGGTAACGGGTACGTTTCTGCGCTGCCACCGTTCCTATATCGTAAATCTGAACCATGTGGAGGCCATCGGGCAGGATGATTTTCGGATGCGGGACGGCAGCCTTGTCCCACTGCGTCAGCGGGGGCGGGCCGAGCTGCGGGACGCCTATGCCGATTTTCTTTCCGACCGTCTGTTTGAGGCGCCGTCATGAGCGGGTGGAAAGGACGGGCCTTGCAAGTGGCGTTGGCGGTTTGCCTGATGCTTTGCCAGAGCGTTTATGCCCTTGCGATTCCAACTGAGGAGCCTGCTTTGCAGTCTTCTGACCAGTACAGTGAGCAGGATTCAAGAGAGACGCATTTCCCCGCCGATCCGGGAGTGGAGAACCCTATCGAGCGGGAAGCAGAACCGGAGAAGCCCACCGAGCCGGAAGCGCCTGCCGAACAGGAACCGGACCAGAAAAGTCAGGAGGAACCGAAAGAACCCCACAATTTTCTTCGGAGCCAGAGCAATGCTGCGCTGGAATCACCTGACGTACCGGAGGAAAGCGGGACCGCCAACAGCGAAGAGATGCTGGCGGAATGGATAGAACAGCATCAGGAAACGGGCGGAACGGTATCTCTGTCCGACCATGTGACCATCACGCGGGATATGGGGATATACGGAATCGTCGGAGAAATTACGATTGATACCGGCATGTTTGGCCTTGTGTTTCACGGCGGTATGCTGCCAACCTACAATGTTTTCATTACCGGCGAGGGCGTCAATGTACCGGTGGTGGACGTACAGCGGGGAGACGGCGGCTATCCTTATGCACCCAGTTGGAACAGTACCCTGTTGCAAATGAATGTGACGGCCACCGGCCGGGATGGCCGGGGCGGCACGGCGCTGCGGATATCAAATGCCGATGACAAAGACTTTGGCATGGACAGCCTGCTCTGGCAGGGCGTGCTTCGCTCCTATGGAGAGGGGGCCGTCGGACTTTGGATGGATGTTCCCATGGAGGCATGGTGCTATAAGGTGGAGGTTTCCGGTGAAAACAGCGCGGCGGTATACGCGCCAAACGGAGCCGACCTTTTCTATTGCAAGCTGACTGCCAAGGGTGACGGTGCGGTTGCGGCAACGGGAAACGATCTGTCGCTGGATTCCTGCGCCGTGTCTCCCGCACCCTCGGGGGTGCAAAGCGTCAGCCGCCGCGCCATGGAGGAGTCCTTCTCGCGGCTGTATCTGCCGCTGGAGCAATATGGCAGCCTTTTTGGCACCATTGAAATGCTGAACAAACCAAACGTTTTTCTCATAGATGAACAAGGCGGCGTAGTTTCACGGCCGTTTCCCGTTTACTGGGATGAAAATTACGAAATTGACACCGGGAATTTAGGAACAACGCTGCTGCACGGTGCCGTCGACCCGGATCTGTACGGCCTTGGGATATTTGATGATGTGCCCATTACGCTGACGGTGGAGGTGCGGGACCCTGCCCTGCCCTGCATCAGCCGAATCGCCGTGCGGGAAATGGAAACCGGCGCCCGATACGCGGTTTTGAATTTCTGGGAGGACTACGATCCTATGGAGGAAGACGTGATCCTGTGGCGCTCGGACGACGAGGGCGAAACGTGGCAGGATGCCACGCACGTGCAGGATATCCTGTGGGATGGCAGCTCTGTGAATTTCACCTATGACACACTGGCGCATTCCATGTGGTTTCAGCTTGAGATTATGGGCGTGGGCGAATCCAACATTGCCATCTTGGATGAAAGGGATGGCGTCTTTATCGGCGGAAACGGCGGCGACCGCACGGGAACGGACCGGGGCGGCGTGAATCCTCCCAGCAGCGGCAATGGGAATGTACCGGGAAGTGGTGAGGAATCGGATGGCGGCGATGGCGGTCAGTCTGACGGCGGCAATGACAACCCGCCGAAAATTAATGAAGCGTCAAACGATCACGACGAAAGTGCTGCGGAAGTCAGCGGCTTGATAAGCGGCGAATCGGGTGCACATACCGACACGGTTCTTCCCATCGACACGGTGCCTCTGGATACGGAGACGGAGACTGTTTCTGAGGGAAATCCGACAGCGACAGTTCCCGCGCAACCGGTTCCGGCTGAAGAGCAGACCGAAGCCCTGCAAACACAACCCGTACCCATAGAGACTGAGCAGGATACCGTCCCGGCAAAGGAGGAAGAAGCGCCTGCCATTGGGGACGCTGAAAGTTCCTTTGACCCGGAGCAGTCCGCGCCGGAGCCGGGACTTTCGGCAAAAGCACTGACGGTTTTCTTCCTTGGCGCAGCGATCTTGTGTTCCGGTGCACTGCTGGTTCTCCGGTTTTTCAGACACGGGAGGTAACGGCGTGGAAAATTACAAGTCCAACGGCTGGCGCATCCGGTTGGCGCTGAAAGTAGTGATGACTTTTGCACTGGCCGCCGCTGTTTTTCTGACAGTTTACCAATACGACAATAAATACACGGCGGCAGGCCCCAAGGCAAGGGACGGCATTCTCACACTGGACAGGGAAGCGCTTACACATCATCCTGTTCTTTTCTTGGTGGACGGCTGGGAATATTATGCAAATCGGCTGCTTACGCCCGCAGACTTTGACGATACCCCGCCTGTCCCGGATCAGTATCTGTTCATCGGGCGCTTCGGCGGCTTTGAAGCATGGAACGGCGGCTCTCCTCGCGGTAGCGCCAGCTACCGGCTGACGATCAGGCTGCCGGAGCAGACGGACACCTATCTGCTGGAGCTGCCCGAAATCTTTTCCGCATACCGTCTCTACATCAACGGCGAACAGGTCATGCAGATGGGAGAGCCGGAACGGGAGGGATACCGGGCGGAAACCGGCAACCGCACCGTCAGCATTGAAGCGGGCGGCAGCATTGAACTGTTGGTTGCGGCGTCCGATTACTCCCATCTGTACGGCGGTATGGTGTACCCTCCCGCTTTTGGTCAGCCGGAGGCCGTGTCCGGGCTTCTGAGCACAAGGCTTGTGTTTAGAAGCATCGTGTGCGGCGTGGCGCTCACCATCGGCCTGCTGTCGGTGATGGTGGGCTTGCTGGGCCGCAAAAGTTCGCTGGCGCTGCTATTCGGACTTCTGTGCCTGTTCTTTGTGGGCTATGTAAGCTATCCGATTACCGGAACCCTGTTTACCTTCGGGCGGCTCCACTATGCCGTTGAGAATGTTTCCTTCTGTGCCATGCTCGGTGTTACGATACTGGTGGCAGTGGGGGTAAGCGGTCTGCCAAAAAAGTGGGGGCTTCCCTTTGTGGGCTTCGGAGGACTGATGTGCGCGGCCTCTGTGCTGGTACATTTGCTGCTGCCGTTCGGCAATCTGAACCTGCTGATGGCCTATTCGTGGCTGATTTCGGCTTATGAATGGATGACGGCCGGAGTGATCGCCGCCGCAGTCTGGTATGCCATCCGAACGGGCGCGGCGCGGATTACGCCCCTGCTTTACGGCGTGGTAATTTTCGTCTGCGCTCTCCTTGCGGACCGGCTGCTGCCAGTGCATGAACCTATTCTCACGGGCTGGTTTATCGAGCTTGCAAGCTTCACCCTTGTGCTCTGCATCGGTGCGGTGACCGGACAGGAGGTGGCCGCCCGGTATCGGGAAAGCGCTGTGATGGGCGAGCGGGCAGGCAGTATGGAGCGGCTGTACCAAAGCCAGCTCTCCCATTTAGAGGTGCTCAGACAGGAAATGACGCAGGTCAAAACCATGCGCCACGATTTGCGCCATCATCTTACCCTCATAGATCAGTATGTAAGCAGTCACCAATACGACAGGCTGGAGGAATACATCAAAGAATACCGAGCCGCCTCCACGGAGGGGGAACTGCCGGAGTATTGCCCCATCGACGTGATCAACACGCTGACCTGCCATTATCAGACGGTGGCACGGCAGAACCATATTCTGTTGGATATTCGCTGTGATCTGAACGCCGCGGCAAACCCCGGCCATACCGGCATGACCGATTCCGATTTGTGCTGCCTGTACGCCAACCTCATGGAGAATGCTGTGGAGGCATGCCAGCGGATGCAAAGCGGTCAAAGAGCGATTTGGGTTGCGGTGATCCGCACCTCCGCAGATACGCTGCATATCCATGTGTGGAACACCGCCGGGAATATCCGGCAGCTTGGCGGGCGGTTTCTCTCTTCCAAGAGCGGCGGGCGAACCGGATATGGGCTGCTGTCGATAGAAACTATCGCCGGGAAGTATGGTGGCAAGGCGGAGTTTCACTGGAATGAGGACAAGCGGAACTTTGAAAGCAAGATCACGTTGATGGCGTAAAATGCGGTGCAGACCCTTTTTTCTCCGTAGCTGACAATTTTTAGATATTGCTTGCGGTTCATGAGGTTCCTTGAATTTCTAACTCCGTGGAGATTCCGTAAAGGGGCGAGGAAAATACGCTTGTCTCAGCGTGGAAAAAGAGTGGCATGAACAATAAAACACCGGAAATCAAGGAGATTTTGGAGTCCAAAATCCTTGATTTCCGGTGTTTTCAATGTTTCAGTCAACAGATATATCAATATCCCAATGCCTGATTGACAATGATCACTTTGATTCTGTCTTTTACAAATTGGCCTGCAATCAGGACGAAATCGTTGCAGATTCTTTGGGGGTGCCTGCAATCAATGCACCGTCCAAGCTTTGTGCAGGGCGTATCCTTACAAAGCCGTTTCGCATCCATGGGAGCGGCAACCTGCCGTGTGCGGTCAATCGCATCCTGTGTGCTGTCTGTAAGTTTATTGATGCCGACAACAACGATGACCTGTTTCGGGCCGTACAGCATAGGCGCCACACGGCTTCCGTTTCCGTCAATGTTGAACAGCTTCCCATCAACCGTAACGGCGTTGGTGCCGGTCAGGAAGGTGTCGGCGTCAAAGTTCCGAAGATAAATAGCGCGCTTTTCCTCCCGGGTTAAGTCGCTTTTGTGCTTGTCGTAAAAGGTGTACCTTCCGTTTCGGATGAAATCAAAGACGCCTGTTTCCTCCAAGGTTGCGGAATCTCCGCACCCAACCGTTTCGCCCGGCTGAATCAATTTTGCAAGCAGCAAAAGCAATTCCTCCCGGTCCTGAACAAAGTACCCGGCCATGTTGTTTCGCTGCAAGCTCAAAATTGTTTTCTTTATTCTTTCGTCCATATCAGCCTTATCCTTCATAAGTCATACAGGTTTTGCTTATTTTATCATGCGGATGCAGGCAAAACAAGCGCCCGTCATTCTTCCGGCGTTTTGTATGTATGGCGCTGCCATAATTTTG
The DNA here is from genome assembly GCF_031978065.1 of Oscillibacter sp. Classification (GTDB taxonomy): domain Bacteria; phylum Bacillota; class Clostridia; order Oscillospirales; family Oscillospiraceae; genus Oscillibacter. Next base: position 13,955 of record NZ_DALZCH010000030.1, read on the forward strand.
CCCGCAGGCTCAGGCAAATTGACTGTCATATAAACTTGCATAGGAGCCTTTTTGCTTCAACAGCTCGTGATGATTGCCCTGCTCGATAATGTTGCCGTTTTCCATATACAAAATGTTGTCGGCATCCCGGATGGTGGAAAGGCGGTGCGCGATGACAAAGCTGGTGCGTCCCTGCATCAGTTTTTTCATTGCCCGGCCAATCTCCATCTCTGTCCGTGTATCAACGCTGGAGGTGGCCTCATCCAAAATCAAAATGGGCGGATCACATAAAAACACGCGGGCAATGGTCAGAAGCTGCCGCTGCCCAATGGAAAGGTTGGCCGCGTCGTTGTCCAGAACCGTATCATACCCTTTGGGCATGGTGCGAATCAGATAATCTATTTTCGCCGCCTTTGCCGCAGCCACAATTTCTTCTCTTGTAGCCTGCGGCTTTCCGTAAGCAATGTTTTCCGCAATTGTGCCGCCAAACAGCCATGTGTCCTGCAAGACCATGCCAAAGTTCCGGCGCAGACCGCGGCGCGTCATTTCGGCGGCAGCAACGCCGTTCACCATGATGTTTCCGTCATTCACCTCATAAAACCGCATAAGCAGGTTGACAAGGGTAGTTTTTCCGGCACCGGTACTCCCGACAATGGCAATTTTTTGTCCGGGCCGTGCACGGAAGCTGATGTCCTTCATTAATGGCTGGTTTTTCTCGTAACCAAAGCTGACATGCTCAAAAGAAACCAATCCGTCTGCGTGCTCCAGAATGGCGGGGTGCAAGGGATCCGGGCGTTCCTCCAGACTGTCCAGAAAGTCAAAGGTGCGTTTGACGGAGGCCAGCGCGGACTGAAGGGAATTGATCATGAAGGCACCCTCTGTCAAGGGCTCCGCCGTCTGATTCACGTATTGAAAAAACGCCTGCACCACGCCGACCGACATGGTTCCATTGAGAATGGCCCCGCCTGCAATCACGGCGATGACCACATGTGAAAGGCGGGTCAGCAGCCGGATGACCGGGTTGATACAATGTGTCAGGAAATCCGCCTTTTGGGAAACGCTGCGGTTTTTTTCTGCGACGAGCGCAACCTGATTCAAACTCTCCTGCTCATGGTTATAGGCCTTGATGACGTTTCTTCCTGTATAATACTCCTCCACGAGGCCGGTAAGCTCCCCGATGGACTCCTGCCGGAGGGAGGCGTACTTCAGGTTCTGGGTTGCCGCCGCTCTGGTGACAAGCAGGCTGAGCAAAACGCTTGCAAGGAAAATACAGGTCAGCGGGATACTGAAATAAAACATCACCACCAGCGATCCGGTGACGGTGCCAATTGCAACAATCAGCTTCAAAAGACCGGTCTGCAAGGTTTCGGATACCTTATCCAGGTCGCTTGTCACCCGGCTTAGAATTTCCCCCGCCTTGTTTTGATCATAAAAGCGCAGTGGCAAATGACTCAGCTTGCGGCTGATTTGCTTGCGAAGGGTTAGGGTCAGGGTTTCGGCCACGACCGCCATCAGGTAGGACTGGAGATAGTAAAAAAGCCAGATACCCACGTACATAACGGTGAGGCGGGTCAGCGCAGACCCCATATTGTTCCAAGTGATGGTGAACGGAAGGCCTTGCTCCGTGGCTGCCTGAATGCTGCTCCACAGCATGTCGACAACCTGTGCGCTGTAAAGCGGGGCCCCAATTGTCAAGACGGTGTAAATCAGGATAGAGGCCATAATCACGGAAAGGCGGACGCGCTGCCCCTTCAGTCTGCGCACAAGGCGCAGCAAGGTGCTTCCGGTGTCTTTCAAGGCCTCGCTATCTGAACCGGATAAGTCTGAGGATTTGGCTTTATCTTGGTGCTTGGTCATGCGTCCTGCACCTCCTTGGTTTGAGATTCATAAATTTCAAGGTAAACCGGGCAGTTACTAATCAATTGGTCATGGGTTCCGATGCCGACGATGGTCCCTTCGTTCAATACGATAATCTGCTGTGCGTGGCGGATGGAGCTGACGCGCTGGGCGATGATCAATACGGCCGCGTCCTTTGTCTCCGGCGTCAGGGCCTTGCGCAGGGCGGCATCGGTTTTAAAATCCAGAGCGGAGAAGCTGTCGTCGAAGAGATAAAGCTCCGGCTTTTTCACCAGTGCCCGCGCAATGGAAAGGCGCTGCCGCTGTCCGCCGGAGAAGTTCGTACCTCCTTGAGCGACAAAGGAATTTAACCCATCAGGCAAAGACCGGATCAGTCCGTCAAGCTGTGAAACCCTGACGGCGTGCAGCAGTTCCTCCTCTGTTGCATCAGGCTTACCGTAACGAAGGTTTTCAGCAATCGTTCCTGAAAAAAGAATTGCTTTTTGCTGGACGTAAGCCAATTGATTGCGCAAATCCTCTTGCCGCATTTGCCGGATATCATGGCCGTTGAGAAAAATTGCGCCCTCCGTTACATCGTGAAACCGCAAAATCATAGAAGCGATGGTGGATTTTCCGCTGCCGGTTCCGCCGATGATCGCCGTTGTCTCGCCCCGGCGGCATGTGAAGCTTAAATTGCTTAACGTATCCTTTTCCGCGTCTGGGAATTGGAACGATACGTTTTGGAAGACCAGCACATCACTTCGGCTGCGTTCGGCGCTGCCCGGCTGCGCAGACGCGGGGTCGGAGATTTCCGGTGAATAGTCCAGCACATTCTGAATGCGATTGCAGCATTCCAACGCGCGCGGAAGCGTTAAGATGACCATTTGCGCCATCATAATAAAGAACAAAATCAGATAGGCGTATTCGATGACTGCGGTAATATCTCCGATCTGAAAATGTCCTGCGGCAATTCTTCCTCCGCTGAGCCAGAACACCGTAATAATGACAAAGTTGATGCAGAAGAACGATAACCCGTCCAGATTTGCAAACTTGCGGTTTGCTTTGATGGAGGTATCAGCATAGGTTGCAAAGGAGACATTCAGCCGCTCCTGCTCTCTAAGCTCATTGTTAAACGCGCGAATCACGCGCACGCCCGTAATATTTTCAAGCAAAACGGTGCTCATGGAATCCAGCAGCTTTTGCAGACGCTTAAACAGGGGAGAAGCGCTGTTGATGATGAAAGAAGCCAATAAGAGAATGATGAACACCGCGATGAGCAAAACGATACCGATTTGTGTGTCCAGCCGGAAGGAGAGCACCAAAGCAATCACGCAAATCACGGGGACCGGCACCACCATCTGCATAAAGCTGATGAAGGCGGTCTGAATATTGGTGATGTCTGAAACAGTGCGCGTGGTGATAGAAGCCGTGCCGAATTGGCGGAATTCATGAACGGACAGCTTCAGCGAGCTTTCGTAAAGTGCCACCCGCATGTCCTTGCCGATTCTGGCGGTCAGCGTTGCGCAGGTGTAGCCGCCGATCACAGCGCACAGCCCGGCGACAAAAGAGCCGATGGCCATTTTCATTCCTGTGTTCAGCAGCGTTTCAAAGGAGCTGCCCAAAACGCCCTGATTCATCATTTCCGCGGCCAGCGTCGGGATATACAAGCCGCCGGTAACGTCTATAATCAGCATCAGCATCGTAACTGCGCATAGCTTCCAATGGGGTTTTATAAAACGGAGCATCAATTTCATTGGGTGTTCCTTCTTTCTTTTCGAGGTCAATTTGCAGAGGTCGCTGCGACCTGTGAGGGCATACCTTCCAATACAAACGGACTGCCTTTTACATAATCTCACCGGATTGTTCCAAAACAAAAGCGCCGGACAAGAAACTAACGAAGTTAGTCATCTTGTCCGGCGTTGAATCTGTGCCGTTTCTCATTCGCACAGATAGTCCTCCGATGAATGTTGAATATCTTAGCACACTCAAATTTTAATGTCAAGGCCTTTATAGCTGAAGGGCCGCGCAAATTTTTTCAGAGGAGGGTTGGAGTATTCATGCCTTTTTACTCGGAAACCACCGTAAATCTTTTCTTGATATGCTTTCCCTGCTCGGCTTCATCAAGCATTGCCACGGCGAAATCTGCATAGCTGATATAGCTGTCGCCCTTTGCGTTGAACAGGACGACTTCGCCGCCGACCCGGTAGTTTCCGGTTCGCACACCCTCTGCGTCAAAATCGGCAGAAGGGCTGAGATATGTCCAGTTCACATCGTCGCGCTTCTTGATTTCATCAAGTCCAAGGGCCATGTTAGAAGCTGTGGGATAATAAGATTCCGGAAAATCCGGGGCGTCCATCAGCCTTTGCGTGTGGGCTTCATCGGTGTACAGGCTGCCGGCTCCGCCGACAAACAGCAAGCGATTGCTCTTGCCGCTTAACAGATTCGCTAAAAATACTGCGGAATCTTTATGCAGAATATGGGTCTCCGGCGTCCATGTGCCAAAGGCGCTGATGATGACATCTTGTTCCTTTACGTCATCATAGGTCAATTCAAACAGGTCCTTTTCAAGAACCTCGCAATTGGTGTCGGACAGCTTGTTCTTATCTCTGACAACTGCCGTTACCTCGTGGTTTCTTCTTTGCGCCTCTGCCAAAAGCTGTCTGCCTTGCTTACCCGAAGCACCGATAATCATAATTTTCATGATGTTCCTCCTTAAAAAAACTTGATTCCTTTTGTTTTTTCCATTATAATTCACATTAGTGCAAAATGTAAAGTAGGAACCGTTTGGTTATCTGGTTTCAAAAGGATACTATTGAAGGGGATGAAAGAGATGTGTGAACAGCTTCCGGCTTGCCCGGTGGAGCTTACAATTACGCTGATCGGGAATAAATGGAAGGTCCTGATTCTTCGGGATCTAATGGATGGAACAAAGCGCTTTGGGGAGCTGCGCTGTGCCATCGGCGCGGTTTCTCAGAAGGTTTTAACGGCCAACCTTCGCGAGATGGAGCAGGAGGGGCTGCTTTCCCGCAAGGCTTATGCAGAGGTCCCGCCGAGGGTGGAATATACCCTTTCGGAGCTTGGATATAGCTTAATGCCTGTTCTGGATGCAATGCATGCATGGGGAGATAATTACAAAAATGAGCATCCCTCGCGGTTCAAGCAAGCGCCCGGGGAATGAGCCGCCAGCAGGAAACCGGCCTGTCAATCCAAAGAATGTGGTGTCCTTGGACAATCGGACGTTTGAAACCCTGTCTGATTGGGGAATTGAACTGGCAGCGGTTCCGAAGGGCGTTATGCCTGCGGATTCTCCCTATTATCAGGATTCTGCTGTCCAGGATATCGGAGATCACCCCGAGCCGAACCTTGAGATCATTGCCGCGGTTAACCCGGAGCTTGTGATTGTCGGACAGAGATTTGCCAGTTATTATGAAGACATCAAGGCGCTGGTGCCTGATGCGGCTGTGATCAACCTCAACTTTGAGCTTTCAGAGGAGGCTGGAAAATCTGGAGCGACGCTGGTGGACGGCCTTAAAAATTCCACAATTGCTTTGGGAATGATTTTTGATAAAAATGAAGAGGCCCAAAAGCTGAACGCCGATTTTGATCAGGCCATTCAGGATGCCAAAGCTGCCTATAACGGAACGGACAAAATTATGAGCGTCGTGGTTTCGGGTGGAGATATTGGCTTTGCAGCGCCTCTTTCCGGGCGCGTTTGGGGCCCTATGTATGATATTTTTGGCTGGACTTCGGCATTGGAAGTGGACGGCTCCTCTTCCGACCATAAGGGAGATGATATTTCCGTGGAAGCGATTGCGCAAAGCAACCCCGATTGGTTGATGGTATTGGACCGTGATGCGGCGATCTCTTCCGAAGAGGAGAACGTGCCTGCCAAGGATGTGATTGATCAATCTCCTGCCCTGAGAAACACAACGGCAGTCTCAAAGGGTCAGATGATCTACGCACCGAGTGACACTTACACAAACGAATCTATACAGACTTATCTGGAGCTGTTTGAAAACATTGCAAGTGCTTTTTCCAAATAGCATAAAGGGTGTATTTCAAAATGTTGAAACGCAAGATACATAGAATTACAGGGGCTGAGATTTCTCAGCCCCACCCTTTTCGCCGCAGCAAACGATGGTCAAAGCCCTTTGTATTCGCGGTGTGTGCTGTGTTTGCGTTAGGCGCTGTGTCCCTGTTTACGGGAGTTTACGACATACAGGGGCAGGCGGACGGATGGAATATGTTTTTCATCACCCGTGTTCCGCGGACGGCGGCGCTGATGCTGACCGGGGCGGCCATGTCCATGTCGGGACTGGTGACACAACTGATTACGCAAAACCGCCTGGTTGAGCCGACGACAACAGGCGCCATTGAATGGGCGGGGCTGGGGCTTGTGTTTGTCTATTTGGTGGCTCCTGCGCCGACTTTGATGTTAAGGATGACAGGGGCAATTCTTTTTTCGTTTATTGGCACAATGATTTTCTTTCTCTTTTTAAGAAGAGTGAAACTGCGCTCCTCCCTCATCGTTCCCATTATCGGAATGATGCTTGGCGCGGTTATTTCCGCGATTTCTACGTTTATCGGCCTTGTATTCCAAATGACCCAGAGCATTGAAATGTGGTTTGTGGGTTCTTTTGCTTCTGTGCAGATTGGCCGGTACGAATATTTATGGCTGATTGTAATTGTAAACATCATCATTTTTATCTATGCGGACCGGCTGACGTTGGCTGGCTTGGGGGAGGATGTGGCAACAAGCCTTGGCGTAAATTATAACCGGATTGTCATTTTGGGCACGTGTCTGATTTCTGCCGCCGTTGGGATTGTTGCTGCTGTGATTGGAAACCTACCCTTTTTGGGACTGATTGTACCCAACATTGTTTCGATGTATCGGGGCGATGACCTCAAGAGCAACCTGCCGTGGGTGTGCGTATTGGGAATGGGCGTCGTCACGCTTTGCGATATCATTTCCCGAACCATCATCATGCCGTTTGAGGTCCCTGTTTCCCTGATACTCGGAACTGTGGGCGCGGTTGTATTTATTGTGATCTTATTAAAGCAGAGGAAGCAAAGATGAGGAACTATATAGATCGCACTCAACAGAACACGGACCAAACCCAAACGGATTATAAAAGCAGGTCAGCCAGAGCATTTCGCTCCCAAAGGGAAGAGAGACGATATTGGATTTTGCTGATAGCACTGATTGCTCTGGGTGCACTTGCTTCCTACGGACTGTTGGTTTATAACAACCCCGTTCCGGTGGGGTCCCCTTCCTTTATCCCGGTGGTGAAAAGAAGAATGGTGGCGCTTACTGCCATGGCGATTGCGTCTGTGTGCCAAAGTCTGGCGACGGTTGCTTTTCAGTCAAGCACCAATAATCGGATGATAACTCCCTCTCTTTTGGGGTTTGAAGCCTTATACTCGACAATCCATACCGGCACGATGTTCTTTTTCGGCGCCGGTGCATTCCTGAAATTCACCGGTGTGGGACCTTTTCTGTTTCAGGTTGCCGCAATGGTTTTGATGTGTCTGGTGCTTTACGGCTGGCTGCTTTCCGGGAAATATGGAAATTTGCAGTTGATGCTGCTGGTGGGGGTCATTATGGGAACCGGACTGAAGGCGGTATCCTCTTTTATGAGAAGGCTTTTGGCGCCGTCTGAATTTGACGTTTTGCAGGCAAAGCTGTTTGGCTCTGTCAATAACGCAGACGCCGCTTACTTTCCCATTGCGATTCCAATGGTGGGCATGACCGCATTGCTGATCCTTGCTTATTCCAAAAGACTGAATGTATTGTCTTTGGGCAGGAGTGCCAGCACCTCTCTGGGCGTGAATCATCAATTTGGCGTAATCTATACGCTGATATTGGTTTCTGTTCTGATGTCGGTTTCAACCTCTTTGGTGGGGTCATTAACCTTTTACGGATTTTTGGTTGCCACCATGACGTATCAGGCGGCCCCGACCTATGATCACAGATATGTGTTTCCAATGTCGCTTGCAATTGGTTTTCTCATATTAACGGGGTCGTACTTTTTTATGTATCATGTGTTTAGAGCACAGGGGGTCGTCTCCGTTATTATCGAACTGTTTGGGGGAATCGCGTTTCTCATTGTACTGTTAAGGAAGGGAACCCTATGATCAATATTCTCAATGCTGGAAAAGCGTATACGGACGAGGTGAAAATAGGGCCTCTGAATATTCAGATACCCAAAGCCGGGCTGACCTCCTTAATCGGCCCCAATGGCGCGGGGAAATCCACGGCGCTTTTAATGATTGGACGACTTCTGGATATGGACGAGGGCCAAATTAAGGTGGCGTCGATGGACGTTTCAAAGGCCAAGTCGGAAGACCTTGCAAAAATCCTGACGATTTTACGGCAGGAAAACCATTTTGTAACAAGACTGACTGTTCGGCAGCTTGCCGGGTTTGGACGGTTTCCGTATTCCAAAGGCAGGCTGACAAAGGAGGACGAGCTGATTATTTCCAAATATATTGACTTTTTAGATCTGTCGGATTTAGAAAACAGGTATTTGGATGAGCTTTCCGGCGGTCAAAGGCAAAGAGCCTATGTGGCAATGGTTTTGTGTCAGGAAACGGAATATGTGCTTCTGGATGAGCCGCTCAACAATCTTGACGTGGCGCGTTCCGTTCAAATGATGAAGCATTTGAGACATGCCGCCGATGAATTTGGAAGAACGATTTTGACGGTGATGCATGATATCAATTTTGCGGCCAAGTATTCAGACAGAATTTGCGCGATGAAGAATGGAAAAATTGCTGCGTTTGGAACGGTGGCGGAAATTATGAACGCAGAACTTCTGACGGATATTTTTGAAACACAAATCAACATCACTGACGGCCCTTACGGGCCAATCGCCATTTATTAGAGGCTGGAGCAGCCGACTTACCGCCTGCACGCGTTCCAATGCATTTACTGTGGGTCAAAAGCGTCATATTGTTTGGCCCCTCGCTTTTTTCGGAGGGTTGCACAACCCTGCCCCGGGGTGTAGGATGGAATATGCAGGGAGTGTATTTATTATGAAAGTAAAGATAAGCGTCTTTGCATGTCTTTTGACAATGCTGATTTTAATGACAGGCTGTAACGCGCCGGATGGAGAGAGCGGGGCAAGTTCTCAGGCCGCTTCTGGCGGAGGGGAGAGCAGCTTCGGCGGGGAAGAAGATGTATCCTCCGCCTCGCAGACCGGGGCCGAAGCTTCGTCCGACCAGAGTGAGTGGACAGCGTATATTGACGATGCGCATCAGCTTTGCATTCAGAAAAAAGACGGCTCCGAAGCGAAGGTGCTTGTGAAAGACGTGGCAGCAGCGGCCTGCGTGGCGGAGGCGTGGGTATATTATCTTCCCAATCTGGACGAAATTGACAAGGTAAAGCTGGACGGTTCCCAGATAACAAAGGTGTGCAGTACCGACGCGTTTCAGGTGTATAATGCGAATCTGGACATATATCACGAAATTAACGGCAGTACCTCCGTCACCGCGAACTATCAGGACGGCTACATTTTATATACATGCGTTCAGTTGAAGCAGGAGGAGGATGCAAGGCCGAATCCTCCGTCTTATTACAGGCTGGACCTTGATAAAAACACGCTGACACAGCTTGTGGATTAACCGTATTAAATGTACCGTGCTGCGATACAGCTCCCACTAAATTCATCCGGTGGGCCGCTGGGCAAAATTTGCAAATTTATCTAACAAATAAGATCAACCCTCCGGTTTGCCTGGCAGACCGGAGGGTTAGCGTGTTTTTGTGAAAATCTGCGATTGGATGGAAGTGCTCACAGAAAAAGATAGAAAGCGGCTTAGACCATTTTCTCGGGGCGCACGGCCTCGTCAAATTCCGCCTCGCTCAACAGGCCCAGAGAAAGGGCGGCCTCTTTCAGCGTCGTCCCGTCCCGAAGGGCCTGCTTGGCGCACTCCGCCGCCTTTTCATAACCGATTTGCGGCGTGAGACAAGTCACCAGCATCAAAGAGCCGCGGAGATTCTGCTCCATCCGCTCCCGGTCGGCGGTGAGGCCCTCCATACAGTGGACCCGGAAGGAGTCCATCGCGTCCGCCAGCAAGCGGGCGGACTGCAAAAAGTTTTGAGCGCACACCGGAAGAAACACGTTGAGTTGAAAGTTTCCCTGAGACGCGGCAAAGCCGATTGCCGCGTCGTTCCCCATCACCTGCACGGCCACCATCGTCACCGCCTCGCACTGTGTGGGGTTCACCTTTCCGGGCATGATGGAGCTGCCCGGTTCGTTTTCGGGAATATGAAGCTCCCCCAGTCCGCAGCGGGGGCCGGAGGCATACCACCGCACATCGTTGGCAACTTTCATGAGATTTGCCGCAAGGGCTTTCAGCGCCCCATGGGCAAACACCAGCGCGTCTTTAGAGGTCAAGGCGTGGAACTTGTTTTCGTCCGGGACAAATTCCGTGCCGCTCAGCTCTGAGAGACAGGCGCAGACCTTGGCGTCAAACCCTTGGGGTGCGTTCAGCCCCGTGCCCACGGCGGTGCCGCCGATGGCAAGGCGGCGAAGCTCTGAAAGAGCCGTTTTCAGCATCCGGCAGGGCGCGTCCACCAGCTCCCGCCAGCCGGAAATTTCCTGAGAGAACCGCAGGGGGGTTGCGTCCTGCAAATGGGTGCGTCCGATTTTGATAATGTCCTCGTTTTCCCGTTCCAGCCGGGCAAAGGCCCCACTCAGCCGTTTTGCGGCGGGCAGCACGCCCGCTTCCGCTGCCAGCACCGCCGCGATGTGCAGGGCGGAGGGAAACGTGTCGTTGCTGGACTGGGAGGCGTTCACATGGTCGTTGGGGTGGAGGGGAGTTCCCCGCTCCGTCGCTAAATGAGAAATCACCTCGTTAATATTCATGTTGGTCTGGGTGCCGGACCCCGTCTGCCACACCACCAGAGGAAATTCCTCGTCCCACTGTCCGGCGCGGATTTCGCCGCACACGGAAGAGATGATTTTCGTCTGCTCCGCCGTCAGCTTGCCGAAGTCCGCGTTGGCCTTGGCGCAGGCTTCCTTTAAATAAGCAAAAGCCCCAATAATTTCCTGGGGCATTTTTTCCGTGCCGATTTTAAAGTTTTCAAGGCTCCGCTGAGTCTGGGCGCCCCAGCGGCGTTCCGCCGGAACCAAAATTTCTCCCATGGTGTCGCGCTCGCGTCTCGTTTCCATCCTGCGTCCCCCTGTTTTTGATGTTTTTTCTCATTATAGCGGCCCGTGGCCTAACCCGCAAGCCCCTGTGAGAAAGGTTTGGCGGAGGAAAGAGGGCGGACGGCAGGGGAGAGACTGATACGCCTCGAAATGCGGTGCCCTGTGGCACGGCCGTGGAGTTTGCTGATAATTTGTGATACAATAATGACAGACGGTTATTTAGCCGGACTTATGTGGCAAATGCCGTTGATGCAATTATATCGCGGGATGCGCTGTGCCTGTGGTGTAATTGGGAACAAAGGTAATGTGCCAATGCGTTGTGAGACACAAACTGTGGAGGTTCTTTCTTGTGAAAAAAATATTTACTGTAACCATGATCGCTTTAGCGCTTGCGGGATGCGGTCAAAACAGGACCAGCTCTCTCCCGCCCATAGATGCCGAATCCTCGTCCAGCTCCGCAGGGCAGGAATCGGTCGGGCAGGCTGCTTGGGAATCCGCGTATACCGCCTTCTTGACCAATGGGGAAGAGCTGCCCGAGGCGCTGAACATTGCGGTTAACGGCGCAGGGCTTGCGGATTTGAACGTGGACGGTACTCCAGAACTGATTTTGTTTGATCCCGGGTCAGGTGCATCAAACGGTATTAACATCTTTGACATTGATGCAAATGGTCAGGTTGTTTGCGTATCAGCCGCGTCCATGTTTAACGGCGGGTTCACACCTGTCAGCATTTTTGGCAGCGATGCGAATATGTTTCATCTGATTAAAACGGAGTCGAGGCAGCTTGCATATTATTGCATTTCTTCAAACAGTACAGAAGGTTATGCCTATGAAGCCTATATCAGCTTTGTTCAAGGGGATCTGCTTTCACTGAAGGAGCTTGCCTTTGTGGAGGAGGAAGCAGACCCTGCGTTTCCTGATGAAAAGAGCTATCGGTACCGCGTTGAAGGAAATGAGACAACAGATGACGCTTATGTGCGTAAGGTGGACGAGTTTCTTGGAAACGCAGAGGAGCTTCCGACAAATATTTCTGCCGTCATGCTTACGGATAAAGGTGATACCTCCGATATGCAGGGGGCGCTTGAGATGTTCAAGGAGGCAGCGGCGAATTATAAGCCGCTGGAGAATTATGATATCTCGGAATAAAGAACAGCTCGTTTCCGTTGGCAATTCAATCGGGGTCTTTCTTGACACGCAGAGACACTTGTGATACCGTAGAAACTTAGGAATACAACCCAAATTCATTGGGAATACGGAGGAAGAATATGACGACGCAAGAGCTGGAAAAATTCTGCGCCGCGGTCCGGAGGGACATCATCAACATGACCGCCGACGCGGGCAGCGGACACCCCGGCGGCTCGCTCTCCGCGGTGGAGCTGATGAGCGCCGCGTTTTGCACCCAGATGCGGGTGGACCCCAAACATCCCCACGACCCGGACCGGGACCGCTTCGTCCTGAGCAAGGGCCACGCCTCCCCCTGCTACTACGGAGTGCTGGGCGAGCTGGGCTTTTTCCCCAAGGAGGAATTTAAAAGCTTCCGCCAGCTCCATGCCATTCTTCAGGGGCATCCCGACGTGAAAAAGGTTCCCGGAGTGGACGCGTCCACCGGCTCTTTGGGGCAGGGCGTGTCCATCGCGGTGGGCATGGCGCTAGGCGCAAAGCACCTGAAAAAAGACACCAGGGTCTTTGCCATGTGCGGCGACGGAGAGGCGCAGGAGGGCCAGCTATGGGAAGCGTTTATGTCAGCCGCCCACTACAAGCTGGACACTCTCCCCATTTTGTTGGCCAACAACGGCCTTCAGATTGACGGGTCCAACGAGTCGGTCATGAGCCTTGGTAATTTGCCCGCCAAGCTGCGGGCTTTCGGCTTCGACCTCATTGAGCTGGCAGACGGCAACGATATTGCCGCCGTGGTGGAGGCGCTGGCCCGTCCCGCCGTTCCCGACAAGCCCCGGTGCATTCTTGCACACACCTTGAAGGGCAAGGGCGTGTCCTTTATGGAAAATCAGGTGGGCTGGCACGGCAAGGCCCCCAATGAAGAGCAGCGGGCCGCGGCCCTCGCGGAACTGGAGGGAATGTAAGATGGCAGAAAAAATCGCAACCCGCGCCGCATACGGCGAGGCGCTGATTGAGCTGGGTGCGCAGAACGACAAGGTGGTGGTTCTGGACGCGGATTTGGCCAACGCCACCCAGACCGCAAAGTTTCAAAAGGTGTACCCTGACCGCCACTACAATATGGGCATCGCCGAGAGCAACCTCGTGTCGGTGTCCGCGGGAATGTCCACCATGGGGCTGATTCCCTTTTGCTCCACCTTCGCCATGTTCGGCGCGGGCCGCGCTTATGAGCAGGTGCGCAATTCTGTGGCCTACCCTCATTTCAACGTGAAGCTTTGCATGACCCACGCGGGCGTCTCCGTGGGAGAGGACGGCGGAAGTCATCAGGCCATTGAGGATTTGGCTTTGATGCGGGTGATTCCCGGCATGACGGTGATTGTTCCCGCCGATGCGAAAGAGGCGAAAAAGGCCGTCTTTGCGCTGGCGGAGCAGGAAGGCCCCGCCTATCTCCGGCTGGCGCGGCTGGCTTCTCCGGTGTTCGAGGAAGACTATCCCTTTGAAATCGGCAAGGCAAACGTCATGCGGGAGGGACCCGACGCGGCTGTCTTTACCTGCGGGCTGATGGTGTCCGAATGTCTGGAGGCCGCAAAGCTTCTGGAAGCCGACGGCATTTGCGTCAGCGTGGTCAATGTCCACACCATTAAGCCCATCGACGCGGCCTGCGTCACGGAATACGCACAAAAGTGCGGTGCGGTGGTCACCGTGGAAGAGCACAGCGTCATCGGCGGTCTGGGAGACGCGGTGGCGGACGTGCTGATGGGCAAGGTTGCCTGCAAGTTCAAGAAGCTGGGCGTCAACGACCGCTTCGGACAGTCCGGCAAGGCGGAGGACGTTTTGCGGGAATACCGCCTTACCGCCGGTCAGATCGCAGAGGACATCAAGGCCGCCCTGTAAAGCCTTTGGGCCATATCAATTGAAAAGCGCGCCGCCGGATTTCCGGCGGCGCGCTTTTTACTATCGTGCACATGCGACCAACTGATTCTTTAAAATTAAAAGAAAATTTTTAGGACGCTTCAAAAAAGTTATAGAAGATTTTTTGAAGAGATCATCAGGAGAGCGGTTTGATCTCTTTAGCCGTCCGAATCATTTTTGGACTTTGGCACATCATAGGGGCGATAAGCGGAAGTGAGCACCTTTTCAAAAATCGGCGCGTCCGGGTCTTCCACCCGCTTCAAAATCTCTTCCCCGGCGATGTTTCCCAACTCGTCCACAGGCTGGACAATGGAGTCAATCTGGTTGGCGTAAAGCTCGTAAAAGTCCGATTCATAATCCACAAAGCTCACAAGGTCAATGTCCCGGGCAAGCTGCACGCCCTTGCGGTGCAGGTGAATGATAGACTCCGAAGCCATCAGGCCGTTGGTGACGATCACCGCGTCGCAATGCTGCTCCAAAAGCTCGTCAAGGCAGCCGTGGGCGCTGTTTTCCATGGAGTCTCCGTAGCGGATCAGCGACGCGTCCGCCTCCAAACCGCAGTCTGAAATGGCCTGCTGATAGGCAGAGACGCGCTCCTGCGTGGAGGACAGGCGGGGAAGGCCGCCGATAATGCCGATGCGCCGGTCTCCTTTGCCCACCAGGCGGCATACGCTGCGGTAGATAGGCTGGAAATTAGACACGCACACGGAGGTGAATTTTTTCTCGCCAAACACCCGGTCCACCAGCACCACGGGAAAGCCCGCGGGAATCAGGCTGTCCAGCCGCTGGAAACTGTCCATGGTGCTGGCAATGAGCAACCCGTCCACAAGACCGGCGGACAGCAGGCGAATGTTCCGTTCCTCGCGGTCCATGTCCTCCTTGGTGTTGGCAATGATCAGGTGATATCCCGCAGCAGCCAGATAATTTTCCACCGATTCGATCATGGTGGCGAAAAATTTGTTGGAGATGTCCGGCACGATAAAGCCGATGGTTTTCCGCTTCCCGGTGCGGAAGCTCCGGGCGGAGGCATCCGGTGTATAGCCTAGACGGGAAATGGCTGCGTAAACCTTTTCCCTTGTCTCCTCCGAGACGTAGCGCGTGTTGTTGATGGTGTGGGAGACGGTGGCCGTGGACACGCCGGCAAGCTTTGCCACATCGCTGATGGTCACTTTCATCGTGGAGAACCGCTCCTTTCTCACGTAGATTCGCTTGTCCCAATACCCGGAGACGGGAACGGTTAAGCGTGGGTACGTCGTGCCGCCACAGCCCAGACACCGCGTTTTGCGGACTGTGGAGTTTGCGCAAGCTGTGTCGGCATTACGTAATCCTTTAATTAGTGCTTAGTATATGCTCCTTCCGTTGCAACGTCAAGGCCCTGCGGCGATTTTAAACGCAAAATTGTGCAAATTTTTCAAAAATTATTGGATTTATACAAGTAACTATAAAAAATCTTATGGTTTTGACAGTTGCAAAGGCAAGCGAGTTGTGATACTATTCAAATGTAAACGATTAACAAAAACGGTTGCGCAATCGGTTTTCAGCAGCCGAATTTGAAAGGAGACGTTTCCTTATGAAGGTTCAAATTGGAATTAATGGCTTCGGCCGCATTGGTCGTCTGGTTTTTCGCGTCGCAATGACCCGGGACGATGTGGAGGTTGTGGCGGTGAACGACCCGTTCATGACCCCTGACTATATGGCCTATATGCTGCGCTATGACACGGTCCATGGCCGGTTTCAGGGCGAGGTGTCCCATGAGGACGGCGCACTGATTGTCAACGGGCGGCGCATTGCCGTGTACGCGGAGAAGGAAGTGGGCAGCATCCCCTGGGGCGACGCGGGCGCGGAGTATGTCTGCGAGTGCACCGGGCAGCACCTGACAAAGGAGAAGTGCCAAGGCCACATCGACGCGGGCGCAAAGCACGTGATCATGGGCGCTCCCTCTAAAGATGACACCCCCATGTTCGTCATGGGCGTGAACAACAAAAAGTACACCTCAGATATGCAGTTTGTGTCCAACGCCTCCTGCACCACCAACTGCCTTGCCCCCATTGCCAAGGTGCTCCACGAGAGCTTTGGCATCAAGGACGGATTGATGACCACCGTTCACTCCGTCACCCCCACCCAGAAGATTCTGGACGGCGCTTCCATGAAGGATTGGCGCGGCGGCCGGGCGGGCTGCGGAAACATCATTCCCTCCACCACCGGCGCGGCAAAGGCCGTGGGCAAGGTCATTCCCGACCTGAACGGCAAGCTTACCGGTATGTCCATGCGTGTTCCCACGCTGGACGTGTCCGTGGTGGACCTGACCGTCAATCTGGAAAAGCCCGCCACCTATGAAGAGGTCTGCAAGGCCATGAAGACCGCCTCCGAGGGGGAGCTGAAGGGCGTTTTGGGCTATACCGAGGACGAGGTCGTTTCTTCGGACTTCCTGGGGGATTCCCGCACCTCTATCTTCGACGCCAAGGCAGGCATTGCCCTGACGGACACCTTTGTCAAGGTTGTCTCCTGGTATGACAACGAGTTCGGCTATTCCACCAAGATGGTGGAGTTGGCCAGCTATATGGCTTCGGTGGACCACAAGTAAGAATTTTAAAAGAATGAAACCCGGGAGCGCTCTTATGGGCGCTCCCGGGTTTTTGCGATGCTTTATTCGATGGCGGGAATCTCCGGCAGCACCACCTCCGGCATCAGCTCGCCGCTGATGATGCGCAGCATCTCCTCCAGCTTTGCGCAGTCGTGGGGGGGAAAGCGCCGCTGCATCCGCTCCGTCACCTCTCGCACGTAGGAGGAACTGATGTTGTAGTAATCAATATACTTCTGCGTCACCCGCAGGTGAAACTCCCGTCGGTCCTCCGGAGACTGCACCCGGTCCACATAACCCTTTTTCACCAGACTGTTGACCTTGTAGGCGGCATTGGAGGGGGAGATATGCAGAAACGATGCAAACTCGTTGATGGTGGGACTTTTCAGCGCCTGAATGGATTCCATACAAAAGGTTTCTATGGTGGACAGGCTGGCCTCACGGGACTGAAAGCCGGTCAAAATCTCCTGATAAAAATGCAGCTTAAATTTGCTATACACCTCAAAAAAAAGCTGATCCAGCACGGCAAAAACCACCCTTTTTAGAATTTATGCCCTTTAGGGCGTTACGACTGGGATTCAAACGCGGTTTTCACTGCCCGATGGCAAAGGTCAGCTCCGCTGTGGCGGCCAACACGCCGTCTACCCGAACCTCCGCCTCGCCGATTCCAACCGGGCCGCGCTGCTTTGTCAGGGTGCAGGTGATCTCCAATACGTCGCCGGGGGTTATCTGCCGCTTAAAACGGGCGTTTTTCACAGCTCCCATCAGGGCAATTTTCCCCCGGTTTTCCGGCAGAGCCAGCACGGCAACGCCCCCTACCTGTGCCATGGCCTCGATCATCAAAACGCCGGGCATCACGTGCTTTTGAGGAAAGTGCCCCTGAAAAAACGGCTCGTTTACCGTGACGCACTTAATCCCCTTGGCCCACTTTCCCGCCTCGCCGTCCACAATGCGGTCCACCAGAGCAAAGGGATAACGGTGGGGGAGAATCTGGGCGATTTCGTCGGAGTTATACTGCAAGCCCATGGCTCAGTCCTCCCATTTCTTCAAAAGAATGCTGCCGTTGTG
>NZ_DALZCH010000031.1:0-31064 GCF_031978065.1 Oscillibacter sp.
GTCTGATACCAGTCGGTGACCCGCAGCGACGCATTCAACCTGATTCTCATGATTGTGGGGTTGGGCGTTTTGCTGGTAATCGTCGTGGCCCGGGTGGGAAGTCTGGGTGGAATCTATTCCGGCGCGGCGGGCGTGACGGGATACGCCCATGGGGGAATGGAGTATGCCACCGAGGCCGGGGACCTTCTTCGGCCCTTCGGGCAGGGGGATTTTGCGCCGCTTATGAGCATCAGCATGTTTTTCGGCTGGGGGTTGGGTCTGGCGGTAAATCCCCAGTATGCCGTGCGAATCTTAGCCTCGCGGGACGCCCGCTCCGCTCGGCGGATGATCTGGATTTCGCTGGCGCTGTTGGCGGGAATTTACTTCACGTTAAGCAGCATCGGCCTTGGTATGCGGGTGCTGATCCCCACGGTGAATGAGACCTTGTCCACCGATGAAATTTTTACCTATATTCTTAACAACGATCTGTACAGCGAGTGGAGCGGATTTTTGCTGTTTGCCATTATCGGCGCGTGCGTTTCCACCGCCAACTCTCAGCTTTTGCTGATCGCGTCCAGTTGCTCCTGCGATATTGTGGGGGCGCTGTGGCCAAGACCGCTGAAGGAGAGCACGCTGGTGAATCTGAGCCGGGGGGCGGTGATGGCGGGGGGAACGCTGTCGCTGCTGCTGGCCTTGTCGCCGCCGGCCTCTCTTTTGACATATGGCGGGGACGTGTGGGGCGTGTTCAGCGTGACACTGCTGGCCCCGGTGTTTGGGACCCTACTGTGGGAGAGAACCACCCGGACAGGCGTATGCGCCGCGTTGGGGGCCGGACTTTTGGCGCTGGCAGTATTTTATCCGCTTTACTATGCGGGCCTGCTTCCCGTGCATCCCGCCCTGCCGGGAACGCTGATCTCCGCCGGGGCGCTGTGGCTGGGGTCCGTGCTGAGTCGGAAAAAGGAGGCGGAGGGATGAGGAGAAGACGGTCGCTGACCATTGAGAATAAAATTCTTATGGCGGTGGTGGGCATCTGCGTCCTTTCCGTGCTGTGCTTTGGCTTTTTGATGCTCCGGGAGGGGTATACGAGTAAGATGACGCAGGAGCGGGAAAAGGGAGAGGAGCTGCTGGCTTATATTAGCTGGGATATCCGCCAGTTTGGAGACAATGTGGGGCAGGACGCCATTCTCGCGGGCTGCGCCGCTCTTGAAAACGACGGACTTGTCATTCTGAACGACAGGGGCGCCCGCATTCTGGGAACGGAACAGGGAGCCGCTCTGGTGGCGGAGGGAAGCATTTTGGCAGAGCAGCGGGACAATGGGTTTGGCTGGAGACTTTGTTATACGCTGGATGAGGCGGAGTTTCAAAGCGGCCTTGTGGAGGAGCAGAAATACGCCATTCTCGCCACCATCGCCCTGTTAATTATCACGATTCAGGTGGGTGTCTTTGTGTCTTACGGGATTTCGGAGCCGGTCCGGCGGCTGGCAGCGGCATGCGCCGCCATCGGAGAGCGGCCCCAAGAGGCCTCGGCGGAGCTGATTCCCACGGATGTGGGCAGTGCGGAAACGCGGCAGTTGGCGGATGCGTTCCGCAGAATGCTGGAAGAATTGCGGCGGTATAACGCGGCGCTGGCGGAGCAGAAGGCGCTGAACGAAAATAGTGTGCAAAATCTGCCGCTGGGCGTGGTGGCCTATGGCGCGGACGGGCAGGTGCTGTGCGTCAACGACCGGGCCAGCGCCATGTTGGCGGATGAGGCGTTTTTTGCCGCCGGACAGACGCTGCGTCTGGTGTTGGAACGCCGACTTACGCAGGCCAGCGTTCCCCTTGAGGCAATTCGGCTGGAGGACGGCCGGGGGGATGTGCGGGTCTATCAGATAGGGGTCTGGCGGCTTGGGCAGGGAAGCCTTGAAACCAAGCCCGGGACGCTTTGTACCATTGATGACGTGACCTATGACAAGATTATGGAAGAAAAGGTGGGCGAGGGCGAGAAGCTGGCCTATATCGGAAAGCTGGCCGCCATGCTGGCCCATGAGATTCGCAAGCCTCTGGCGGGCATCCGCGCCTCGATTCAGGTGGTGGGCCGGGGGCTGGGGCGGGAGGGGGATAGGACGCTGTGCGCCAGCGTCATCAAAGAGGTGGACCGCATCAACGAACTGATTGGGGACCTTTTGAATCTCTCCCGCAAGCGGGAAAGCCATAAGGCCGTGGTGGAGCTAAAGCCGCTGCTGGGCGAGGTGGCCATGCTATACTCCAAGCTGGCCGGGAATCACGGCGTTACCATGGAAACCACGGCGGAGCCGGGCCTTACGATTTATGCCGACGAGGCGGAGCTAAAGCAGGTTTTGATAAATCTTGTGAGCAACGGATTGAAAGCCGTGGAACAGGGGGGGCGCATCGCCCTGCGGGCGCAGGGCGGCCCTGCGGAGGTCCTTTTGTCGGTGACGGACGACGGCACAGGAATGGACCGTGAAAAGCTGCGCTCTGTGGAAAAGGGAATCGTCTCGGGAGGAACCGGACGATACGGCCTTGCCATTGTCAGCCGCCTGTTGGAGCAAAATGGCGGCGAAATGAAAATTCTCAGCAGTCCCGGCGGCGGGACGTGCATTGAAATGCGGTTCCGCCGGACGGATACAGAGGAAAAGGAGACGCTATGAAAGAACGGGTACTGGTCATCGACGATGAAAGTCTCATCCGCATTTCTCTGGAGGCGGGTCTGTCGGACATGGGCTATGAAGTTGTCACGGCGGGGACGATTGCCCAAGGCCTTGCAGCAGCGGAGCGGATGCGTCCAAACGTGGTATTGCTGGATAATTGTCTGGAAGGGGATGTGGGGACGGATTATATCGAGGCGCTCCGCCATCTTGACGAAGAAGTGCGCATCATCATGATTACCGCATACGGAACGGTTGCTCAGGCGGTGGAAGCTATCCGCCGGGGGGCCTATGATTTTGTGCAAAAGCCCTTTGATCTGGATGAGCTGAACCTGATCATTCGCCGCGGTTTGGACGAGCTGAAAAAAGACCGCAGCCTGAAGGCTGTGAAGGGCAAGCAGCGGGAGCTCATTGGAAACAGCCCCGCCACGGAGGAAATCCGGTCCCAGATACGCCTGCTGGCGAAAAACGACAACGTGGATTTGCTCATTCGAGGCGAAACCGGCACCGGCAAGGAGGTGGTGGTGAATATGATTCACTACACCTCCGCCCGGCAGGCAGGCCCCATGGTGAAAATCAATTGCAGCGCTATCCCGGAAAACCTTTTGGAGGCGGAGCTGTTCGGCTATGAAAAGGGTGCGTTTACCGGGGCGGTGAAGACCAAAAAGGGCCTGTTTGAGCTGGCGCATGGCGGCACGGTGTTTCTCGACGAAATTGGTGAGATGCCCCTTGCCATGCAGGCAAAGCTTCTGACATTTCTGGAGGACCGCTGCTTTAAGCGGGTGGGCGGACTGACGGATATCCCTGTGGATGTGCGGGTGGTGGCCGCCACCAACCGCCGGCTGGAGGAAGAGATCGCCAAGGGGACCTTTCGGGAGGATTTGTTCTACCGGCTCAATGTCATGCAGATATTTATCCCGCCCCTGCGGGAACGGGTGGAGGACATTCCCGTCATCGCGGATTACTACCTGCGCCACTTCAACCAGAAATTTTCAAAGGAGATTGAAGCCATTGATTCGGCCTATCTTGGCGAGATGCGCCGCTACTATTGGAAGGGCAATGTGCGGGAATTGAGAAACGTTTTGGAACGGGAGGTTTTGTTTTGCGAGGGGAAGACCCTTCGGGGCGCACCGTTGGCCGCTTTTGGCGGAGGGGCCGCCCCCGCCGGGGTAAAGGACCTTTCCTTGGGCCCCATTGATCTGGAGGCCGAAACTGCGGCATTCCAACGGGCTTATATCCGCCGGGCGCTGGCTCTGAGCGGGGAGAACAGCACCGCGGCGGCGGAGCTGCTGGGCATCAGCCGGTTTACGCTGAAGCGGCGGATGGAAGATGAGACCGTGCGGAATTGAACGATTGGCCCGTGCAGAATCGCACGTCCGCTTAGGAAAATGGTTTATTTTCCTAAGCGGATGTGTTTTTTTGCGAAAAAGTCAGAAACTATGGAAATGAAAATCACAAAAAGCAACCCTGAAAAATGTGAAATACAAACAATTATTTAGCGGATGAAATAGAAATGATGTGCGTTTGTAATAAAAACTTGAAAGCTTGGTATGAAACTTGCTGCTAAGTATGACAGGTACATCTGGAATTGTGCCCATGGGGCAAAAAAGGAAGGAGCTTACAATTATGAATCTGGTGGATCTAAACAGCGATTTGGGAGAGAGCTTTGGTGCATACACCATCGGTTTGGACAGCGAAGTAATCCGGCACGTATCGTCCGTCAACGTGGCCTGCGGCTATCATGCGGGGGACCCGCTGGTAATGGCGCAGACCGTGGCCATGGCGAAGGAGGCAGGTGTGGCCATCGGCGCACATCCGGGTTTTCCCGATCTGATGGGCTTTGGACGGCGGAACATGGTGTGTTCGCCCAAGGAGGCCAAGGCCTATGTCCAATACCAAATGGGTGCTTTGCTGGCGTTCACCGCCGCGGCGGGGGTGAAGCTTCAGCATGTGAAGCCCCATGGTGCGCTTTATAACATGGCGGGCAAGGACATGGAACTGGCGTCCGCCATCGCGGAGGGCATCGCAGAGGTGGACAGGGACGTGATTCTGCTGGGCCTTGCCGGAAGCAAGATGATTGAGGCGGGTCGGGCCGCAGGACTGCGGGTGGCCAGCGAGGTGTTTGCAGACCGCGCCTATCAGGCGGACGGTTCTCTGGTTCCCCGCAAACAGCCCGGCGCGGTAATTCACGACAAGGACGAGGCGATTCGCCGCACGGTGCGCATGGTGATGGAGGGAAAGGTCACCGCCATTACAGGCGAGGAGGTTTCCATCTCCGCCGATTCCATCTGTGTACACGGCGACAACCCCTCGGCTGTGGAATTTGTGAAAAATATCCGTGCCGCCATGGAAGCACAGGGCGTAAAAATCGCGCCCATTGCCACCATTGTTTAAGTGCGTGCTACAAATATAATTGAAGTGAGGAAATCCCGATGAGTGCGAACGAGACGACAAAGAATAGATCTGTTTTGCTGGGCGCCGCGTTTTTAATGGCAACTTCGGCCATCGGCCCCGGCTTTTTGACCCAGACCTCCAAATTTACCGCACAATACGGTCCCGCGCTGATTCTTATTATCCTCCTGGCAATCCTGATGGATATTACGGCGCAGATGAACATCTGGTCCATCGTCAGTGTGTCCAAGATGCGGGCGCAGGACGTGGCAAACAAGGTGCTGCCCGGTCTGGGCGTCGCGCTTGCTGCGTTGGTGGCAATCGGCGGATTGGCATTCAACGTGGGCAACGTTGGCGGCGTAGCGCTGGGCTTCAACGCCATGTTCGGCTTGAATGAAAAGGTGGGCGCGGTCATCGCAGGCTGCCTTGGCATCATTATCTTTATCAACAAAAATGCCAAGACCATCATGGATAAGGTTGCCACGCTTCTGGCTGCCATCATTCTGGTCACGGTGCTGGTGGTGGCGGTGATCTCTCAGCCGCCCCTGGGCGTGGTGGCGTCAAGCTTGACCAAGTTCAATGAAATTCCTTCCATGTTTGTGGCACTGACCACCTTGCTGGGTGGGTCCTGCGGCGGCTACATCGCCTTTTCCGGCGCGCACCGGCTGCTGGACGCAGGCATTTCCGGCCCCGAAAATGTGCGCCATGTGCGCAAGAGTGTGCTTCAGGGCTGCGGAACCTCCGGAACCGTGCGTATCTTGCTGTTTCTGGCTGTGCTGGGAACCTGCATGATCGGGTCCCAGTGGAATGCCGCCAATGCCGACACCATTATCAACGCCAGCAACCCCGCCGCCGAGGCATTCCGCCTGTCCGCCGGAAATTTGGGCTATCGGCTGTTCGGCCTGTGCCTGTTCTCCGCCGGCGTTTCCTCCGTGGTGGGCGCGGCATTTACCTCCGTCTCTTTCCTCAAGACGCTGCACCCCTTCATCAACAAGTATGAACGCCAGTTCGTGGTGGGCTTCATCACCTTTTCCACGCTGATGATGGTGCTGGTTGGCAACGCCGCTCAATTGCTGATTGTTGCGGGGGCTTTCAATGGCCTGATTCTGCCGATCAGTCTGGGTGTGATGCTGCTGGCGTGCCGCAATAAGAAAATTGTGGGCGAGGAATACAAGCATCCTACATGGATGATCGTATTGGGTGTCATTGTGGTCTGCATCTCTCTCTACGCCGGAGTAAAAGCCGTTCCCGGCATTTTGAAGCTCTTTGCCTGATAAAAGGCGTATCATTGGCGCTGGGCGCGGCACCGCCGCGCCCAGTGGAAAGGAACAAGTATGGACGAAGTGAGATTTTTAAATGCCGGAGATACGGCTGTGACCGTGGAATTCGGCAATGAGATCAGCGTGGCGATTAACGGCCGCATCCGGGCGTTTAACATTGCCCTGCTGGAAAGCGGCATTTCGGGCATTGTGGAGACGGTTCCCACCTATCGCTCCCTGATGGTGCACTATGATCCGGGCGTCATTCGCTATGCCGCGCTGGAACAGAAATTAAAGGGGTTGCTGGGCGGGCTGGACAAGGTGCAGATTCCCCCCAGCGAGGTGCTGGAAATTCCCGTACTGTACGGCGGGGAGGAAGGGCCGGACCTTCCGTTTGTGGCGGAGCAGGGAGGCAGGTCTGTGGACGAGGTGATCGCCATTCACAGCGCGCCGGAGTACCTCATCTACATGCTGGGCTTTACGCCGGGCTTCACGTATCTTGGCGGCATGGATGAGTCCATCGCCACGCCCCGGCTGAAAACGCCCCGAGTCAAAATTCCCGCAGGCAGCGTGGGCATCGCCGGGGCGCAGACCGGGGTGTATCCCATCGACTCGCCGGGGGGCTGGCAGTTGATCGGGCAGACCCCGGTGCGGATGTACGCGCCGGAGCGTGAAAAACCCATTTTGCCGGAGGCGGGACAGTATATGAAGTTTTACCCCATTGATCGGGCGGAATATGATAGAATTGCAGAGCAGGAGGCCGCCGGGACTTATGTCTGTAAGCGACACTCCAGAGAGGAGGTGGCGGAATGAGTATCACGGTTCTGCATCCCGGTATGCTGACAACGGTTCAGGATCAGGGACGGACGGGGTATCAGCAGTTTGGCGTGCCGGTTTCCGGCGCGGTGGACCCCCGTTCTGCCGCCGTGGCCAATATTTTGGCGGGCAATGAAGAGGGAGAAGCTGTTCTGGAATGTACCATTATGGGCCCGCAGCTCCGTTTCGACCAGCCTGCGGTCATCGCAATTACCGGCGCGGATCTGGGCCCCACGCTGGACGGCGTCCCCATGGACAATTACCGCGCCGTCCGGGTAGGGGCGGGGCAGGTGCTGCGCTTTACCGGCCCCAAATCCGGCTGCCGGGCGTTTATCGCCGTGGCGGGCGGACTGGATATCCCGCAGGTTATGGGAAGCCGTTCTACCTATATGAAAGCAAAGATCGGCGGCTTCTGTGGCCGAAAGCTGGAAAAAGAAGACGTGCTTGGCCTCCGTGCGCCGAGAACGGAGCCGAAGGCACTGGCGACCCGCACCATCGCGCCGGAGTTCCGCGCCCGGGCGGAATACACCCTCCGGGTGGTGCCGGGACCGCAAGACGATGCGTTTACCCCTGCGGGGATGGAGACGTTTTTCACGGGCCTTTATACCGTCACGGCCGAGTTTGACCGAATGGGCTGTCGGCTGGAGGGCCCGGAGATTGCCCATGAAACCTCCGGCGACATTATTTCCGACGGCATCGCGTTTGGAGCGATTCAGGTGCCCTCTTCCGGGCAGCCCATCGTGATGCTTTCCGACCGGCAGACCACCGGAGGCTACACCAAGATTGCCAATGTAATTTCCGCGGATTTTCGCATTTTGGGCCAGCTAAAAAGCGGAGACAAAGTCCGTTTTGAAAAGACATCTCTGTCCGCCGCACAGGAGGCTTTGCTTGCCCAGCGGGCGTCGCTGCGGCTGCTGCGGCATGTGCTGGACAACTGACGAAAACAGGCGCTGCCATAAAAAAGGAGGAAGACCAATGTCATTTGATATTACGCCCTATATCGACCTTTCTCCCGCCGTGGTGCGGGGAAAAATACGCGCAGGGGAAATCGACTTTCCAACCGCCGGGATGTGCCGGGGCTATGCGCAGGCCAACCTTGTAATCCTGCCGCCGGATTATGCGGCTGATTTCAGAGAGTATGCCCGGCGCAACCCGTTCCCCTGCCCGATATTGGAAGTGATCGAGGGCACGCCCGCGACCCATGCCATGGGAGAGGGCGGGGATATTACCACCGACATCCCCCGTTACCGCATCTATCGCAATGGTGTTTTCACTGAAGAGCTCACCGATGTGTCCGCCTATTGGGAGGACGGCTATGTGGGATTTTTGATCGGCTGCTCCTTTTCCTTTGAAGAGGCGCTGCTTTCTGCGGGAATTGAAGTCCGGCATATTACGCAGGGCCGCAACGTGCCCATGTACAAAACAAACATCGCAACGGTGCAGGCGGGACCGTTTTGCGGCCCCATGGTCTGCTCCATGCGCCCCATGACCCCGGAGCACGCCGAAATTGCCAGGGCCATTACGGAAAAGATGCCCAATGTCCACGGTGCGCCTGTCCATATGGGCGATCCGGCGCAGCTCGGAATTCAGGACATCATGAAGCCGGATTACGGAGATGCCGTGGAGATCAAACCCGGCGAAATCCCTGTGTTTTGGCCCTGCGGCGTCACGCCGCAGGCGGCGGTGGAACATGCAAAGCCGCCCATCGTTATCACCCATGCGCCGGGACATATGTTTATCACCGACGTAAAAAACGCAGAGTTGAACGATTATCTTGAGACGCGCAAGTAAAAATGATGAAACGCCGCCGCCCGCTTTTGCGGGCGGCGGCGTTATGCTTTCAGCATTTGCGGCAGGCAAATTTTTTATGCCGTGGAATAATTTGCGCCCCTTAATGATTTCCCAATTTGCGGATGGCGCAATTGCAAAACTTATGGACCAGCCGGTTCTTGGTATCCTTGCGAAACACGGCCAGAATGTCGGTGACATCCTGCACTTCCTCCAAGGAAAAATAGATCATAGGTGTTTGAGGCTGAATGGAGTGCACATAAGAGGGGCATATGAACGTGATTCCGCGCCCGCAGCCCACCAGGCTGAGTGCGGAGGGAAGACTGGGTGCTTCCACGATCCGACGGGGCGTGAAGGCATAGTGGCGGCAGACCAACTCCGAGGCAATCCTCATATTCTGCCAGGGGTTGAGAACAATCAGATTTTCTTCCTGCATGGAAGTAATATCCACCGGAATGGGCGAATTGAGGTTTCCCTCGCAGCCCGGAAATTTGCGGCGCATCTCATCCGTATAAAACGCGGCCAGCAAAATGGGGTCGCTCAGCAATTTTTGATATTCAAACAGTTCCGGATTTGGCTTCAGATTTGTCAAGGCCAGATCCACCTCGCCGGACTCCAAAAGGCCGAGAAGATTTGAACTGGAGCATTCTACAATTTTTTGATCGACAGAGGGATTTTGCTCGGCAAAATCCGGAACAATTTTCGGCAAAATGTAAATTCCGAGAAGCGGAAGGGTGGCAATTGTGAGCTGATTGTGCAGTTGTTTGCCGATTGCGGCAAAGTCCTCGCGCATTTTATGCTCCAAATCCTGAAATTGGTCAATGTAATCCAAATACTTCTGACCGGCGGGGGTCAAGCCCAGGGGAATGGTGTCGCGGTCAAACAAAGTAACGCCCATCTCATCTTCCACCCGCTTGACAAAGCGGCTGAGTGAAGGCTGAGAAATATAAAGAGATTGCGCTGCCTTTGAAAAGCTGTGGTATCGCGCAATTGCTTTAATGTATTTGCAAAAGCGTTGATCAATCAAATTCGCACCCTCCCCAATCTTGCTTTGACAGAGCTTTTTAGCCCGAGATGTTTTGTTTTTTAATATATATTGTATCAAATTTTGGAAAGAAATACAAAGCAAAATTGGCTCTTTTATTATTCGATTTTTGGCATATTGACATATCAAAACGAGTATTCGACAGAAAATGTGTTGGTGTTATACAATAACGTCGCAGACGAGGCAGAAAGCTGCCGCGCCACAACACAACACAAGGAGGAGTTTTAGATGAACAGCAATCACGCGCAGGATCTCCGCCGCATTCTGTCTGAAAACAAATTTTTGACGCTTCCGGGAGTTTATGACTGCCTTTCCGCAAAAATTGCAGAGGAAGCAGGCTTTTCGGCACTTTTTCTATCGGGCGGCGCATTGGCTTACAGCGTGCTGGGACGGCCCGACTTCGGCTTTTTGGGCCTGTCGGAGTTTGGAACGGCGATTCAGCATATTGTCTCTTCCTGCAATCTTCCCTTGCTGGCGGACGCTGACAATGGGTTTGGAAATGCGATTCAGGCTGCGAATACCGGCGCTATGTATGAGCAGTTGGGGGCGGCGGGCCTTCAGATTGACGACAAGGTGCTGCCCGCCGTACATCCCGCCCGTGATGAAATCATCGACTGGGAGCTGATGGGGCCGAAGATTCAGGCTGTGCGAAGCAGCGTCTCCAAGGAATTTGTGATTGTCTTTCGGACCTGTGCTGATTTGTACGGCTTTGGCATTGACGAGGCAATCCGCAGAATCAACTTGGCAAGGGAGTGCGGCGCCGATTATGCCTATATAGACGGAATCAAGTCCATGGAGGAGTTGACCAAGGTTTCCCGGCAGGCCGAAATCCCGCTGATGGTCAATCTCAATGAAAAGGGATATGTGGGCGGAAACGTCCCCGCCGAGCAGGTCAAGGCGCTGAACTATTCAATTGGTTTGTTCCCGATCTCCTCGATGCTGGCTGCATCTCAGGGGATGATCGAAGTGCTGTCCACGCTGGCGGATCAGGGCTCTACGCTGGGCGTGCGCAGCAAGATGACCGACCCGCCCACTCGCATTCATCGGATGATGGGGCAGTTTTCTCTGATTGAAAAATATGCGCCTTACTATCACGAGTAAAGGCGTTTTAATAAGAAATGGCTCTTTAAAAGTAAATTTTGAGAGGGGATGCTGAACTTGACACTGACGGACGTTTTAAAGGATTTTGCTTATTTAAGTATATTGATTCTGGTGGGCTTTGAGCTGCGCAAGCGGATTAAGCTGCTTCAGAGGTGTTTTATTCCCACCTCCCTGATTGCCGGAACCATCGGCATGTTTCTGGGGCCGGGCTGGCTGGGAGAGGCCGCCTCCATTGCGGTTCCGTTCAGCGACGGAATCGGGCAGTGGTCCGGGGTTTTGGTCATTGTGGTCTGCGCCACCATGTTTTTGAGTCTGGAACTGAGCCAAGTTGGGCGCGACGGCATGGCCACCACCTTTATGGCAGGCGTGGCCCATCAGGGACAGATGGCCGTGGGCCTTGGAATTGCCGCTCTGTTCGGACTTTTTACAGCACTTCCGTACCAATTTGGCTATATGGGCGTTTGGGGCTTTTATGCCGGTCATGGAAACGCCACCACCGTCGGCAATATTATCAAGGACGCGGGCTTGTGGGATGATGCCGTTGGCGTGGGCGTAACCTTTGCAACCATTGGCATTTTGTGCGGAGTGGTTCTCGGCATGGTCATTATTAATATAGGTGCGAAGCGGGGACTGACTCACGTAAAAATGTCCTTTGAGAGCATGGATGAAGGCGAACGCACAGGCTATATCCGCCCTGAAAAGCGCGTTTCCGTGGGCAGCGGCGTGACAAGTGTTTCCTCGCTGGACCCATTGGCGTTTCAACTGGCCATTGTAGGGTTGGTGGTTGTCATCGGCGTGGCCGTTCGCGCCCTACTTATCAAAATCAGTCCGGCGCTGACCAATTTTCCTTTGGTGGGCGCGGTTCTGATATCCAGCATGATTGTAGGTCTGGTCATCAACAAGACCGCATTGAAAGAGCGTATTGACCGAAAATTGATGAATCGCATCACCGGCACCGCGCTGGAGTACATGATTACGGCTGCCATTGCCACCACATCCAAGCAAATTTTTATTGATTACGCGCTTCCTTTGGTGGCAATTTCCGTCGCGATGGTGCTGGTAAACCTATTTGTCTGCCTGATTCTGGGCAAGCGGTGGCTTCGGGAAAATCCATTTGAAACAGGTGTGGGCCTGTTTGGCATGGCCTGCGGCGTTTTGGCCACCGGCCTGATGCTGATTAAGGTGATGGACCCCGATAACGAAACAACCGCCTCTACCTGCATCTCCACCTCCAGCACACTGGGCTATGCATGGCAGATTCCCTATATGATTGTGGGCTCTCTGGCCTTTTTTACGGCCCCGGTCCCAACCACAATTGTAACGGTTGTTCTGCTGGTGGTTTTTCTGATTGGCGGGGAGCTGATCTTTGGGCGGAAGAAGAAAAGAGCCGGCTCACTTACAAGATAATGACGAAGAGGAGAAAATACCTTGAATAAGTTTATAGTGGCAGTTTTGCAGATGGACTCTCAGGACAATGTGCAGGAGAATTTGAATACCGTAACCGCCTTTGTCGAAGAAGCGGCCGCAAGAGGGGCCAAGCTGATTACGATGCCGGAGAGCATGAATTATGTTGGCTCCGATAATGCCGGGCACGCCGAGGAAATTCCCGGCGGGCCGACTTATCGGCTGATGTCAGAGCTGACGCAAAAGCACGGTGTCTGGATGCACTGCGGCAGCATCTATGAAAAAAATCCCGCCGACAATCGCCCATTCAACGCAACAATGGTGATTGATCCCAACGGAAATCTTACCGCAAAATATCACAAGATTCATCCCTTCGATGTGGTCATCCCCAACGGCCCCGTCACTCGGGAATCTGAAAGGATATGCCCCGGCAAAGAAATTGTCACGGTGGATACCAAGGAAGTCGGACATTTAGGACTGTCAATTTGCTATGACATCCGGTTTGCGGAGATGTATCGGATCATGGCGCTGGAGGGGGCTGAGATTTTGCTGGCCCCGGCGGATTTCACCATGCCCACGGGAAAGGACCACTGGGAGACAATTCTCCGCACCCGTGCCATTGAGAACGGCTGCTATGTGGTTGCGCCCGCGCAGTGCGGCGTAAAGCCCAGATTTCAGGCCTATGCAAATTCCATGGTCATCGACCCATGGGGAAACGTCATTGCGCGTGCTTCTAACTACCCTCAGGTTATCACCGCGGAAATCAATCTGGAGTATCTTCAACAGGTCCGCCGACAGATTTTCACCTTGGAGAACCGGCGACCGGATGTATACAGCCTGACGTGCACGAAGTGACAGCTTGCGAAAAGAGCGGGGCTGAAAGCCCCGCTCTTTCTCGTGTACCAAAGGAGAATGGATCGACCCATGAATCATAAAAAAGCAATTGCCATGACTTGTCTGGCCGCTCTGCTGTGGAGTCTTGCCGGAGTAAATATTAAAATGATCGAGTGGTCTTCTTACGCCATCGCGGGCGGGCGGAGCCTGATTGCCGTGATTCTGCTGACTCCGATGGTCTTACGGCTGAAAAGCTGTAAAGTTGACTGCTTTGTCATTGGAGGCGCAGTTTGCTATGCCGCGTTTAATTACTGTTTTATCATCTCCACCAAGCTGACCACCTCCGCAAACGCAATTATGCTGCAATATACCGCGCCGATTTACGTTGCCTTGCTGTCGTGGGTGTTCCTGCGGGAGAAAGTCACCCGTGCGGATGTGGTCAGCATGGTGTTTGTTTTTGCTGGGATGCTGCTCTTCTTTCTGGATAAGGCCGGAGGAGGGACCACGGCGGGAAATATCGTGGCGGTTGGCAACGGCATTGCCTTTGCGGGAATTTCCATGTTCCTTCGACTGCAAAAGGACGGAAATCCGGCAATTTCCATGTACCTGGGCAACATGATTTCGTGCGTTGCGGGCATCCCAATGATTGTTTCGGCAGGGCTTCCCAATAGAAGCAGTTTTCTGTTTTTGCTGGTGGCGGGTGCGCTTGTGGCTGTATCCTATACGATCTATGCCCGGGCAAGCACCGGCTTGTCAGCGATGGAGACAGTCCTCCTGCCGATTATTGACCCCATTATGAATCCAGTGTGGGTGTTCCTTCAGCTTGGGGAGCGACCGGGAGTAATCAGCCTCATTGGGATGCTGACCGTGCTTGCTGCGGTGACGGGGCGGGTCCTCTACGGAATCCGTCGGACAAATGCTTCGTGACCGGCGGAGACACAGGAACAACGGCGTTAAAACAAACGGACACCAAAGCAATCATATACACGGGAACCCAGCAGCTTATCCAATTATAAAAGCAGACAGACAAACAGTCCGATAGCGGAAGAGCTTGCCCGAATTCATATTAAAACTTGCCCCTCCAGATGAGTTGTGCTATACTAAAAAATGTATGTCTTTAGAACGATTTTGGGGGAATTTGCTTTGTTTTTGCGGTTTATATCGGATTTAAAAAATGAGTTTCGGGGATATGGCTCCGCGGGCCTGATGCAGGACGCAATGGCAGGACTGACGGCCTGCGCGGTGGCGCTGCCCCTGGCCTTGGCATTTGGCGTCAGTTCCGGCGCCACGGCGGCCGCGGGCCTTGTCACGGCGATTATTGCCGGTGTGGTGATTGCCTTGCTGGGAGGCGCGTCCTATCAGATATCCGGGCCCACCGGCGCCATGAGCGCCGTGTTGATTGGCATTGTGGGAATCTACGGATTGCAGGGCGTGTTTTTGGCCAGCTTTGCCGCGGGAGCACTGTTGCTGATTGCGGGGATTTTCCGAATGGGCCGCCTGATTTCATTTATTCCAATGCCCGTGGTGATGGGGTTTACCTCCGGGATCGCGGTCATCATTGCCATTGGGCAGATTGATAATTTTTTTGGAACTGTTTCTCAGGGAAGTTCTAATCTGGAAAAGCTGGCCTCTTACGGAAGACTCGGGTTTTATCCCAATTGGCAGGCGGTGGCTGTGAGTGTTCTGGTGGTGGCGGTGATGCTGCTCTGGCCTAAGAAATGGGGTGCAAAGGTGCCCGGATCTCTGGCGGGAATTGTTCTGGCGGCTGTGGTGTCGATCACGTTTGGCATGGACGGCTTGACGACCGTGGGCGATATTCCGCGCTCATTACTGCTGAGCGACCGCCTGACGCTTGACGGCGACAGCTTTGGGATGCTGACGAGCTTAGGCTCGCCGATTATCACCATTGCGGCGCTGGGCATGATTGAAAGCCTGCTGTGCGGCGCGTCCGCAGCCCGAATGAAAAACGAGACATTCAATGCCGATCAGGAATTGATTGCACAGGGCGTTGGAAACATGCTGCTGCCCCTGTTTGGCGGCGTACCCGCCACGGCGGCCATCGCCCGCACCAGTGTGGCGGTGAAGTCCGGGCAGCAAACCAGACTTACCAGCGTGTTTCACTCCGTATTTCTGCTGGCGTCCATGCTGCTGCTGGGCGGCGTTATGGCAAAGCTGCCGCTGGCGGCGCTGGCGGGGGTGCTGATGGTCACGGCATGGCGCATGAACGACTGGGACGGAATCCGGTACATCTTCTCGCACCGCTTTAAGTCCGGCATCAGCCAGTTTTTCGTGACGATGCTGGCCACTGTGGTTTTTGATCTGACTATGGCAATTTTGCTGGGTGTGCTGTACTCCGTTATTTTGTATATGTCCCGTGTCAGCCATATCTCCGTCAGCTTTTCTGCGATTGACGCAAATCGGCTGCGTGATGTGCCGGATGAAAAAGCCGCTGTTTGGGAGACTTCCGGCGTGGCCTATGTGACCGGTTCTTTGTTCTTTGGCGCGGTGGATGAATTTAATCGCTGCATCAGGGAAATGCCAGCATATGATCATGTCATTTTGTCTCTGCGGGGAATGCCCAGTGTGGATGTTTCGGGCGTTCAGACGATGTTGGAGCTTTGCCAGAGCATGAAGGAAGAGGGAAGAACAGTGGCCTTTTGCGGCATGACGAACTCCGTGCGTACCTAGTGCGACCGGGCGGGAATTACCGCATTGCTGGGAGAGTCCGCTTATTATTGGAGCGCCGACCTTGCAATCCTTGATCTTTTGAAGAAGGAGCTCAAGGAGCAGGCGGCATCCGTCGGGTGAGGAAAAAACAGATTGCACCTCAATGGTTATCCAGCATACTATGCTGGGTAATCATTGAGGTGCTTTTTTGCCTAAAATTAAGACAGGCCGCTCCGTAAGGGCTTTAGCCCTTACGGAGCGGCCTGTTCTTTGGCAGACTTTAAGACTTGCCGCCTGACGCAGTCTCAGGGGACAAAAAATTACTTCCAGTAGTCCAACTGGCTGACATCCATGCCGATGTCGGCGGCGTGGAAGACAGGGTTCTTGCCCTCTTTCTTCTGGGCCACATAGTCACGGCAGGCATTGACCGCCACCTTGCTGAGAACAATGCACGCCGGAAGGTTGATCAGGCACATAATGGCCATCATAATATCAGCAATGGCCCACGCGGCGGACATGGACAGGGCCGCGCCGATGACAATTATCGCCGCGCAGACCAGACGGAAGCCCAGCATAAAGCGCTTGCTGGGCACTTTGCGGTGAATAAAGGTTATGGCGTTATCCACATAGAAGAGGTTGCCCAGCAGCGTGGTAAACGCGAAGAGGACCATTGCCGTCGTGACGAAGATAGGGCCAAAATTACCCATGATGGTCTTGACGGACTCCTGCACATAGGGAGCGCCGGCAAGCTCCGCAGTGGGCTCCACACCGGAGCACAGGCACATCAGCGCCGTGGCGCTGCAAATCAGAATGGTGTCTATAAATACGGACAAAACCTGTACGAGCCCCTGCTTGACAGGGTGGGAAACGTCGGCAGCCGCTGCGGCGTTGGGGGCAGAACCAACGCCCGCTTCGTTGGAGTAAAGTCCGCGCTTGATGCCATACATCATGCAGGAAACCGCAATACCCGAGAAAATCGCCTTGAAATCAAACGCGTCACGGAAGATTTCCTTAAATACGGCGGGAATCAGGCTTGCGTTGGAAACCAGAACGATCAAAGAAACGGCGATGTACATCAGGCCCATGAAGGGGACGATGGCGCTGGTGGCCTTCACCACGCGGCGGCCGCCGCCCAGAATGCACCAGCCCACGAGAACCGCCAGAATCGCGCCAATCACCCACGGAGAGGTTTTGGCATCGTAAAAGCCATATACAGAGAAGGTGGATTGCAGGTTGTAGGAGGCCAGCATGTTAAAGCCGCCCGCATAGGTGAGAATCAGACACACGGAGAACAAAACGGCAAGGCCGCGGTTATGCAGGGCCGTTTCAATGTAATAGGCCGGACCGCCATAGCTGTCACCGTTTTCGTCTTTGCGCTTGTAGACCTGTGCCAGAGTGCTTTCCACAAACGCGGAAGCGCCGCCGATGATGGCAATCAGCCACATCCAAAACACCGCGCCATAGCCGCCCAGGCAGACTGCAGTAGAAACACCCACGATGTTTCCGGTGCCCACGCGGGACGCAGTGGAGACCATCAGCGCCTGAAATGAAGAAATCTTTCCCTCGGAAGAGGGTTTTTCCATCACCACGCGGATCGATTCGGGGAAGAGCCGGAGCTGGACAAAGCCGGTGCGCACGGAAAAAAACAGACCGGCTGCCAGAAGGACAACAATCAGTACCGGGTAGTACAAAAAGCTGTCCAGTCCATCCAAAATTTTCAATATCATGGTGTACCTCTCTCTTTCGTCCTTAAATTTGCAGAAATCCTTGGTACCTTACCGCAATTCGCGTTTGGCAAGGCGAAGCTGTTGATAGAACACCCCCCTTTGTCTGTGTCGCCGTTTTACGCGGCAAGCTATGTGCGGAGCCGTTGGCCGCGATTTTTAATTATACCGTATAACCGGAGCCGGAGAAATAGTGAAGTCCCAAATAATGCGAAAGATATTCCAGCACACGGTATGCGCCCACGCTGTTTCCCTTGGGGTCCAGCGCCGGATTGAAGGCCGCCAGCCCCATTTTCCGTTCCACGGTTCCCATGATGCCGCCGCCCACGCCGCTCTTGGCCGGGATGCCCACCTTCATGGCAAACTCCCCGGAGGCGTCATACATTCCACAGGTCACCATCAGGGTTTTCACAATGCGCACAATCCAGTCCTCCAAAAGCGTCTCGCCGGTGCGGGGGTCCACGCCGTTGTTGGCCAGAATCAGCGCATAGTTTGCCAAATCCTCCACGTTCACGCTCAGCGAACACATCCAGAAATACAGGTCCACCACGTCTTCGGCGTCATGTTCCAGAATATTGTCGCCCTGCATGAGGTATGCCATGGAACGGTTGCGCATCCCCGCCTTTTTTTCCGACTGAAACACCGCTTCGTCCAGATGAATGGTATCCCTGCGGCAAAGTTTTCGGGTGAGCGTTAGAAAATCCCCGGAGGGGTCCTTACTGTCCATGCAGCAGTCGGCGGTGGCAATGGCGCCCGCGTTAATCATGGGATTGAGAGGATGGGTGTTTTTCGTTTCCAGCCGCACCAGCGAATTAAATGCGTCGCCGGTCGGCTCCACCCCCACCTTGCTGAACACCCTGTCATAACCCGCCGTCTGCAAAGCCATGATAAGGGTGAGGGTTTTGGAAATGCTCTGGATGGTAAATTCCTGATGCCAGTCGCCTGCGGAATAAATCTCCCCGTCGGTGGTGATGACGCAGGCCCCCAGTTTGTCGGGATATCCTTTGGCAAGCTCCGGGATATAGGTCGCCACCTTTCCTGTGTGAAGGAAGGTGCGGGCATAATCCATCGCATCAACCAGCGTTTTTTCAATCAGTTCATTGCGAGCCATCGGAAATCATTCTCCCTTTTTCTGTTGTTTCGCCTTTAAATTTGATGGCGGAGTTAGACAAAATGCCTTATATTTATCGATATCCTAGCATAATTTTTGGCAAATGTATAATAGCAATCTCCGATAGGGTTATGCAGCAGGCGTTATAGCAAATTCGACTGATTTGCCAAAAATTCTTTGTCGATTTCGCATACTAAATCACTGCATCATTTGTTTAAAAAATGCGCTATAATAGAGAATATATGCAAAAGGGGGAAGGCGAGGGCCAGCTTGTCCGGGCGGACGCACGCCCCGGCGTGTGTGCCGGGATAAAGGAGAGAGCAGCATGGATATCAAGCATCTGGAGTTTTTCTGCGCGGTGGCCCGTTATGGGTCAATCAACCGCGCGGCGCAGGAGTTATACATTTCCCAGCCACATCTCAGCCACATCATTCGGGACATGGAGACGGACGCGGGAGTGCCCCTGTTTCAGCGGACCAAGCAGGGAGTTACGCTCACAGCGGAGGGACAAGCCTTTTTGGAGCACTCCAAGGTCATTCTCAAGGAGATGGAGAGCCTTAAGCAGGTCTCCTGCCGGACGGAACCGGAGGGGGACTGCATGAGACTCTCCATGACCAAATTTACCCACACGATGGAAAGCTTTAACGAGGTGTGCACCCGCCGCCAGCGTCTTCCTAAATTTACTTATTTTCTGAACGAGGGGACCACGCTGGATGTGGTGTCGGATGTGGAGGAATGCGTTTGCGATGTAGGGTGCATTCACTTTGCAAGCCATGAGGCAGAGCGCTTTCACAAGCTTCTTTCGGAAAAAGGGCTGGAACTGACGCCGCTGGTCACTATGGCGCCGCACATCGTCGTGTCCAAAAACCACGAGCTTCTGCGCAGGAACATTCCCGTCACGCTGAAGAATTTGAGGGACTATGGGTTTGTCCGCTATATAGGACAGTATGAGGATTTCATTTATAATATTTCCACGGAAGACCATCAGACCGATCTGAACAATTCCTCCCGCATCATCTATGTGTATGGGCGGGCGGCGCTGATGCACCTGATTTCCGAGAGTGATTTTTATACGATTGGGATTCAGGGCTTTTCCACGCAGGATTCTCTATATCAGTGCGTCTCCATCCCCATTCAAAACTGCAAGGAGCGGTTGGAGTTCGGCCTGATCACCCGTAAAGGGGCAATACTGTCGGATTCTGAGCAGGAGTTTATCCGGAACGTGACCACCCGTTACCACGCGCTTCAAGAGACGCCCTGACTTTCGCCGCCGCCCGGCTGTGCTTTTTTGCGGTCTTTTGCCGGGAGGAGAGCGGCGAATCATCTGCGCCTTCAGAAGGGAAGCCCGAGAGGTGAAGTCCGACCGCAATGGTTTTCGTAATATTTGCTGCTTAAAAAAGTGGTTAAACAGATATCCGGCACACGCGGCAAACAGATGCAAAAATGCAGATAAAAGCGGGATCTGTCGCGAGCCTTAGGCTTGCGACAGGTCCCGTTTTCTTGCGCATTTAACAATATTGGGGGAGGGAGCTGAGTCCGCGGGTCTTACTGCATGGATTCCATGATGGCGTCCGCCAGCGTTTCCAGCTCAAATGCCTTGTCCTCGTGCAGAGAGGAAGCCATGCTCACCCGCTCGTTCAGCACGGTCATATTCTTCATCTCCTCGTCGAGGAACTTCTGCATCAGATCGCCGGACTTGATGGCCCAAGACCCATTTTCCATAATGGCCACGGTGCGGCTTTGCACGTTCAGCGCCTTCATATCCATGAGAAAATTGTGCATCGCCGGATAAATCCCAAGGTTATACGTCACCGAGGCAAGCACCAGATGGCTGTACTTAAAGGTTTCCGAGATAAGCTGAGAGACGTCTGTGGAGGAGACGTCATAGATGGCGACCTTCGTCATGCCCTTGTCGCACAGCCGCGCGGCCAGCGCCTGGGCGGCGGACTCCGTATTGCCGTACATGGAGGCGTATACAATCATCACGCCTTTCTCCTCCGGCTCATAGCGGCTCCACGTATCGTACTTCTGGATAAAATACATCAGGTCCTTGCGCCACACCGGTCCGTGAAGCGGGCAGATGTATTTGATCTGGTTGAGGATGCCTCCGGCCTTTTTCAGAATGAGCTGAATGTGAGGGCCGTATTTCCCAACGATGTTGGTCAGATACCGGCGGGCGTCGTCCAGCCAGTCCCGGTCAAAGTCCACCTCGTCGGCAAACAGCTTCCCGTCCAGCGCACCAAAGGTTCCGAACGCGTCGGCGGAGAAGAGCACGCCGTCGGTGGTGTCAAAAGTCACCATGACCTCCGGCCAATGGACCATGGGGGCAAACACAAATGTAACCACATGCTTCCCGAAGCTGAAGATATCGCCTTCCTTCACCTCGACGACAGTGTGCTCATCCACCGGGAACTTGAACTGGCGCATCATCATGAAGGCCTTTTCGTTGCTGATAATCACCACATTGGGCCACCGGAGCAAAATTTCTTCAATAGAGCCTGCGTGGTCTGGCTCCAGATGATTGATAACAAGATAATCCAGCGGGCGGCCCACCAAAACGTGTTCCATGTTTTCAAGAAGCTGACGGCAGCTGGACCAATCCACCGTGTCAAACAGGGCGGTCTTTTCATCCATCAAAAGATAGGAGTTATAGGAAACACCTCTGGGAATGGGATATGCATTTTCAAACAGAGAAAGGCGATGATCGTTGGCCCCTACCCAGTATACGTCCTCGGTTACATTTCTTACACTATACATGTTTTTTCCTCCCTTCGGTTTTAAGCCTGAATGAATTGGTCCTTGGACTCGGCACACTCAGGGCAGGCCCAGTCTTCCGGCAGATCCTTGAACTGCGTACCCGGCGCGATTTCGCCCTCCATGTCGCCAAACTCAGGCACATATTCATAGCCGCAGCCGCTGCAAACATAGCGGGGGCCAATGGGCTCCGGCTTGGGCATACGGGGGCGCTTCATCTTCACCATGGGAGGGGCGGGCTGCTTGTCGCCGGTGTCCAGCGCGGCGGTGAGCAGGGGCAGAATTTCATTCACGTCGCCCACGATGCCGTAGTCGCAGTTCTTAAAAATCGGAGCGTTGCCGTTTTTGTTGACCGCCACGATGATTCCCGCGTCCTTAATGCCTTTAAGATGCTGGCTGGCCCCGGAAATACCGCAGGCGATATAGAGGTTGCCGGTGAATTTCTGGCCGGACATACCAACGTAGCGGTTGAGCGGCAGATACTTCAGCGTTTCAGCCACAGGGCGGGAGGAGCCGATTGCGGCGCCTGCGGCCTTGGCCAGATTCTCCACCAGAAGCATGTTTTCCTTGTCTCCGATGCCCTTGCCTGCGGAAACCACGCGCTCTGCCTGCACGATGGGCGTATCCAGAGGAATCCCCACAGCAAAGTCAAAGCCGTCCTTTTTCAGCGCATCCACCAATGCGGAAACCTGCTCCGTGGCGGCCCCGTCCCGGAAAATCTGCTTTTTCCGGATTCCGGTGATGGGCGCGGGCCTTTTGGAGCGGCTGGAGGAAGCGGTCTCCTCCTTGGGAGGCTTTCCCAGAATGTGCGAAGCGATGACCACCCGCTGAATCTCGTTGGTGCCCTCATAGATGGTGGTGATTTTCGCGTCGCGGTACATCCGCTCAACCTCCATGCCCTTGAGGTAGCCGCTGCCGCCGAAAATCTGGAGCGCGTCGTTGGTGACCTCCAATGCAATGTCGGAGGCATACTGCTTGGCCATGGCGGATTCCATGCCGAAGGGCTCGTGGTTCTCCTTCAACTCTGCCGCCGAATAGACAAGGAACCGCGCCGTGCGCAGTTTGGTTGCCATGTCCGCGATTTTGAAGGAAATGGCCTGCTGGAAGCCGATGGGCTTACCGAACTGGACACGCTCCTTGCCATAGCTCACCGCCTGCTCGAACGCGCCCTGCGCAATGCCCAACGCCTGCGCCGCGATGCCGATGCGTCCGCCATCCAGCGTGGCCATGGCGATTTTAAAGCCCTCGCCCTCTTTGCCCAGCAGATTTTCCTTGGGAACCTTCACGTCGTTGAAAATCAGTTCCGCGGTGGAGGAAGACCGAATGCCCATTTTGTCGTAGTGGTCGCCAAACTCAAAGCCCTTCCAGCCCCTTTCCACGATAAAGGCAGAGATTCCTTTCACGCCGATGTCGGGGGTGGTTACTGCAAAAACAATGTATGTATCGGCCTTGGGCGCGTTGGTAATGAAAATTTTTCCGCCGTTCAGTAGATAATGGTCGCCCTTATCCACTGCGGTGGTTTCCGTCCCGCCCGCGTCGGAGCCTGCGTTTTGCTCGGTCAGACCGAATGCGCCGATTTTCTCTCCCTTACACAACGGGATGAGATACTTCTTCTTCTGCTCCTCGGTGCCGAACCCAAAGATAGGCCAGGTGCCCAAGGACGTGTGCGCCGACAGAATGACGCCGGAGCCGCCGTCAACCCGGGACAGCTCCTCTACCGCGACGGCATAGCTGATCATGTCCAGCCCCGCTCCGCCATACTCCTTCGGGAAGGGAATGCCCATCAGCCCCATTTTTCCCAGAGTTGCCACCGCTTCATCGGGAAACTGGTTTTCCTTGTCCATGAGGAAGGCGAGGGGCTTAATCTCCTCTTCCGCAAACGCTCGGACCTTGGCACGAAGCTTTTCCTGCTGCTGCGTGGTCGTGAATAACATACTGCTTCCCCCTTTTTAATTGACCACCATATTTGACAAAATATGTCCACTTTGAAAGCGCAAAAAATAATTACCCGTCGAATAAAATCTCCTGAAGGCTGTGAGTTTCCAGTTCCTGATCCAGCTTTTTCTGAATGGAGGTTAAATTGATATGCGCGCGGCAGACGGTGTTTCCGTGCGCCTTGCACCAAAGGCACTGATAGTCTGGATTCATACATGGGCTGATGAAGGAATCCTCTTCCATGACCTGCATCAGCCGGAAAAGCGACACCTGTTCCAGCTTGGCCGCCAAAATATAGCCGCCATCCGCTCCGCGTAAAATTCGGACAATTCCGCCTTTTTCAAGCTTTTTTAAAATTTTGTAGGCAAACTGCTGGGGAATCTGTTCTCCCCGGGCAAGCTGCGCCGCAGTGGCCCGCTCCTCGTCCGCAAGTACCCGCAAAATCCGCAGAGCGTAATCCGTTTCCTTTGTAAGAAGCAATGTTTCATCTCCTTTTCCTTTTCCACTCTACTATTCTGGATATAAATTGTCAAGTATATTCTAGAAGAAATGAAAAGTTTTTTTGTACAAATTTATTAAGAAAAAGATTTGCCTCCTGCCCAGCATTGGCGCATATTACAAAAAGAAGAGAGAATTGTGGATTTGCCGAAAGCAAGGCGTGCCGGTGCCGGATTGGCAGGGAAGGAACAAGATAAAATGATTCGTATGGGCGATTTCATCGAGAGACGAACACAGAAAAACAGGATTTATCATTCGATTAAAACCGGGTGACAAATCCTGCTTATTGCGTTTGCAAATATTTTAGAACTGCTTTTTATGCAAATTTGTGTTTTTACGAAGCCCATTGCATTTGACGAGTACTTTACAAATGCTGAGATTGACCATCCAAAGCGGCTCAAATTTAAAGAAATTCAGAAAGCTTTTTCAAAGGGATTGTTATTCCGTGGGCACATTCCAGTTGAATATATTCAGGTAGGGCGCTTCTTTTCTCGCGTTAAACTCCCGGATGTTGTCCTCTGTCCACGAATACAGTCCCGTTCCGGCCTTCATGCCGGTCCGGCCACTCTCAAGACCATCCAGAACAATCTTTTGAATGTCGGTTTCATCACACAGCGTGGGATAAATAGTCTTTGCAATATCACGCTCCAGAGGAAAGCCCACGTCGTCAAAATATTCCAGCAGTCCAATGGAGGCATACCGCATTCCCACCGCGTAATGAATGGCCTTATCCAGCTCCGCAGCGCTTGCAACACCGTTTTCAAGCAGGTACAGGCACTCTCGAAACATGGCCTGCGCAATGCGATTGACAATAAAGCCCTCAATTTCCCTGTTAAGGCAAACCACCTGACGGTTCAGCGCTGTTTCCAGAAACGTCTTCATGCTGGCAAAAGACGCCGCGTCTGTCTTGGGGCTGCCCACCAGTTCAAACAGCGGAAGCAGATGCGCGGGCTGAAACGGATGCGCCACCAGCATTCGTGCCGGGTGGCGCATGCCCTGACACAGGACGTGGGGCGGCAGTGCGGAGGTGGTGGATGCAAGGATGGTTTCCTCTGAACAAACCGCCTCAACTTTTTGATAGACCGAGCGCTTGACTGCGATGTCCTCTGCCACCGCCTCGAAAACAAAGGACGAACCGGAAAGGTCATTGTAGTTCTGCGTCACCGTCAGCAGGGACAGTATTTTTTCACGCTGCTTTGCCGTAAGCTTGGATGCCTGCTCCAGTTCGGCCAGATTTTGTGCCACCGTTTCCCGGCAGCGCTGAATACCGCTTTCGGAGTGGCCCACTACAGTGGTCTCCACACCGTTTCCGGCGAGAAGGGTTGCGATGCCGGCGCCGATTGTGCCGGTACCGCAGACGGCCGCTTTGATTCTGCTCATGTTGTTCTCCTTGTAAAATTCCCGCCCAAACGCCTGCGCGTTTGGGCGGGAAAAGTTTTTACCTTTTTGCCGGACGCAGAGCATCCAGATCTGCTACGACCTCACGGAATTTAGAGGCAATCATATTGATTTCTGCGCCGTAGGCAATGTATTGAATGCCAAGCTCCACATAGTGCCTGGCTTCCTCCAGAGTTCCCGCGATAATACCCACGGGTTTTCCACCGGCTTTGGCGTCCCGGACAACCTGTTCGACCACGGACTGCACGTTTTCGTGGAGCGGCTGACCCAGAACCCCGACGGACTGGCTCATGTCGCCTGTGCCGATGAACAGCAGGTCGATGTCCGGGTTTTTGCAAAGCTCCGGGACCTGTTGAGCCATCTGGGTGTTCTCCACCATAATGACGCTTAACAACTCTTCGTTGGTGTACTTTAAAAACGCGTCCTTTGGACAAAAGGTATACTGTCCCGCCCGGGTGGTCATGGCAAAGCCGCGGGTTCCGCGGGGCGCATAGCGCATCTTGCGAACAGCCTCTGCCGCCTCCTCGGCGGTGTGAAGGTTGGGAACCTGAATTCCCTGTGCGCCCATGTCTCCCGCATGAAAAATATTCTGATCCAGCGCGTTGGGCACGCGTACCACCGCGCTCATGCCCACGCTGTTGGCAGCGCGGACCACGTTTTGCATCTCGCCGTAGCTGCAATCGCCGTGCTCTCCGTCCACAATGATAAAATCCATTCCGGCGTAGCCCAGCATTTCCGCCAGTTGAGGTGTGTTGAATTTAAAAAAGGTGCCAAACAGGATTTCCCCGTCAGAAAGGCGTCGTTTCAGGGATTTTGTGCTTTCAAATATCATTTTTGGCGTAACTCCGTTCTCATATGCCGAAGAGCTTGATGTCAGCCCTTTCTTCTTCCGTTTCGGCAGGCTTGCTTTCCGTCCGCTCGGGACGGTTGGGGTAAAATACATCCAGATTCAATACGGGCTGCGTGCCGGTGGCAACGATGTAATGCTCGATGCCGCCGGGAACCGCCATAACGCTGCCGGGCTTGAGGTGATGGGGCTGTCCGTCCACGTAAAAATCACACTCGCCCTGCAAGATGAAGACAAGCTGCTCATATTTGTGAGAATGCGGGCCCGGCGTGTGGCCGGGAATTGCCTCTGTCAGAGTGGTGGTCATATTTT
Source organism: Oscillibacter sp. (assembly GCF_031978065.1). Taxonomy (GTDB): domain Bacteria; phylum Bacillota; class Clostridia; order Oscillospirales; family Oscillospiraceae; genus Oscillibacter. The sequence goes on from NZ_DALZCH010000031.1 coordinate 26,512, forward strand.
CTGCCTGATAGGCCATATTGCGCATTTTCTCACGCACTGGCGTCCAGTTGCAGTCGTTCCAGTTGAGAATCTTCGGTTCATAAGCCATGATGGATGCCTCCTGTCGTTAAAGTCCCAGCAGCCAGGCTGGGTTGGTTTTGGTCATGGCGGTAATCTGCTCCTGCGTGACATGGAGAACCTTCATCAGTGCGCAGATAAAGCGATACAAGCCGTCCACAGGGGAGCCGTTTACCTTTTGTCCAAAGTCGGAGTCGACCACGAGACGGTCCGTCGGAACCGCTTCGATCATCTTTCCCACCACGGAGATGTCTACAGGCTCGCTCAGAGTTGCGATGCCCTTCACCACACCGGCGTTCAGCTCGATAAACGCGCCAAGCTTTGCCCAGGAGGCCATCTGCTCATAGGTGGCGTGAACCAGAAAATGCGGGTGATTGACCAAAATGCGCTGGATGCCAAGCTCCGCGGCCTTGTGGATGAGCGCGTCCACCTCGGGAGCTGTGCCGTGGCCGGTGTAAAGAATGACCTCCGGCTTTTTAGCCATATACTCCAAAACCTGAATAAGATTGGCGTCCAACTCTCCGTTTTCTTTCAGATAGCACACGGGATTCTCTGCTGCACTGGTATTGCCCGCCCCGAGAAACGCACCCTTGTGTCCGTTAATATGGCACTTGGAGGAAACCGTTGGCATACAGACGAACTTCGCTCCCATGGCGCAGGCGGCGTCCACCGCGTTCAGATTGAACAGGCCCACGGAATTGTTCAGCACGATTCCGCCAAACATCTGCGTTTTCTCCTGTCCGAAATGCTGCTGTGCCATGGTGGCGCTCATCATTGTGGGAAAATAATGATCTTTGATGACTGCGGCGCGATACCCCGCGTCCACAGCCTCCTGCATCATTTCAATGGCGTCCACGGAGCGCTTGGCCACCGAGGGGCCAGCGTGAATGTGCAGATCAATGATTCCATTTAAAAGCTCTTTCATAGTGTTCCTTTCCATCAGCCCGTGTAGCCAAACATTCTGGGGACCCACAGCGCCACGTCCGGCAAATATGCCAGAGCAAAGGTGACAACAAAGGCGGCGGCGCAGAAGGGTAGAATTGCTTTGTTCAGCCGGGTCAGCTCGATTTTAGAAATATTTGAGGTTACAAACAGCACCATACCCACCGGCGGAGTGATGAGGGCAATGGTCATCATGATGCAGAACACCAGGCCGAAGTGCAGAGAGTCCATGCCGATGGCCGTGACAATGGTCATCATTACGGGGGTGAAGATGGTGATAGCGGCGGTTGCCTCCATCAGGCAGCCGACAACAATCATTACCAGCAGCAGAAGCAAAATAATGACGTACTTATTGGTGGTCAGGGCCAACACCGCAGCCGTTACACGGCTGGGAACATTGTCTACCTCCAAGGAATAGCCGAGAATATTTCCGGCGGCAATAATAAACAAGATGGCGGCGGAGGAGCTGCCAGCCCGGAGCAGCATCTGCGGAACCTTCTTAAAATCAAAGCTCCGATAGAACATGCCCGCAAGAATAGCCGCCACACAGGCAACCGCACCGGACTCAGTGGGGGTAAACGCGCCCATCATCACACCGCCGACAATTACCAGAGGGACGATCAACGCCGGAATGGCAACCACGAAAGACTTTCCCAGCCGGCGGAAGTCAATGTGATCGATGGCCCGGGGCAGGTTGTGCCTTCTCACATACAGAGCGACGACCACAGCATAAGACACCGCGATCAGAATTCCGGGAACAATGCCCGCCATAAACAGGCCCTTGACGGAAACGCCGCTCAGTGTGGCGAAAATCACAAAGGTGGTGCTGGGTGGAATGATGGGGCCCAGCACGCCGGATGCCGCAATCAGGGCGCCGCCGAACTCCTCTTCGTAGCCGTCTTTTTTCAGATCGGGCAGCATGACGCTGCAGAGGATGGAAGAAACCGCGTTTGGCGACCCCAAAATGGCGGAGAGGATTGCGGCGGTGACCACCGTGGCATAGGCAAGTCCGCCTTTGACATATCCCACCAGCTCTTTGACAAAGTCCATCAGTTTGCGGGTGATGCCGCCGCCATTCATCAGCTCACCGGCGACAATAAAGAACGGAATGCAGGTCAGGCCGGAGCTGTTGATACCAGCGAACATTCTCTGGGGGATGACAGAAAGATAGGAAAGGTCGATCATACCCAGATGAATCACGCCGGTCAGTGCCAGCACAAATGCGATGGGCACGCCCAAAAACAGCGTGAGAACAAAAATGATTAACGCAGCGGTCATGCCTGCTCACCGTCCTTCCCCATAAGCCTTGAAAAGAGCTGATAATAATGCTCCGGTGCAAAGAGGAGCATTGCGCCAAAGCCGATGGGCAGCGGCGCCCATGGAATTGCCATGGAGACTTTGAGTCCAATGCTGATCTGGCGGTAAACGCCGGGCTTCAGAACCGACTGCAAAGAAAACCAGAACAGCATGGCAATCAGCGCCACGGCGACCGTCTCAGACAAAAGCTCAATCACGATCTGGGCCTTTTTAGACAGCTTTCCGGTCAAAAGGTCCAGCGAAACAAGCCCTTTGTCACGATAGGCCACGGCTCCGCCGAAAAATGCCACCATGATCATCAAATATTTCACCAGTTCTTCGGCCCAGGAAAAGGACAGGCCGAACACATATCGGCGAACCACTTCCAGCGCTGTCACACAAATCATAATGACAAGGCCCGTAGAAACCAGAATCATCATCAGAGTATGCAGCAGGGATACTCCCTTTTTATAAAATTTCATGGATGTCCTTTCTCAAACCCGCTTAAATCAACCGAGATTCTGCGCCATCTCCACGAAGGCCGCAATCTTCTCGTTCCTTGCGGAATAGTCGCTGTAAAGGTCAGCAACCTTATCTTGGAACGGAGTCAGGTCTTCGATGGTATTAAAGGTCACGCCGCCTTCTTCACAAGTTAATTTGCACAGCGCTTCGGTCTTGGGCAGGAATTCTTCAAACGCCTTGTCGTGGCCTTCCGCAAATACCTGCGAAATCAGCTCCTGATCCTCGGCAGACAGCTTGTTCCAGTAATCGCCGTTCATGACATAGACTGCGGGGAAGGGATACAAGCCGATTTCCGTGAAGTATTTGACGACCTCGTAGTGCTTCTGCATAGCGGCAGAGGTAACGTTGATCTCCTCGCCGTCAATCACGCCGTTTTGCAGACTGGTGAACACCTCGTTGTAAGCCACGGTGGTCACATTTGCGCCCAGACGGCTGACGGTGTCCTGAATGATGTTGGAGGTCATTGTGCGAAGCTTCAGGCCCTTCAGGTCCTCCAACTGGGTAATCTGCTTGTCTTTCGTTGCAAAGTGGCGCATGCCGTTTTCGGCGGAACCTAAAAACTTCAGATTCAGAGAAGTTTCCACTTCGCTGATCAGCGCGGCAAATTCATCGCTGTCCAGCGCGGCCTTTTCCTTTTCGTAATTGTTAAGCAGGAACGGAAGCTGGGTGCACTCAAGAAGATCGGTATACTGGCTCAAAGCAGAAATGCTCAGACCCACCAGCGGAATGGTGCCGTCCATTACCTGACTGACCAGCTCTGTGTCACCGCCCAATGTACCGGCATTGTGCAGCTCCACGACAATGTGGCCGTTGGAGCGTTCCTGAATCTTCTTTGCGACATACTGGGACATGGTGTCGGTGGGCATACCGGATGCTTCCGGAGTGGCATAGACGATGGTGATGACGTCATCGGCGGCACCGGAGCTGCCGGCGAGGGACGAGGCGGAGGACGCGGACGGTGTGGAGCCGCTGCCGCAGGCAGTGAGCGTTGTCAGCAGCATGGCGGTCGCAAGAATCAGCGAACATGTTCTTTTCATTTGAGTTTCTCCCTTCGTTTTTCAGGTGTGGCAGGTTATCTCTCTTTCTTCCTGCGTTGTCTTCATTATAGGAAGCCTTGTTACAAATGTCTTTCATCTAACTTTTCTGCTTTTTATATTATTTTCACTTTTTTATTGCGTTCCGAAAACCTTGTGGTAAAATTCAACTAGAAAGTGTGGGATTTTTTATGACAAATGTAAATGTGTTTTGGATTTTTATGTTGGATTACTCTAAAAATTGGGGAATCCACCGCCACTCCCATGACTACTATCAATTGTACTATATTACGTCCGGAAAAGGAATTATGGAAATTGAGCAGCAGCGTATTCCGCTCTTTCCGGGGCGCTCCGTTCTGATTCTTCCGGGGCTTGAACACGAGCTGTTTGAAATTCAGGAAGGCGTTCTGCGGATGATCGACGTAAAGTTTTATATACAGGATGACCTGCTATCCAATGAGCTTGGGAAGATCCCCTGCACTCTGCAAATGGAGGAGGAATTTTATACGCTGCTTTCCCGGGTTCGCACCGAGTGGAAATCCGCTCTTCCATTTAAAAAGAACATGGCGAATATTCTGCTGGAGCAGTGCCTTTACTCGCTTGTCCGCACGTTTGTGAAGTCAGAGGATTCCAAATTCCTTTTTCCGCAGCTTCATGAAAAAATGGAGCGTCTGGACGGCCTCTCCCGTCAGATTGCAGACT
>NZ_DALZCH010000032.1:0-30681 GCF_031978065.1 Oscillibacter sp.
CTAACATCCTGCGGGGCTTATCCTCAGCATGGAAAAGGCGGCGCTTTAGAGGAACACCGGCCTTTTCTGTGTCTCGGTACTTTAGGCCCCCAGCATCGGTTGCAGGTTATCCGCCACACTGAGCGGGGCTTCGGTGGCCGCACGAACCTCTTCCACCGTGTATTCCGGATTGATTTCCGTCAACAGCAAGCCCCGGTCCGTGACCTTCATAACACCCATTTCCGTAATGATGGTGGTGACGCAGTTTACTGCCGTGTAGGGCAGGGTGCACTTTTTGAGAATCTTGGGTTTCCCCTTAGCTGTGTGCTCCATTGCAACGATGCATTGCTTTGCTCCCACACACAGATCCATGGCCCCGCCCATTCCCGGCATTTTTTTGCCGGGAATGATCCAGTTTGCCAGACTGCCTTCCTCGTCAACCTCCAGCGCACCCAAAATACAGGCGTCCACATGACCGCCGCGAATCAGGGCGAAATTGGTGGCAGAATCCGTGAAGGCTCCGCCGGTGAGGACGGAGGAGGGGGCGCCGCCCGCGTCCGTCACGTGATAGGGCGCATAATGCCCGTCCTCTTCGCCGGGCCGTCCGCCTGCCCCGACGATGCCAAGCTCGGCGTGAATCGTCACTTCGATGTCCTTTGGCAGGAAGGACGGAATCATGGTTGGCAAGCCGATGCCAAGATTCACAATGTCCCCGTTTTTCAATTCTTTTGCCGCACGGGCGGCAATCACTTCCTTCGCGTTCACTGCGTCGCACCTCCCTCCACGATATAGTCCACCAAAATTCCCATGGTCATCACATCTTCCGGCTGAATTTCGCCGATGTCCACCAACTGCTCCGTCTCTACAATCACCAGCTCGGTGGCGCCTGCCATAGGGACGTTAAAATTGCGCATGGTCCCCTTATACCAAACGTTGCCTGCCATGTCGGTTTTATAGCCGCCAAGCAGCGCCACGTGGGCCTTCAGCGCCTTCATCAGAAGATAGTCCCTGCCGTCAATTGAGAGTTTGCGATCTGTGAGAGGGCTTTCCTCCACAACGGTACCCACGCCCACCGGCGTCAAAACGCCGCCAAGTCCCGCGCCCCCGGCACGAATCATTTCCGCAAGGGAGCCTTGCGGAACCAAATTCACCTCCAGCGTTCCTTCCATCGACTGCTGTCCTACCTCCGGCGACATGCCCACATGGGTGGCAATGACCCGCTTCACCTTGCGCCAGTGAATCAGACTGGCCACGCCGTAATACGGCTCGCCCCCCGGACCGACTTCCCGGCCCATGTCGTTTCCAATCAGGGTGAAGTTGCCCTTATCTGATTTAATCAGCTCGTCGATAATTGCATGGGCCTGCCCGCAGCCCAGAAAGCCGCCAATCATAATGGTTGCGCCGCTGGGAATCAGCGCCGCCGCTTCCTTTGCGGAAATCACTTGTTTATTTGCCACGCATGTTCCTCCATTTCGTGAGTGTATCTTAGAAATTTACATGATTAGTGCCTTTGAGCTTCAAAATCGCCCGGGCTTCTTCCGCCGTGGCCACCTCGCGGCCCAGAATATGCGCCGCCGAGGCAGCGGCCTGAATCTGCTCGGCATTGGATTTGGCCAGCACACGGGGGCGGATGTACAGGTTGTCCTCAAGGCCCACGCGGGCATTGCCGCCCATGGCCATCGCCGCCGTGATCATGGGGAACTGATGTCTTCCCGCCGCCGCGCAGGACCAGTTGAATTCGTCAAGCTGCTTTTCGGCGGTATTGCGCAGGAACACCAGATTGTCCACCGATGCGGGCAGCCCGCCCTGAATCCCCATGACGAATTGCAGATAAATGGGGCACTTCAAAATGCCCTGCTTTTTGAAATAGGCAATGTTGTTGATCATGCCTGCGTCATAGACTTCAAACTCGGGAATGGTGCCATTTTCCTGCATGGTGTGAATGTAGGTGTCCAGTCCCTGATAGGTATTGGCAAAGACGTTGTCGTAAGTACCCGCCAGATATTTTTTCTCCCACGCGGGGGCGTCGTCCGTCAACTGTGGGACAAGTCCCGCCAGAACAAAATTCATGGAGCCTGCGTTGCAGGAGGCTAGCTCCGGCTTCATATTGGGGACCACCGACAAACGCTCCTGAACCGTCATCATCTGGCTGGCTCCGGTGGTAATGCAGATGATAACGTCGCATTCTTCTTTAATGGCGCTCACCATCTGGCGCATCAGTTTAAGATCGGAGGACGGCTCCCCGGTTTTGGGATCTCTTGCGTGCAGGTGGACTACGGCCGCGCCTGCCCGGGCCGCGCCAACCGCCTGAGCGACGATATCCTCCGGCGTAATGGGCAGGTACGGGCTCATACTGGACACATGAACCGCGCCGGTGATGGCGGCAGTCAAGATTACTTTATTGTTTTTCATCAAAATGCCCCTTTCCGTTATTTCTTCACAAGGTTTCTGACCTCTTGAAAGTGCTGCTTGGTGCGGCTGTGGAAAAAGCCCAGATCGTTCATGCAGGTGACAAGCTGAAAGCCTTGACGAATGCGCCGGGCTGCGTCGTCGGCACTGGCGGTCACAATGCCGGGAATAATTCCATGTCTTTTGCATGCCGCCAAAATGCGATCAATTGCCGCCACCATTTCTGGCGCTTCCACCTTGTGGTTGGCGGAGGAATCGGCCTTAAACTGAATGCCCATTTCCAGAGACAAGTCCCCGGTGCCGATGAAAATTGCGTCCAGCCCCGGCGTTGCGGCAATTTCTTCAATATTGTTCAGACCCTCAAGGGACTCGCACTGAACAATGCACAGGGTATTGTCGTTGGCGTTTTTCACATACTCGTCGTATGCGCCCCAGCGGGGACCGCGTCCGCCGTTGGCCCCACGCTTACCAAGGGGAGGATATTTTAAGTACTGCACCGCGTGCTGTGCCTGGGAGGGGGTGCCCACCAGAGGGGCCATCACGCCGTGGACGCCCACGTCCAGCATCCGGCTCATCATGGGCGCGTCGTCCGGGTCGTAAACCCGGACCAGCGGCGCCATGCCGTACAGTTCCGAGGCGCGGCACATCTGGACGATGCTTTCCGCATCCGTCTCCGCGTGCTCGCAATCAATCATCACGAAGTCCAGTCCGCCAAGGCCCAGAATCTCGCAGTTCACCGCCGAGCCGGAGGCCACAAAGGCTCCCAGCGCATAGCCGTTTTCCGCAATTTTTTCCCGGACAAAATTACGCATTTTCATATCGATCTATCCTTTCCATGCCCGGTCCACCGCACTTTTTGGAGGCGGACCGGCTGCCGTTTCTTTTAATTAAGTACAGAGGCCGGTTTTCACAGGCCTCCGTACGTAAATGCTCTTCATTGAAAATTCCTGCGCAGGCCGAAAAATTATCCTCTGACCTCAGCGCCGGTATCCTGCGGCTCGGTCAGGTCGGGAACCTCCCGTCCGCCTGCATCCCAGTCGATATCATATTCGGATTTCAGCCACGCCTTGTACTCATCGCAGCTTGAAGAGCGCTTGGGAGACATGATATCCATCTGATAGCACGGGCCCTGAGAGCGATAAACCTGCGCGTAGTGCACATAGTGAGGAGGAACGTTGACCCAGCAGCCGGGGGACAGGCGGTAGGGAACACCGTCCACCCAGTAGTCGCACTCACCCTTGACGACGGTTGCAATCTGCTCGTTGGGGTGGGTGTGGGGTCCGATGGGCATTCCGTTGAACATCTGGCCCAAGCACATGTGCATGTTGGCGGCCTCCATAGCAAAGCACTTCATGTAGCACATGACCTTGCCGTCAACATCCTTTCTGTGATTGGGCATCCAGGGGAGATCGTTATAGTTGCCATACATAATTTTAGCCATGATTCAGTTTCCTTTCCAATTCGTTTATTTGCCTTTTCAGCGCAGGGATTTTCTTTGAAGAACAGGGGATCGCGTCAAAATTCCAGATAGCTCTGAGGAAGACCCTCCAGAATGTCAGAGGTCAGGCTGTAAGATGCAATGGGATAGCGCAGGCCGTTTTTGCTCAGTCCTTCCAGACCATTTAACGCGCGCACCAAGTCCTGAGGGGAAAAAGTCAGCCGCAATTCGTTTTCCCCCATACCGGCAAACTTCTTATCCGCATAGCACGGCAGGCTCATGGCCGGCTCTCCCGTCAGAAAAGTCTTTCCCCAGGAGTCCGAGCAGGTGGACTCGCCCACAAAGGTGAAATTCAGCTTTTTATAGTCCTCAAACTGATACCCAGACAACAGCATAAATGCCTGCGCAGGGCTCATGTACAGCACGCATACGTCCGGCTCAATCCGCCCTGCCGTCAGCGGAGACGCTACCACGGCAATGTACTCCGGCGGTATGCAGTTCAACGCCTGATTGTGCGCTTTTGACGCCTCAAGATTGTTAAACCAGACCCCGTTAAAGATTTCCCCGGAATGCCACTTCTCGTCCCGTTCAAACATCCCGTTGATTCCGCGGCAATAATTTGCGTGCACGTTTTCAAACTTGCAGGCGCTGGTCCAGTTATACTGAGCGGCATGACCCACAATGGTGCACGGCGGCAGATGCTTCTTATGAATTCGCACCTTCGGGATACTTTGCAGCTCCTCCTCCGTTTTGATCCATTTCATGGCAACAGGAGGTGTTTGCAGGCGCAGCAGCTTTGTCAGCCGCTCGACAATACTTTCCCAGTCATAGTTTTCCATGATGTCACTGTCCCTTCCTCTCAATGACAGGACCTCCTTGCCGGGCTGATTCGGCCCGATATATCCTGTCCGCCTTTTGTAATAGCATTTTAGATGCCAAGTTGACGACATTTAAAATTTTTTATTTTTTACTTTTTTAAGGGATGTTTGGCATCCGTTTTGCTTTTCTTAAAATTAGATATCAAATGGAATCTTCAGAATAAAAACTATGAATCAGGAAGGATTGACAGATATGGAGCAAAGCATAAAAGAAATCCCGTTTGGCGTGACGGTCGATGGGCAGGCGGTGCGGCTTTTCCGCATTCCCAACAGCACCAACGATTACGTTGAGGTATCCACATACGGGTGTAGCCTTAAGAGTGTTTTTATTCATAATCGTCGGGGTGCGCTTCAAAACATGCTGGCTGGCTTTGAGACGCTGGCGGAGTACGAGCAGGCCCCCACGCCCATATGCGGGATCGCTGCCGGCGCTGCTGCCGGAGACTATGCGCGGCTGCTGGCCCACAAGGTCTGGAAGGTGGAGGAGACCGGAGACAATTACGTGCTGATGTCCTGCGCCACCTCCGCGGAGGAGAGCGGCTGCGCCATGACCGTGGGGGTCCGCATCATGTGGGTTAATTTAAATCGTCTGGTGGTGGATTTATATGTGACGCCGGAGCAGCAAGCGGCAGTCAACTTCGCCTGTCAGCTTCCGTTCCGGATGCTGGAGAGCGGCGGGCTGGACGGCTACGTCACGCGCACCTTCTGTGCTACAACACTGGTGGAAGGAGAGGTGTGCCCCATCAGCGACACGTCATACGCCGACATGGCGTTTCAGCCTGTGGAGGGGTCTTCCGTCACCTTTATTTCAGGGGACGACGAGGTGAAGCCCATGGCCGAGCTGGCCAACGTTCAGGCAGGGCTTACGGTTTCCGTCTACGGGAATCTGTCCTCTCTTCGCGTGGAGCCGCAGCCGCAGCTTGGGTCCGTCCTTGTAAGTCAATCCATGATGCGGGAGGTCACGCTGGGCGGGGGCGAAACCCTGTCAGGCAGAGTCATTTATGGATTCGACAAGCTGCTTACAAAAGAGGAACTGGAAAACCCGGAGTCCTCCTGTTTTGGTGGATTTTGCTGACTGGGTTTATGTAAAAAGAGAGTGCGGGAACGTACATTTATAGCTTATGAAAGCGTCCGCACCCGCCGCTGACAAGCCGTTGGGCGGGCCTTTGCGTACAAAGACGCTTAAAGTGAATTGAATCCGGTTTGTTTTTCGTGATGAATTTCAAACATGAATTAAATGTGGATGTGCGACCCGAGGCAGGCAGTCGCATGCGGATTCTTCCTGTCTGCGGAAAATTGTCAGGTCTTGTTTGCGGGCTGGATAGGGCATCATTCGGCGTGTGAATGGCAGGCATCACAAATTGCTGTTTGGGGTTGTGCAATCCGCCCATAAAAAATTACCGATGGCAAAGTGTTTTTGTGCCGAAGCGATATTCGGTGATAAACGCAAAGTTTTTTATTGACTTCTCCCCGGGCCTTTGCTAAGATACGTTCAAACATGAAGATGTGAAGTAGTAAGCAGCATTGCCCTTTCAGAGAGTTGCCGTCTGGTGCGAGGCAACAGGGCGCAATCTGCCGAACTGGTCACGGAATGGCTGCGCCGAACACATAAGTAGGCGCGGACGGAAGCCCCCGTTACAGAAGGCAGAGGTATGTCAGTACCTCGTAAAGTGCATTCGCAAGAATGAAGAAGAGTGGTACCGCGTGAGGATTTTATCCTTTCGTCTCTTTGCTAAACCGCAAGGAGACGGAAGGATTTTTTGCGTCTTCTTGGACAGTATTTGGGAGGTCAACATGAAAACAGCAACGACGACACCGGCAGCAATTCCAAATCCCGACATGAAATCCAGAAGAAGCGCGTTTTTTCTCGCCTTTTCCGTGGGCTCGGTCCTATTCTCGGCCCATGCCGGGGGCGGCTTTGCCACCGGCAATCAGGCCAACACCTATTATGTGGGCCTTGGCTGGCTTGGCCCGGTGGCGGCCATTCTGGCGGTGCTCCTCATGTCCCTGACCATGAGGGAAGCCATGTTCTTTTACAATTCGCGGAACCTCAAATCCTACAAAGAGCTGTTTGAAGCCATTTTCAGCCCCTTCAAAAAGATTGAATGGCTTTTCGAGGTGTTTTTCTACATCATGGTGGTCATGGCCATTGCCGCCGCCATTTCGGGAGCGGCTTCTGCGCTGAACGCCTACTTTGGGATTCCCTATGCCATCAGTGTTTTTGCGGTCGGCGCGTTGGTGCTGACGCTTACCATTTTCGGCGCGAATCTGGTTCGTCTGGCCTCCACCTATATGGGCATGGCCATTCTGGTCATCGCCATCAGCATTTACGCCATCGGCATTACCAAGGGGGAGAACATCGCTACCGTTCTGTCCGCCAGCTTTCAAGACACCGGATTTTCTATGTTTCCCAAGGCGATTTTAAACGCTTTTGTCTACGCGGGCTTCCAGTGCGTCACGCTGCCCACCATGCTGGCCTGCGGCAAGCCGCTTTCCGATAAGCGGGGCTGCAACAAATCCATGAACATCGCCTTTGTTATGAACGCCGCCGCGTTGACCCTGTCGGTTTTCATGCTGCTGTCCTGGCAGGGATTTTATACCGCTGCGGAGGGTGGAACCGTGATCCCAACGCTCACTGTCTGCCGCGAGATCGGTATTCCGTGGCTCACGGTGGCCTATGGGGCCTGCCTGCTGCTGTGCCTGATTTCCACCGGCGTCACCACCACCTTCGGATTTGTGGCCAAGTTTGAAAATATCTCTGTTTTCAAGGGGATTGAGAATCCCGCCGTAAAAAACGGCATTATTGCCGCCTCCATCATCGCAATTTCCATGGGCATCTCCTTCGCGGGGCTGACCAACATCATCAAATACGGTTATGGCTACTGTGGGTATCTTGGCATCGCGGTGGTGATCGTCCCCATGCTGACCGTGGGCATTTATAAAAACCGTCAGTTTTTGGCGGCAAATCCGGGTTATAAGGGTTAAGGAGAGATAAGAAATGGAAAGAACACTGATTCCAAGCTATACCATCGGCGCGGACGCGTATGACGGAATTTCCTCCGTCTGCTCGGCCTACGGAACAAAAGTGGTGATGATCGGGGGCAAAAAGGCCATGGCCGCAGCGCAGGAGAAAATCATCTCCGCGCTGAAGGGTTCCTCTGTGGAGGTGGTCCGCTGCCTGTGGAACGGGGGAGAGGCATCCGTTGAAAATATTGAGCGGCTCACCCCCGACACGGAGGACGCGGACATGATTTTCGCCGTGGGCGGCGGAAAGGCCATCGACACCGCAAAGGTGCTGGCCCAGCGGGCAGGGAAGCCCTTCTTCACCTTCCCCACCATCGCCTCCACCTGCGCGGCATACACCAGCCTTGGCATTCTCTATCATCCGGACGGAAGCCTGCGGGAATACTCTTTCTCCAAGGTTCCGGCAAACCACGTGTTCATCAACACCCAAATTATCGCGGAGGCGCCCGTCAAATATCTCTGGGCCGGAATTGGCGACACCATGGCGAAGCACTACGAGTGCACCGTCTCTTCCCGGGGGCATACCCCCCGCCACTCCGACGGTATGGGCATCGCCCTGAGCACTATGTGTGCAAAGCCGCTGAAAATTTTCGGAAAGCAGGCCCTTAAGGACTGCGAAGCAAACACCGTGACCTCCGACCTGACGGAGACGGTGCTCGGCATCATTGTGTCCACCGGCATGGTTTCCAACTTTGTGCAGGTGGACTACACCACGGGCCTTGCCCACGCGGTGTACAACGGCTTCACGATTCTGCCCTCCACCGAGGAGTTTCACCATCTCCACGGTGAGGTGGTGGCCTACGGAATTCTGGTGCTGCTTACCGTTGACAAGCAGTATGAGGAACGGGACGAGGTGTTCCAGTTCAGCAAATCCATCGGCCTGCCCACGAAGCTTGCGGATATCCACGCCACGGAAGACGACCTGCAAAAGGTTGCCGCCAAGGCTTTGAAGGGTATCGACGTGCGGGTTTACCCCTACGAGGTGACCGACGCACTGATTATCAGCGGTATTCGGGAGCTAGAGGAATATAACCGGATGCAGGAGCAGACCCGCTGAAACGGCTGGCTGTTCCAGCGTATGGGGGCAGCTTGCCAGCGACTGGATAGGGTGCTGCTCTGCAGGCGGGCCGCCCGAAACTGTGGGGGGTTCGATTGAATCAGCCCTTTTTTGGGAACGGCGGCTGTGAAAAGATAAAAAAACCGCCCCGCCGAATTTCGGCGGGGCGGGGAAGACGGCGGATCAGCCGTCCAGCTTGGCGTTGCACTTTGCGAGGAACCGGGCGTTGTCGATGACGGCGCGGGTGTGAGTTCCGTGGCCGATAGAGCCTTTTTCGTCCCAGGCCGTGACCTTGAAGTCCACCATTTTGCCGTTTTCAGAAATGGCGGTGACTTCGGCTTCCGCCCAGACTTTCATACCCACGGGGGTGGGGGCGTCATGACTAATTTCAAGACCCACGCCAACGCTGCCCTTGCCCTCCTCAAGACCCTGCTGCAAGCAGTTGAGGGCTGCGGTTTCCATCAGGGCCACCATAAACGGCGTGCCAAACACCGGCAGCGCGCCGGACCCGGCGGCGGAGGCGGTCAGCGCGTCCGTAACTGTCTGTTCCCCACGGTAGGTTGTTCCGATTGTTACCATTTTTGCATTCTCCTTTGTTTGTTGAATTGTGTGTATTCATTATACCGATAAGCCCTTTGCCTTACAAGGGTAAAAAGAAAAAAACCGGATGGGACCGGTTTTTAGAGAAAATGCAGGCGGCGGGGAAACCGGATTCCGGTTTCCCCGCCGTTTTTTAATTGTCGGGCTTAAGCTTTCAGCCGCAGCCACTCGGAGTCGTAGAGCTTCAAGGTGGCCTCGGGCAGATTCAAAAACGCTTCGCAGCTTGCCAGCACCTCGTCCGAAGGATAGGCCACTGGGTCAGAGGTAATTTCCGGGTCCAGCGCTGCCTTGACGCTCATCAGGGGGGTGGAATAGCCGATGGCCTCGCAGTTGGCGACACCCACCTCCGTGGAGCACATGAAGTTGATGAACTTCTCCGCGTTTTCCTGATTGGCGGCGCCCACGGGGATGCACATGGCGTCGGTAAAGATGTTGGTTCCCTCGGAAGGGAGCACAAAGGCAAGATCCTCGTTATTGGCGTGCATGGAGAGATAGTCTCCCGCGTAATACACGCCCATGGCAGCTTCTCCGCCTTCCAGCTTGTCAAAAATCTCGTCCATGACATAAGCCTGAACGATGCCGTCCTTCTTCTGCTGAATAAGAAGGTCCGTGGCCTCGGCAATCTGGGTGGGGTCGGTGGTGTTGTAGGAATAGCCGAGGGTTTTCAGCGCCACACCGATGGCGTCCCGGGAGTTGTTGATCATCAAGACCTGCCCGGCGTATTTTGTGTCAAACAGGGCCTGATAGCTGGTGATGGCCTCATCCACCATGGATGTGTTGTAGATAATACCCACAGTCCCCCACATATAGGGGACGGAATAGGCGTTCTCCGGGTCATAGGCGGGGTTTATAAAGTTTGGGTCCACGTCCGCCGCATTGGGGATGTTGTCAAAGTTCAGCGGCAGAAGCATCTCCTCGTCAATCAGACGGGAGATCATATAGTCGGAGGGGATGATTACGTCATAGGAGTCTCCCTGCTTCAGGTTGGCGTACAGCGTTTCATTGTCGGGGCAAACGGTGTAGTTCACCTTAATGCCGGTGTCCTCCTGAAATTTTTTAATTACGTCCAGCGTTTCGTCCTGTCCGTCTGAGATATACTCGCCCCAGTTGAGAACGTTCACCTCACCGTTAGGATATTTGCCGGCAGAGTCGCCGCAGGCGGTGAGCAGGGGGCAGACCAAAAGGGCCGCCAGAGCCAGAGAGAGGATCTTTTTCAATTCTTCATATTCTCCTTTGCAGATTGTAGTATGGGGGCAAACGGCGCGCTGCGCCGGAGCCTTTAGGTTTTTGGGGTTAGGGCGGCGCGCTGCCGCCGCACGGCGGAATTCTGTCTGGACTGACGCAGGTTCACGATCACCAGCAGCGCCAGCACCGAGATAAATAAAAGCGTGGAAATTGCGTTGATTTCCGGGCTGATTTTCCGCCTTGCCATGGAGTAAACCTCCATCGCAAGGGTGGAAACCTTGTTACCTGCGGTAAAATAAGAAATCACGAAATCGTCCACCGACATGGTAAAGGCGATAATTGTCCCGTTGACAATGCCGGGCATCAGGTCGGGGAGAATGACCTTGCGGAAGGCGTAAAAGCCTCGGGCGCCCAAATCCTGCGCCGCCTCGTAGATGTGGGGGTCCAACTGCCGCAATCGGGGCATGACGGAGAGAATTACGTAGGGAATGTCAAAGGTAACGTGGGCGATCAGCATGGTGCCGAAGCCCTTGGCCAGCGTCATACCCGTAGCCTTGCCAACGGTGGCGTTAAACGCTCCGATGGCCAACATGAACAGGAGGGACAGAGACACACCTGTTACAATGTCCGCGTTGGTCAAAGGGATGTTGTTGATCGACATCAACGTGTGGCGGCTACGCCGCTTCATGGCCGCGAAGCCCATGGCGGCGGCAGTCCCCGCCACCATGGCGATGAGGGAAGCCAGCACGCTCACCAGAAGCGTGGTTCTCAAGGCACTGAGAATCGCGTCGTCCTGAAACAGGCGAACGTACCATTGCAGGGAAAAGCCACCCCACACTGTCCGGCTTTTCGTGGCGTTGAAGGAAAAGAAAATCAGCACGAAAATCGGCGCGTAGAGAAACAAAAAGGTCAGTCCCATCAACAGGCGGTTGCCGAAATGATTCGTTTTCACAGCAGCATCGCCTCCTCCTCGCCCTCTCCAAAGCGGTTCATCACGGCCATGGAAATCAGCACAATGGCCATCATCACAAGGGAGATGGCAGAGCCGAGGTAGGGGTTGTACGACCCGCCCAAAAATTGCGTTTCAATCAGGTCGCCCAGCAAGGTCACCATGCCGCCGCCAAGCAGGCGGGAGATGGCAAAGGTTGCAACCGAGGGGACGAACACCATGGTGACCCCGGAGAGAATCCCGGGAACCGACAAAGGGAAAATCAGCCTGCGGAAGACCACGGCGCTGTTGGCGCCCAAGTCCTGCGCCGCTTCAATCAGCCGTGGGTCAATTTTCTCAATCACCGTAAAAATGGGCAGAATCATAAAGGGCAGATAGTTATATACCATGCCCAGCACGATGGCCCCGCGGGTGTTGATCATGGGGAAATAGGTGAAATCCGTCCCGAACAGGCCGTTTACCAAAGCAATCAGGCCAATTTTTTGAAACAGGGTGTTCAAAAGCCCGGTGTTTTCCAAAATGGACATCCAGGAGTAGGTTTGAAGCAGAAAGTTCATCCACATGGGCAGCATAATCAGGATTGTGGCGATGCGCCGCAGGCCCGGACCCTCCCGGGCCAGAAACCAGGCCACGGGATAGCCAATCAGAATGCAGATCAGTGTAGCAATGGCCGCCAGCAGGAAGGACCGGCCGAACACGGCGGCATAGGTCCCCATGGCACGAAAATTTTCCAGCGTAAAGCTTGTGCCATTGTGAAAGGCGTAAATCACCACCAAAATCAGAGGCGCCACCACGAAAATCGCCATCCATGCCACATACGGCATGGCCAGACCCTTATTCCTCATGGTCGCCGCCCTCCGGGGAATCCTCCTCCTCGTCCAACGCCTCCGCGTCGGACAGCTCGTCGTATTCCTCGCTGTAAGAGCTGTAATCTCCGAATTTTCCGGAGTACGGGCTCTTTTTCATAATGTGAAACCCTTCCGGGTCAATTTTTACACCGATTTTTGCGCCCAAAGGGGAGTGGTCGGTGGTCTGAATCAGCCACTTGAAGCCACGGAAATCCACGATGATGTCATACTGCATCCCCTTGAAGGTCACGTTGGTGACGGTGCCCACAATCTGGCCCTGCTCCACGGGAACAATGTCGATATCCTCCGGGCGGACCACCACGTCCACCGGCTCGTTCGGTGCAAAGCCTCCGTCCACGCAGGGGAAGGTCTTGCCGTACAGCTTAACCACCCGGTCTTCAAGCATCACGCCGTCGATGATGTTGGATTCGCCGATAAAGTCCGCCACAAAGGCGTTTTTCGGCTCGTTGTAGATGTCCTCCGGCGTGCCGATCTGCTGAATGGAGCCCTTGTCCATCACCACGATGGTGTCCGACATGGTGAGGGCCTCCTCCTGATCGTGGGTAACATATATAAAGGTAATGCCCACCTGCTGCTGAATCTTTTTCAGTTCCATCTGCATATCCTTGCGCAGCTTCAGATCCAGCGCGCCCAGTGGTTCGTCCAAAAGCAGTACCTTGGGCCGGTTTACCAGCGCCCGGGCAATGGCAACCCGCTGCTGCTGGCCGCCGGAAAGAGCGTCCGTCTTGCGGTGCTCAAAGCCGAGAAGGCTGACTGTCTCCAGCATTTCCAAAACCTGCCGCTTGATTTCTGTCTCCGAGAGCTTCACCATCCGCTTGCCGGAGGGGTCCGCAGGATCGGGAACGCGCTTCATCCGCAGGCCAAAGGCCACGTTTTCAAATACGTTCATGTTGGGAAACAGGGCGTATTTCTGAAACACCGTGTTGATCTGCCGCTGAAAGGGCGGAACGTCATTAATCCTCACACCGTCGAACAGGACATCTCCCGACGTTGGCGTCGTGAAACCCCCGATGATACGCAGCGTCGTGGTTTTGCCACAGCCGCTGGGTCCAAGCAGTGTGAGGAATTCTTTGTC
The DNA here is from genome assembly GCF_031978065.1 of Oscillibacter sp. Taxonomy (GTDB): domain Bacteria; phylum Bacillota; class Clostridia; order Oscillospirales; family Oscillospiraceae; genus Oscillibacter. The sequence goes on from NZ_DALZCH010000032.1 coordinate 13,464, forward strand.
ATTGATGTAGAGATTTAAGTGATCGAGAACAAGCTCGTCGTCAAACGCCATGCAGAGATCTCGCAGGCGAATCAACTCTTTGGACATTTATCCTCCCCCGTTTCTACAATTGATAGAATAAAAACGCCTCTTTTCTCTGTTGAGGGGGAACCTTTCTCGTTGAAATTCGGCAATTACAAACTATATCGAAAAGGCGCTGAAAAGTCAAGGAAAATAGCGATTTTTGAACGGAATATTTTCTACCCGCAAAACCTTGCCCCGCAGGTACTGAAGAATTCCCGCATCCGACTGAAAATCAAACGCCAGTTGATAAGACCAAAGGCACTGCTTTTGCTCCCCGTAGCGCCGATTTGTCTCGCCCCGGCCGTATTTGCCGTCTCCCAGCAGGGGACAGCCGATTTCCGCCATCGAAACACGGATTTGATGGGTTCTGCCTGTCAAAAGCTCGCACTCCACCAGAGACAGTTCGCCTTTCGTCTGCAAGGTTTTATAATAGGTAACGGCGCTGCGCCCGCCGGGGATGGGGCGGCGGTAAAAAGAAACCTCTTTTTTTCGCTCATCCTTTAAAAGAAAACCCTCGATTTTTCCGGCAGAGGGCCGAGGATTTCCCACCGCCACGCACAGATAGGTCTTTCGCAGCTCGTGAGTGCGGATTTTCTCGTTGACAATCCGCAGCGTCTCCGCGTTTTTCGCGGCGATGACGATGCCGCCGGTGTTGCGGTCGATGCGGTTGCAAAGGGCCGGGGCAAAAGAATTTTCCTCCGCCGGGTCCCACTCGTGCTGCTGGTAAAGGTACGCCTGAATGTGGTGGACCAGCGTGTTCACCTTTTCTGTTTCGTCGGCGTGAACCACAAGCCCTGGACGCTTATTTACCAGCAGAAGGTTTTCATCTTCATATATAATGTCAAGCTGGGGACGGAAGGCGGAGAGAAATTTGTCTTCCTCTGCGTCCGGCTCCTGAAAAAATTCGTCGTTGACGTACATCTGCACGATATCGCCCAATTCCAGCCGAACCTCCCGCTTTGCGCCCTTGCCGTTGACCTTCACCCGCTTGAGACGGATATATTTCTGCACCAGAGCGGGGGGCAGAGTGGGCGCGGCCTTGGCCGTGAATCGATCCAGTCGCTGTCCGGCGTCGTTTTTGTTGATGGTAAATTCCCGCATAGGACCCTCCAAATATCGGTATAGGCACATTGTAGCCGATTTTGGGAAAAAAGCAAGGAAATCTGAAAAAGTATTTGACAAGTCTTTCAATATCCATTATAATACTGCTCGTGTCATTGCGAGGTGTGCTATGCGTTTGGATGTAAAACCGATTTTGAATTTGCCCGGAAAATCCTTGGATTTTCATTTTTCCATGGATTTGTCCGACGCGGAGCTGAACGGTCAGTATCCCGTGGGAGAGCCGGTTGAGGTGGAAGGGTCTGTGCGCAACAGCGCGGGTGCGCTGGAGCTTTCCATGACTGCATTTGCCACGCTGGATGCCGTCTGTGACCGCTGCACGAAGCCTGTCCGGGTTCCCAAGGAAGTGGAGTTCTCCTGCCTTCTGGCGGAGGAGCTGGAAAACGGGGAAAACGACGAGATCATTTTGCTGGAAAATGGTGAGGTGGATGTGGGCGAGTTGGCCCGCACCGCGTTCATTCTTGAAATGGACGCCAAATTTTTGTGTTCTGAAGATTGCAAAGGACTTTGCTCCCGTTGCGGCGCCGACCTGAACCTCGGTCCCTGCGGCTGCAAGAAGGACGCGGACCCGCGTTTTGCGGCCCTTGCAAAGCTTTTGGAGAGCAACCAATAAATATGTAACAAGAGCGGAGAGGCCAAGCCCTACCGCTGATCTAAAGGAGGTGTCATCATGGCAGTACCCAAGACAAAAGTATCCAAGGCAAGACGGGATAAGCGCCGCAGCTCCACGTGGAAGCTGGCGACCCCCGGCCTCGTTGCCTGTTCCAAATGCGGTGCTCTGCACCTGCCTCACAGAATGTGCAAGGAGTGCGGCACTTACAACGGCCGGACCATCAAGGTCGTCAAGTCCGCGGCCGTGAACGCTGCGAAATAAGGTTTGCATCATAAATGGGGAGGAAAGAGTGCGCTCTTTCCTCCTTGTTTTGTGTCCGGCGAGGGATTGACCGCGCCGATGGATCTGTCGCGTGCTGTTAGTGGAAATCAAAACGCTGTACTTTTTTGATATGTATGGTATGATTAGCTTGAAAATGAGAATTTTACCATAGTATCTTTGCGGACGCCAGCGTTCCGTTTTGTGCGCCGGACTGGCTGGTATTCCGTCTGATTGATCGAAAACGAAAATAAATGCATCGCTTATTTTGCCCGGCTTTTGGGCATGAATCTATAGAAACGGGAGGAAACCCATGAAACCTATTGTTGCCATTGTGGGCCGGCCCAATGTGGGCAAGTCCATGCTGTTCAATAAGCTCATTGGCCGTCGGCTCTCCATCGTGGAGGACACGCCGGGAGTCACCCGGGACCGGGTGTATGGTGAGACGGATTGGAATGGCCGCACCTTTACACTGATTGACACCGGCGGAATTGAGCCCCGGACGGACGACCAGATTCTCACCTTTATGCGCCAGCAGGCGCAGCTTGCCATCGACCACGCCACAGTCATCGTCTTTTTAACGGACGTGAAGACCGGACTCACCGCCTCGGACCACGAGGTGGCGAATATGCTGCTCAAAAGCGGCAAGCCCATCGTTTTGGCGGTGAATAAGATGGACTCCACCGGCGCTATGAACCCGGACTTTTACGAGTTCTATAATCTGGGAATGGGGGACCCCGTTGCCGTCTCCGCCGTCCACGGCCACGGCACCGGCGACCTGCTGGACGCCTGTGTGGCCTATTTCCCTCCGGAAGAGGAAGAGTCGGAAGGGGCCGACGCCATCAAGGTGGCGCTGATCGGCAAGCCCAACGTGGGCAAGTCCTCGCTTTTGAACCGGATTTTAGGGGAGGAGCGGAGTATCGTCAGCGATGTGGCGGGCACCACGCGGGACGCCATTGACTCTCCCTTTGAAAACGAGCAGGGGAAGTTCCTGTTCATCGACACGGCGGGCATGCGAAAAAGGTCAAAGGTGGATGAGGATATCGAGCGGTACAGCGTTTTGCGGGCCACCATGGCCATTGAGCGCAGCGACGTGTGCCTGATCCTCATCGACGGACGGGAAGGTGTGACCGAGCAGGACACCAAGGTGGCGGGTCTTGCCCACGAGGCGGGAAAAGCCGCTGTCATCGTGGTGAATAAGTGGGACCTTGTGGACAAGGACGACAAGACCATGGACCGGCTCACCGCCGACATCCGGCGGGATTTGGGCTATATGACCTACGCTCCCATTCTGTTCATCTCTGCCCTGACGGGGCAGCGGGTGAACAAGCTCTTCGAGATGATTGTGGCTGTGAGCAATCAGGCGTCTTTGCGCATTACCACAGGGATGCTGAATAACGTCCTTTCCGACGCGCAGACCCGCGTGCAGCCCCCCTCCGACAAGGGTCGCCGCCTGAAAATCTACTATATGACGCAGGTGGGAATCCGTCCGCCCCATTTTGTGGTGTTTTGCAACGACGCCAGCCTGTTCCATTTTTCCTATCAGCGGTATCTGGAAAACCAAATCCGCGCCGTATTCGGACTGACGGGGACGCCCATCATCCTCTCCATCCGGCAAAAGGGCGACAGGGAGGAGTAAGGATATGGAGGCATCGGTTTCCATCTATCAGTTTTCACTGCTGCCTATGATTGGCCTTGGCGTGCTTGCGGCGCTGATCGCATATCTGCTGGGCTGCTTTAACGGGGCGGTGATCGTCTCCAAGTATATTCTGAAGGACGATATCCGCACCCATGGCAGCGGCAACGCGGGCCTGACTAACTTTTACCGCACCTTTGGGGGGGCGCTGACCTTTGTCGTCATTCTGACGGACGTGCTCAAGGCGGTGCTTGCCGTGCTGATCGGCAGCTGGCTCTTTGTGCACTTTCAGGCGCAGACGGCGCTGTTCGGCAAGTATTATGCGGGCCTGTTCTGCCTGATCGGGCATATGTTTCCCTGTATGTTCCACTTTAAAGGCGGCAAGGGCATCCTTTCCGGCGGCACGGTGGCCATTATGATCGACTGGAGGCTGGCGCTGATCGCCTGGGGGGCGTTTCTGCTAATAACAGCGCTGACGCGGTATGTCTCTCTCGGCTCCGTTTGTGCTGCCACCGCCTTCCCCACGGTCACGGTTTTTTTATATCAGGATTTAGTGCTGACAATTCTGAGTGCGGCCATCGGCGGGCTGATTCTCTATATGCATCGGGCTAATATCCGGCGGCTGCTTCGTGGCGAGGAGAGCAAGTTCAGCTTCCACAGAAAAGGGTGACGGGTTCCGAAAGATGCGCGCTATCCGGCGGAGAACCGCTGGGAAAATTTCCGGAGAAAGCGGGATTTGTATATGAAGGCAGTGGTTTTAGGTAGCGGCGGCTGGGGCACGGCTCTGGCCATGGTGCTGTGCGACAATGGGCACGACGTAACCCTCTGGTCCCACAGTCCGGGAAAAGCAGAGTTGATGGAAAAGGATCGGAAAAATTCGGCGCTGCCTGACGTGGAGCTTCCTGCCGCGTTGAAATTCAGCGGAGAGATTCGCTGCGTGGAGGACGCGGATATTGTGGTATCCGCCTCGCCGTCTTATGCCGTGCGGAGTAATGTCCGTCCCGCGGTACCGTTTTTGAAGGAGGGCACGGTGCTGGTCAGCGTGTCCAAGGGCATCGAGCGGGACACGAACCTGCGCATGAGCCAGCTTGTGCGGGAGGAAACGGGGGACCGCTTCCCCGTGACGGCTCTGTCCGGCCCCTCCCACGCGGAGGAGGTGAGCCTTCGTCTGCCCACCGGCTGCGTGGCGGCGGGGGAGAATGGCGAGGCCGTGAAGCTGGTGCAGGACGCGTTTATGAACCAAAATTTCCGGGTCTATACCAGCCCCGACATTGTGGGCGTGGAGCTGGGCGGCGCGCTGAAAAACGTTGTGGCTCTGAGTTGCGGAATCTGCGATGGAATGGGCTATCAGGATAACACCAAGGCCTTGCTGATGACCCGTGCCATGGGAGAAATCGCCCGGCTGGGCGAGACGCTGGGCGGACACCGCCAGACCTTTGCGGGCCTTGCGGGAATGGGGGACTTGATTGTCACCTGCACCTCCATGCACTCCCGAAACCGCCGCGCAGGCATCCTCATCGGACAGGGAAAGACCGCGCAGGAGGCCATGGAAGAGGTGGGCGCGGTGGTGGAGGGCTATTACGCCGCGGAAAGCGTCCATCAACTAAGCCTGAAGGCGGGCGTGGAAATGCCCATCTGCGCCTGTGCCTATCAGGTGCTTTACCGGGGCAGGGCCGTCCGGGACGTAGTGGCGGAGCTGATGGGTCGCTCTAAAAAAGACGAGCTGGGCTATGACTGGATGTAATGTGCGATAAAATGTGACCACGGGCAATTTTGACCGTGGTCACAAAATCCTGAAGAAATAAAAATAACTCCCGAACCACTTGGCTCGGGAGTTAATTCTCATATCAGACCGCTCTGGTAACTTTGCCGGAACGCAGACACCGGGTACAAACATATACATGGCGCGGCGTACCATTTACAACTGCTTTGACACGCTTTACGTTGGGCTTCCAGGGACGATTGGAACGTCTATGGGAGTGAGACACCTGAATCCCGAAGGTGACACCCTTATCGCAAAATTCGCACTTAGCCATCCGTTGCACCTCCTTGCTGTTGGGAAATCAAACCTGCTTTTCACAGGCACAAACGATATTTTAACAGATGAAAAGATAAAAAGCAAGGGGAAATCTTAAAAAATATTCAAAAATATTAAAGAGGGGCGGGCGGGGTGAAACAGTTGCGAAAAACAGACGCATACGTTATAATAATAACCAAAAAGCGGTTATGATAAAAATACCAATTCATGCCGCCGCGGCGCTGTGCGTCTGCGAACTGAAAACACCGCAGGGCGGCAGGCAAAAGGCCGCCCCGGAAGGAGACTGGCGCTTATGACGGCGAACGGACTGAAAATGACGGAGTTTGCGGCTGCCTTTGATTTGCAGCTACTCAATCGGGGGAGCGATTATGAAGAGGCGGTTCTTACCATCACGGACGTAAATCGGCCGGGGCTTCAGTTTTTGGGATTTTACGATTATTTTGATCCCCGCCGCCTTCAGGTGATCGGCAAGGCGGAGGTCATGTATTTGAAGGGCCTGAACGCACAGGAGCGGAAAAAGGCTTTTGACGACCTGTTTCTCTACGACATTCCGGCGCTGGTGGTTTCCCGGAATCTGGACTGCTTTCCCGAGTGTCTTGAAAGTGCAAGGGAATACGAGCGGACGCTGCTGCGTACTTCGGAAACCACTGTGGAGTTCACCTCTCACGCCATTGAGTTTCTCAATCGGCGGCTGGCCCCCTGCATAGGGCGGCATGGCGTTTTGATGGATGTGTACGGCGAGGGGATTCTGCTTACCGGGGACTCCGGCATCGGAAAGAGCGAGACGGCCATTGAGCTGATTATGCGGGGCCATCGGCTGGTGGCGGACGACTCCGTGGATATTCGCCGCATTTCCAATGAGCTGATCGGCACGGCCCCGGAGATGATCCGCCACTACATTGAGCTGCGGGGCATCGGCGTAATCGACGTGCGGCAGTTGTTTGGAATGCGGGCCATCAAGGAAGAGGCCCAGATTGATTTGGTGGTGGAGCTGGAGCAGTGGGACAGCAGCCGGGTTTACGACCGGCTGGGGCTGGAGGATCACTATTTGGAAATTCTGGATTTGCAGGTGCCCTGCGTCAACATTCCCGTGCGGCCCGGACGGAACCTGGCCAGCATTGTGGAGGTGGCCGCCATGAACAACCGCCACCGCCGCTTTGGCTACAACGCGGCGGAGGAACTGGTCCGGCGGGTGGACGAACGGGCGGACCGGGGAGCGCAGTGAGATGTACGTCGGTCTGGACGTAGGGGGCACGAATCTGCGGGCCGGTCTTGTGGATGAAACAGGGCACCTGCTGGCGGTGCGGAAAATTCCGCTGGGTGAGTTTCGGGGAGCGGAGCCTTTTGCAAAAACGCTTGCGTCTCTTGCCGCGCAGGCGGCACGGGACGGGGGCATATTCCCGGAGAGTCTTGCATACGTGGGTATGGGTATTCCCGGCGCGGCAGCGAAGGGAGAAGTGCTTTATACCTGCAATATTCCGATGAAAAACGTTCCCCTTGCGCGGTTGTTCCAAAGATATCTGGATGTTCCCGTCCTGCTGGAGAACGACGCCAACTGTGCCGCCGTGGGTGAATATTTTTGCGGCGCGGGACAGGGGACGAAAAATTTTGCCGTAGTGACACTTGGAACCGGCATCGGCGGAGGGTTTATTCTAAACGGAAAGCTCTACTCTTCCGGAGGAATGGCCGGCGAGGTGGGGCATATGGTAGTGGAGAAGGGCGGCGTGCCCTGCGCCTGCGGGCGGCGGGGCTGCTGGGAGGCCTATGCCTCCGCCACGGGCCTGATCCGCATGACGAGGGAAGCCATGGAGCGAGATAAAACCAGTGGCTTGTGGGAAGAATCCGATGGCGGAACCGCCGTCACTGGCAGGACGGTCTTTGCGGCGGCCCTGCGGGGGGATGAGACGGCGAAGGCGCTGTGCGAAACCTATGGTTCGTATCTGGCGGCGGGAGTTGTAAACCTTTTAAACATATTCCAGCCGGAGGTGCTTGCCATCGGGGGCGGAATCGGAGAGGCGGAGGAGGCCCTGCTGCTTGCTCCTCTGCGGGAAATTGTGGACCGGGAGAGCTATGCCGTCCACTGCGGCGGGAAGGTATCCGTGGTCCGGGCCGTGCTTGGCGGCGACGCGGGAATGATTGGCGCGGCGCTACTGGGACGGGTAATCTGAATTTTTGAGGGGGAGCCGTATGGATTGGGCGGAGGAGCTGGACAAATGGGCGGCGGACTATCTGCCGGACCTTGCAATGAAAACCGACGAGGCCATGAGCCGCCATACCTCTTTTCACATCGGCGGACCGGCAAGGCGCATGGCCTTTCCCCGCAGCGGGGAGCAGGCGGTGCTGCTGACGGACTTTGCCCGAAGCTGCGGGGCGCGGCCTCTGGTGATGGGAAACGGGACAAATCTGCTGGTGCCTGACGAAGGGCTGGACCGACTGGTGATTGACACCACCGCCGGGCTGAATCACTTGGAACCGAGCGTGGAGGAAACCGAGCTGAAGGCCGAGACCGGAACGTCTCTGGCGCGGCTGGCGGACCTTGCGCAAAAGCAGGGCCTTACGGGATTGGAGTTTGCCCACGGAATCCCTGGTACGGTGGGAGGCGCCCTGTGCATGAACGCCGGAGCTTACGGCGGGGAGATGAAGCAGGTGGTGGCCGGAGCTTCCCTGTTGGACCCGGAGGAAGGTGTGAAGTACCTCTCGGCGGAGGAACTGGACCTTGGCTATCGCCGCAGTGTGCTGACCGACCACCCGGACTGGGTGGTTTTATACGCTGTCTTCCGCCTGACGCCCGGCGACCCGGTGCAAATCCGGGCGAGGATGGACGACTTGAAAGCAAGGCGCAAAGCCAGTCAGCCCTTGGAGCTTCCCAGCGCGGGCAGCACCTTTAAGCGCCCGGTGGGCGCTTACGCGGGGACCCTGATCGACCAATGCGGCCTGAAGGGACTGCGGGTGGGCGGCGCGCAGGTAAGCGAGAAGCACGCGGGCTTTGTCGTGAACCGGGGGAACGCCACCTTTGCCGACGTGACGGAGCTGATTCGTCAGATTCAGCAGCGGGTGGAGGAGCTTTCCGGGATTCGTCTGGAGCCGGAGGTTAAAATCGTGCGGTGAGCGCCGCGCGGGAGAGAGAAGCGGGTGATTGCATGGAAATTTTGATTATTTCCGGCCTGTCCGGGGCTGGAAAGAGCAAGGCCGCCTCCTTTTTGGAGGATTTGGGCTTTTATATCGTGGACAATATGCCCGCGGCGATGATTCTGAAATTTGCGGAGTTCTGCGCCGGGGGCAATGGACGGTATGACCGGGTGGCGCTGGTGTACGATGTGCGGACCTCGGATTCCTTCACGGAGCTGTTCGACGTGCTGGAAAAACTGCGGGGCATGGGCGGCGTGTGCCGGATGCTGTTTTTGCAGGCCTCGCCGGAGACGGTGATCAAGCGGTATAAGGAGACGCGCCGCCGCCATCCGCTCAGCGGAGGGACGGATACTCTGGAGGAAGCTGTCCGCCGGGAGATTGAGGTGATGCGCCCTGTAAAGGAACAGGCGGACTACGTGATCGACACCAGCAGCCTGTCCACCGCGCAGCTCCGGGCTGAGCTTTTGCGGCTTTTCAGCGAAAAGGACGAGAAGACGGGGATGACCGTGGCGGTGACCTCCTTCGGTTTTAAATATGGCTTACCGCTGGAGGCCGATCTGGTGCTGGACGTGCGGTTTTTGCCAAACCCGTTTTATATTGAGGAGCTGCGGGAAAAAACGGGGCTGGACAAGGATGTGTCCGACTATGTATTCTCCTTCCGTCAGGCAAGGGAATTTCTCGACAAGCTGAAGGATTTGCTGGCGCTGACGCTGCCGTTGTACGCAGGGGAGGGAAAAACCAGCCTCACCGTGTCGGTGGGGTGTACCGGCGGACGGCACCGCTCCGTGGCCGTGGCCCATGCGCTGACAGGCTATATCCGTCAGTTGGGCTACCCCGTGACGGAGTATCACCGGGACATGCCCAAGGGCTGACAGGCCCCGGGGTGAAAGGAACGCCATGGAAAATCAACACACGCTCTACCGTCCCCCAAGAGCGCGGGGGCCGAGAATTGCTGTCATCGGCGGCGGACACGGCCTTTCCAACATGCTGCGGGGACTGAAGCAATATACGGAAAATCTGACCGCCATCGTCACGGTGGCGGACGACGGCGGCCGCTCCGGGGCGCTGCGCAGCGATTTGCGGATGCCTCCCCCGGGAGATATCCGCAACTGCCTTGAGGCGCTGGCCAACACGGAGCCGCTGATGGCGGAGCTGCTGCACTACCGCTTTTCGGAGGGTGTGCTTGCCGGACAGAGCTTTGGAAACCTGTTTCTGGCGGCGCTGAACGGCATTTCCCCCTCCTTTGACGCGGCGGTGAGCCGCATGAGCGAGGTTTTGGCCATCACGGGGCGGGTGCTGCCCGTTACCAATGCCAACGTGCAGCTAGAGGCAGAGTTTGAAAACGGCGTGCGGGTGGTGGGGGAGTCGAAAATCTTCTTCTGCAAAAAGGAGCAGGACTGCCGCATTCGCCGGGTTCGGCTTTTGCCGGAGAAGCCCCCGGCGCTGCCGGAGGCGGTGGAGGCGATTTTGCAGGCGGACATGGTGGTGCTGGGGCCGGGAAGTCTGTATACCAGCATCATTCCAAACCTGCTGGTGGACGGCATTGTGGACGCCGTCCGGAAGGCGGACGGACTGAAAGTCTATGTCTGCAACGTCATGACGCAAGAGGGAGAAACGGAGGGCTACACCGCAGCGGACCACATTGCGGCCCTGTTCAAGCACTCCGCGCCCGGGCTGTTTGATTTGTGCCTGACCAACGCATCGCCCATTCCCCGGAGCGTGGCCCAGCGGTACGAACAGGAGGGGGCGGAGCCTATTTGCCGGGACAAGGAGCGGTGCGCCGCCCTTGGTGTGGAGCTTGTCAACCGGCCTGTTGCCACGGTGGAGGACGGCTTTGTGCGCCACGACCCCGCAAGCCTTGCGCGGGAGCTGATTCTGCTCCACGCGGAGCGCAGCGTCCGCATCGCGGGGGACCGGTTTGCCACAGGGGGAGACTTTTACAGGGCGGAACACATGAAAGAGTGAGGAGGTGAGAGGGATGTCCTTTTCCTACGACGCGAAAAACGAACTGTGTCGACTGGAGGTTCAAAAGCATTGCTGTGCTTTGGCGGAGGCATACGGGATCCTGCTCTACTGCAACACCTTTCACTCCGGAGAAATTCGCATTGTCACCGAGAACTCCAACCTTGCCGCAAGGCTGCCCCGGCTGTTTCACCGGGCTTTTCGGCTTCGGTTTGACAGAAAGCCGGAGCCGGACGCGCAGGGGAAGCTGGTGTTTCAAATGACCGACCGCAATAAGCTGGACGGGATTATCGACGCGCTGGGTTTTTCTCCCGAGCAGAACATGGTGCTGCACATCAATTTCGGCCTGCTGGAGGAGGAGTGCTGCCGGGCTTCGTTTCTGCGGGGCGTGTTTTTCGCAGGGGGGAGCGTCACGGACCCGCTGAAGCGGTATCATTTGGAGCTGGCAACCTCTCATTTGCAGGTGAGCCGGGAGCTGGAGGCCCTGCTGCGGGACAACGGCTTTCCCCCAAAGAGTCTGAGCCGAAACGGGAGCTACATCACCTATTTTAAGCAGAGCGACCAGATTGAGGACTTTTTGACCCTGATCGGTGCGCCGGTGGCGGCGATGAACGTGATGAGCGCGAAGATGGAAAAGGACCTGCGCAACAGTGTAAACCGCCGTATCAACTGCGACAACGCAAACCTTGACAAGTCGGTAGACGCGGCGCTGGAGCAGGCGGAGGCTATCCGCCGCCTGATGGATGGGGGGGTGCTGGAGCAACTTCCGGACAAGCTGCGCGATACGGCGATGGCCCGGCTGGAAAAGCCGGAGCTGAGCCTTTCTGAACTGGCGGACAGCTTGGACCCGCCCGTGACGAAATCATGCCTGAACCACCGGCTGCGCAAGCTGACGGGGCTGGCAAGAGAGCTGCGTGGCGAGCCGCCCAAATAGAGGACGGTGTCCGGCTCGGCTTTTGCCGGAGGGTGGCCCGTGGTTTCTGATAACAAAGGAGATAGCTTTGAATAAACGCATTTTGGATATGACGGGGGACCCCCGGCGGGAGCAGTTTGCCTATTTTTCGTCTATGGCAAACCCCTACGCCGGAGTGACCTGCCAAGTGGATATCACCGCCCTCATGGAGAGAATCCGGGGGGACGGCACGCCGCTTTTCCTCTCGCTGACCTATGAGGTAATGGCGGCGGCCAACGCTGTGCCGCAGCTTCGTCGGCGGATTGAAGAGGGACAGGTGGTCGAGTATGAGAGCTGCCGCTGCTCCTGCACCGTGGCGAAACCCGATGGGGCCTATGCCTACTGCACGCTGGATACGGCGCTGCCCTTTGAGGAGTTTCTAGAGATGGGGCGCACGGCGTTGGAGACGGCCAAATACGGCGGGACGATTGTAGAGGATCAGGACCATGGGGAGTTCTTTTTCGTCTCCTGCGTGCCCTGGCTCCGATATACGGACATGGTTATGCCGGTGCCCAGCCCCGCGTACAGCAACGTGCGGATTTCCTGGGGAAAATGGACGGAGGAAAACGGGCGGACGAGCCTGCCTGTGACGATTCTGGCCCATCATGCGCTGGTGGACGGCATTCATTTGGGTAGATTTTACGAGGAATTGGAGCGTCGGGCGTCCAAAGCTCGATGAGACAGAATAAAGGGGAGCTTTTATATGGATCGGTGTGCTGCGGCTTATCAATATCACAAGGCGGGCTATAACTGCGCGCAGGCGGTGGCGCTGGCGTTTGAGGATTTGCTGGAGATTCCGAAGCCGTTGATCGCATCCGCCGGGGGCGGGTTTGGCGGCGGCGTGGGCGGCAGTCATGCGGAGCTGTGCGGCGCGGTCAGCGGCGGCGTACTGGTACTGGGATGGCTCACACCCCACACGGACGGCGCGGACGCGGAGGGGAAAAAGAGGACCTATACTGCCGTGAAGGAGTTTCGCCGCCGGTTTGAGGAGATTTTCGGACTGACCCGCTGTGGCGACCTGCTGGCGGCCCATCCCCAACCCGACGAGAACAACCCCGCAGCCCTGCGTCTGGGTATCACGGCCCACTGCGACAACATGATTGTCACGGCGGTGGAGATTCTTGAAAAAATGTTGGCGGAGCGGGCGGCGGACTAAGTCCGGCGTGGCGCTATTATAATACGATTTCGGCGGGCAGGCACAGTCTTGCCGTTGGAAAAGCCGATACGAAAGAACAGGAGCGACCTATGTCCTTTGCCCATTTACATGTTCATACGGAGTTCAGCCTGCTGGACGGGGCCTGCCGTATCAAGGAGCTGCCGGCCGTTCTGAAGGAAATGGGCCAGTCCGCCTGCGCCATCACGGACCACGGGGTGATGTACGGCGCGATTGACTTCTACCGTTCCTGTAAGAATGCGGGCATTAAGCCCATCATCGGCTGCGAGGTCTATGTGGCCCCCAGAGGCCGCACCCGGCTGCAAAAGCAGCACGAGTTCGACGCGGAAAGCCGCCATCTGGTGCTGCTGTGTGAAAATGAGGAAGGGTACCGCAACCTGTCTTACATGGTGTCCATGGCGTGGACCGAGGGATTTTATATCAAGCCGCGGGTGGATTTGGAGCTGTTGAGGGAGCACCACGGAGGGCTGGTCGCCCTGTCCGCCTGCCTTGCCGGGGAAATTCCCCGGCGGATACGCAACGGAGAGTATGAAACCGCAAAAACCGTGGCGTTGGAAATGGCGGAGATTTTCGGGCCGGATCGCTTTTATCTGGAGCTTCAGGACCATGGCATCCCCGACCAACAGACGGTGAACCGGGGGATTTTAAAGCTCCACAAGGAGACGGGCCTGCCAATGGTCTGCACCAACGACGCGCACTATCTCCGCAAGGAGGACGCGGAGGTCCATGATGTGCTGCTTTGCATCCAGACGGGAAAGCTCTTGTCCGACGAGAACCGGATGCGCTATGAGCCGCGGAATTTTTATCTCCGGTCCGAGGAGGAGATGCGCGCCCTGTTTGAGGGGTATGAGGACGCGGTGGACAATACCGGAAAAATCGCGGAGCGGTGCAATCTTGAGTTTGAATTTGGAAAATATCAGCTCCCGGAATTTCATCTTCCGGAGGGTTACGATGCGTACACCTACATGAAGGAGCTGTGCGACACGGGCTTTGCCGCGCGGTACGACGGGGAGCACCCGGAGTACCGGGAGCAGCTCAACTACGAACTGGAAATGATTGAGAAGATGGGCTTTACGGACTATTTTCTTATCGTCTCCGACTTTGTGCGCTATGCCCGGGAGGTGGGAATCCCCGTGGGGCCGGGGCGGGGCAGTGCCGCCGGAAGCCTTGTAAGCTATTGCCTTGGCATCACCGATGTGGAGCCGATGCGTTTCGGCCTGTATTTCGAGCGGTTTCTGAACCCCGAGCGGGTCAGTATGCCGGATATCGACATGGACTTCGGCGACGTGCGCCGGGGCGAGGTGGTGGATTACGTACGCCGGAAGTACGGCGACGACCATGTGGCCCAGATCGTGACCTTTGGCACCATGGCGGCCCGGGGCGTGATCCGGGACGTGGGGCGGGTGCTTGGGATGCCCTATGCCGAGGTGGACAACATTGCAAAGCAGGTGCCCTTTACGCAGCACATCACCCTCAAGGACGCACTGCGGCTCTCAAAGCCCCTCAGCGACCTGTACGAGGGCGACGACAACGTGAAAGTTCTCATCGACACGGCGAAAAAGCTGGAGGGAATGCCCCGCAACGCCTCCACCCACGCGGCGGGCGTGGTGATTACGAAGCGGCCCGTATACGAATACGTCCCCCTTGCGAAAAACGACGATGCGGTGGTCTGCCAGTATATTATGACCACGCTGGAGGAGCTGGGCCTTCTCAAAATGGACTTTCTGGGCCTGCGGAACTTGACGGTACTGGATGACGCGGTGAAAATGGTGCAGTCGGAGCGGCCGGGATTTCGGCTGGAGGACATTCCGGAGGACGATGCGGCCACCTATGAAATGCTGGGGCAGGGGAAGACCATCGGCGTGTTCCAGATGGAATCCGCCGGGATGACCGGCGTGTGCGTGGGTCTAAAGCCCCATAATATGGAAGATATTTCTTCCATTATTGCCCTGTACCGTCCCGGCCCCATGGACTCTATTCCGAAATTTATCGCCTGTGCGCAGAATCCAAAGCTGATTTCCTATCTTCATCCGTCTTTGGAGCCGATTCTTTCAATTACCTACGGCTGCATCCTCTATCAGGAGCAGGTGATTGAGATTTTCCGCCGTCTGGCGGGGTATTCTCTGGGGCAGGCGGACATGGTGCGTCGGGCCATCTCCAAGAAAAAAGCTGCCCAGATTGCCCGGGAAAAGGACGCGTTTATCCACGGCGAGCGGGAGCGGAATATTTCCGGCTGCGTGGCAAACGGGATTCCGGAAGCGGCGGCAGAGGCGATTTATCAGGATATCTACGACTTTGCGAACTACGCCTTCAACAAGGCCCATTCCGTGTCCTATGCGGTGGTGGCCTATCAGACGGCATACTTCAAGCGGCACTTTACCAAGGAGTACATGGCCGCATTGCTTACAAGCGTTTTGGACAACTCCGCCAAAATCGCGGGCTATATCACCGAATGCCGGGACTGGGGCATCAAGCTCATGCCCCCGGACATCAACCGCTCCTGCGACACCTTCACGGTGGAAGAGGGGGGCATCCGCTTTGGACTGGCTGCCGTGAAAAACATCGGGAGGGGATTTATTCAGGCCGTCATGCGGGAGCGGGAAGAGCGGCCTTTTACCTCTCTCAGCGACTTCTGCGGACGGATGAACGGGAGCGACATGAACAAGCGGGCGGTGGAAAATCTCATCCGCTCCGGCGCGTTCGACGGTTTTGGGGCAAGGCGTTCCCAGCTTCTTAAGGTTTATGAAACGGTGATGGACTCCGTGGCCAGCGCCAGCCGCCAGAATGTGGAGGGGCAGATTGACTTCTTCTCCATGGCGGCAGAAAATGATGATAAACCAAAGGCGGTAAAGGAAATGCACCTGCCAGATATTCCGGAGTTTACCCGGCAGGAGTTGATGAACATGGAGAAGGAGACCACCGGACTTTACCTCTCCGGCCATCCCATGGACCAGTACCGGGACGAGGTGAAGCGGCTTCGCGCCCCCTCCGTTGCCGCCATTCTGGACGATTTTTCACAGGAGGGCGGGCCAACTCAATTTGCGGACGGACAGAAGGTGTGCATCGCCGGAGTGGTGACTTCCAGCAAGACGAAGACCACGAAAAACAACTCCCTCATGGCCTATGTCACGGTGGAGGACGACACCGCCGCCATCGAGCTTTTGTGCTTTGCCAGAACACTGGAATCCTGTGGCCCCTGCTTGCAGGAAAATCAGGCGGTGGTGGTGCGGGGACGGCTCTCCGTCCGGGATGAAAAGGCCCCGCAGCTCATGTGTGATTCGGTGGTTCCGCTGGGTGGCGGCGCGTTGCCGCCGGACCCGGTGCCGGAGCGCCGGGAGGGGAAGGTGGCCGAGGGAGGCGTTCTTTATCTGAAATTTTCAGGAAAGGACAGCCCGGAGTTGCATCACATGAAGCTTGTGTTTCAGATGTTCCCCGGCGGTACGCCGGTAAAGCTGGTAATGGCGGATACCCGCAAGGTGTTCGGCACGCAGGTTCTGCTTCACCGGGCGCTGTTGCAGGAGGCGAAGGAGACGCTGGGCGAAGAGAATGTGATCGTGAAATAAGAGAACTGCCCCGAGGTTTTCTTTCGTGCTGAAAGGCACAAAAGAAAACCTCGGGGCTTCAATGATATGGGGTGATATGTTCGGCTTTTGATTCAAATTCTTTGATTGAGTGAATTTTCCCATCAGTATGAAATTCCACAATAGAAACTCCGTCAAAGCCATGAACGATGTTGTTTTGCTGCTCTTTAAAAAACCATTCGACTACGACCAAGCTGTTTTCATGCAAGAACTGTTTTATGGCCCATTCCAATACCGTCTGCTTTTGCAGCATTGTGTCAATCCATTGATGTATTTCATGCAGTCCACAATATTCAGGGCCATAACATTCACTATAAAATATATCTGTTGCAAATATGGAGTCTAAGGCCGAAAAATCGCGTTGCACCCACATATTAAAGTAGGCTTTTATTGCCGACTCTTTTTCTGCTGTATTCATCTGTATCAGCTCCCGTTTTATATCCCTGCTGACAAAATTATAACAGTTCAGCATCACATATTCAACTAAAATGAAAAGAAGGACACCATAGCGTAATTTTTTTGAGGCAGTGTCTTTTCATTGACTGGGCGCAGAAAGCGGACTTTTGCAGGTGAGAAGGGGAGAGACGGCGACTGTTTTAGATTTCGTCCTCCCGCGTCCGCTTACCCAGCCGTATGGCCCGCATATCGTCGGTCACGGTCTGATAGACGTTGTCATTCAGCCAGTTTGTATAC
>NZ_DALZCH010000033.1:0-30512 GCF_031978065.1 Oscillibacter sp.
AAGTAACATATAAAATTTACCGCACTCTCAGACGGGCCGCCCCACGCGCGGCGGCGGGAAGGACTTTACTGTATGATTTCTCAGAAAATGCTGGCTCTGGGCCAATCCCGTTCCTGCATCCGGGAGCTGTTTGAATACGGCATGAAGCAGGTCGCCGTTGTGGGCCGGGAAAACGTCTTTGACTTTTCCATCGGCAACCCCTCCATTCCCTCCCCGGGCGCGGTGAACGAAGCCTTTTTGAACATCGTGGGCACCGAGGACAGTCTGGATGTTCATGGCTACACCTCCGCCGCAGGCTATCCCGGCGTGCGCAAGGCCGTGGCAGATGATTTAAACGCCCGGTTTAATGCCCATCTCCGTCCCGAAAACCTGTTCTTCACCTGCGGCGCGGCCCCAGCGCTCATCGCCGTGGTGCGGGCGCTGGCGGTGAAGGGTGCGGAAATTGTGGGCGTGGCCCCCTTCTTTGCCGAATACCGTCCCTATGTGGAGAGCAACGGTGTAAAGTTTGTGGTAACGCCGCCTGACACAGAGCGTTTCCAGATTCGGCTGGATGAAATGGCGGACCTCATTAACGAGCATACGCAGGCAGTTCTTATCAACTCCCCCAACAACCCCTCCGGCATTGTCTATACCAAGGAAACTCTTGAAAAGCTGGCGGCTCTGCTGATGGAAAAGAGCCGTCAGGTGGGCCACCCCATCTATATCATTGCCGACGAGCCTTACCGGGAACTGGTGTACGACGGGGCGGAGGTAAGCTGGGTCCCCAATCTCTACCCCAATACCGTGGTATGCTACTCCTATTCCAAATCCTTGTCCCTCCCCGGCGAGCGCATCGGCTATGTCTGCGTGCCCGACAGCGCGGCAGACAGCGATTTGCTGTTCGCTGCCGTGGCGGGAGCCGCCCGGGTTCTGGGCCATGTCTGCCCCCCCTCTTTGCAGCAACGCGTTGTGGCCCGTTGCGCAGCGGAGCGGCCGGACCTTGCCGCCTACGACAAAAACCGCCGCGCCCTCTACGACGCGCTTACTTCCTTCGGCTATGATTGTCCCAAGGCCAACGGCGCGTTCTATATGTTTGTCAAGGCTCCCGGCGGCAGTTCCAAGGCGTTTTCCGACCGGGCCAAGGAGAAAAACGTTCTGGTTGTTCCCGGCGACGACTTTGGCTGCCCGGAGTATTTCCGCCTGTGCACCTGCGTGTCTTACGACACCATTCAGCGCAGCCTCCCCCTGTTTAAGGAACTGATCAAAACCTATCGCTGAACGCACAAATCGCCTTCGCTTCTGTGCTGTCCCTCAAGCACATCAGATACTATTAGGAGGCCGAACGCCATGGATTCCGGACTTAAAATCAAGCTGTATACATTCACCATTGATTGCACAAGCCCCTATGAGCTGGCAAAATTCTACGCGGAGCTGCTGGGATGGACCATCCCCTTTTACGATGAGGAATATGCCTGCCTTGGCGCTCCCGGCACGCAGCAGGGCGCATACCCGAGCATCACCTTTCAGAGGAATCCTCTTTATACGCCGCCTGTTTGGCCGGAAGCGCCGGAAGCGCAGCAGCAAATGGCGCATCTTGACTTTGCGGTCAACAATTTGGATGGGGCCGTGGCGTACGCGATCCACTGCGGGGCAACTGTCGCCGCGGCGCAGTTTTCCGATCACTGGCGGGTGATGCTGGACCCCGCCGGGCATCCGTTTTGCCTGTGCCAGATGCAGCCGCTGATGGAAATCCCTGATTTTTCCCTGCTGTAAGAGAATATCCCGGAAATTTGCGTCCGCTACTTTACCCAAACCTTAAAAAAGCAGCCGTACAGAATTATCTGTACGGCTGCTTTCCGTTGCATATGGAAAAAGCTTACTTCAGCTCGACCTTTGCGCCGGCTTCCTCCAGCTTGGCCTTCATGGCCTCGGCGTCGTCCTTGGACAAGCCTTCCTTCAGAGTGGCGGGAGCGCCCTCGACGGTCGCCTTAGCCTCGGCCAGACCCTGATCGGTGATTTCGCGGACAGCCTTAATGACCTTGATCTTGGCAGCGGCGTCAAAGCCGGTCAGGACCACGTCGAAAGAGGTCTTCTCCTCGGCGGCGGGAGCCGCAGCAGCGGCGGGAGCAGCCATAGCGGCGGCAGAAACGCCGAACTCTTCCTCCAGAGCGTGCACCAGCTCGCTCAACTCCAGAACGGTCAAAACCTTGATCTCTTCGATCATAGCGGTAACTTTCTCAGACATAATAGTAGCCTCCTAAATAAAAGTTTGGTTTAGATTTGGGTTCCGCTTATTCAGCGGCGGGAGCGGACTCCTCCGCTGCGGGAGCCTCGACAGCAGCCTCGGCGACGGGAGCGGCTTCGCCGCCCTTCTCCGCGATCTGCTTGAGGACCACGGCCAGACCCGTGATGGGGGCCAGCATGGTGCCCAGAACCTGCGCCTGCAGGATGGGCAGAGCGGGAATTGCAGCCAGAGACTGGATAGTGGCCAGATCGACCACCTTGCCGTCCATAAAGCCGCCCTTGATCTCGAACTTGCCTTCCATCTTCTTGGCGCAGTTGCTCATGATGCGGGCGGGAGCTACCACGTCTTCGGACAGTGCCAGAGAAGTGGTTCCGTTCAGCAGACCGTCCAGCTCACCATAGCCGACGTTGTTGAACGCGAAGCGCAGCATGGTGTTCTTCACAACAGCGTAATCCACGCCGTTCTCGCGGCACTCCCGGCGAAGGACAGTGTCCTCCTCGACGGTGATACCCTTGTAGTCCACCAGGACGCCTGCGGTGGCCTTCTGAACCTTTTCAGTCAGTTCCGCCACAATCGCTTGCTTTGCACTCAGGACTTTTGCGTTAGGCATTCTTGTTTCACCTCCAGAGATTTTTGCGGAATGTCTCTGCTCTTCGGCGCGGGCCATCAGGCAGAGGAATTCCGGGGGGTGCGTTCTAAAAAGGAAACCGTCCCTGTGCCCAAAAGACACAAGGACGGAATAGCTTCATCAAAAGCCGTCCTCGGCAGGATTTCCGGAGTTTCCTCCCACCTGCTGTCTTTGGAACGCACGTTGTATTATATCAAACCGTCGGAATTTGTCAAGTGGAAAATTCTCGGTCGGATATCGGTTTTTTTGATCAGACCAGCTTGGCGGCGTTCATCTTCACGCCAGGGCCCATGGTGGAAGCCACCACGCAGCTGCGGATATACTGGCCCTTGGCGGCGGCAGGCTTCGCCTTGACGATGGCGCCCATGAGGGCGTTGTAGTTCTCCGCCAGCTTCTCGGGGCCAAAAGAGGCCTTTCCGATGGGGCAGTGGATGATGTTGGTCTTGTCCAGACGATACTCGATCTTACCGGCCTTGACTTCCTTCACGGCCTTGGCCACGTCGGGAGTGACGGTGCCCGCCTTGGGGGAGGGCATCAGACCCTTGGGGCCCAGCACCTTACCCAGACGGCCCACCAGGCCCATCATGTCGGGGCTGGCGACGATCACGTCAAAGTCAAACCAATTTTCCTTCTGAATCTTCTCCACCAAATCCATGTCGCCCACATAGTCGGCGCCGGCTTCTCTGGCGGCCGCAGCCTTGTCGTCCTTCGCGAAAACCAGCACGCGGACGGTCTTTCCGGTGCCGTGGGGCAGGACGATGGCGCCGCGGACCTGCTGGTCTGCGTGCCGGGAGTCCACGCCCAGCTTTACGTGCAGCTCGACGGTTTCGTCAAACTTGGCGACGGCGCACTTGCACACCAGGCCCATGCCCTCCGCCGTCTCATAAAAGGTACCTTTATCGATCAGCTTTGCGCTGTCGGTATACTTCTTGCCTCTAAACAATGTTATTTCCTCCTCATAGTGGTTCTTCGGAATTCATCCTCCCACTGTATGCGGCCCTTGCGCCGCGCAAACGGGGACGAGTGGCAGCTCAGTCGCCCACCACGACGCCCATGGAACGGGCGGTGCCGGCGATCATGCTCATGGCGCTCTCCAGGCTGGAGGCGTTCAGATCGCGCATTTTCAGCTCTGCGATCTTCTGGATGGACGCCTTGGTAATGGTGGCCACCTTGGTCTTGTTGGGCACGCCGGAGCCGGACTCGATGTTGCATTCCTTCTTGATGAGAACCGCCGCGGGGGGGGTCTTGGTGATGAAGGAGAAGGAGCGGTCGCCGTACACCGTGATGACCACGGGGATAATCATACCCATGTCGTTCTTGGTGCGCTCGTTGAACTCCTTGGTAAACGCGGCGATGTTCACGCCGTGCTGGCCCAGCGCCGGGCCCACGGGGGGAGCGGGTGTCGCTTTGCCCGCGGGAATCTGCAGTTTTACGTATCCTGTAATTTTCTGTGCCACTTTAGTAGCACCTCCTGTTTAAAATGTGGTGGCGGCCTTCCGGCCTCCTTTGGCGGGACAACGGTCCCTCCCACTTGCAGTGGACGCGTGTCCGCTCTGTCAGTCCACGACCTCCAGCTGATCCAGTTCCAGTTCCACGGGCGTTTCCCGCCCGAACATGGAAACCATCACGCTGACGCGGTTTTTCTCGGGCTCGATCTCCTCCACCACACCGGTAAAGGTGGACAGAGGGCCGTCCACGATTTTCACATGGCTACCCACGGAATATTTCACTTCAATCTCGTGCTTCTCCATGCCCATGGACAGGGCCTCTTCCTCTGTCAGAGGAATGGGCCTGTTGCTGGCCTCGCCGACAAACCCAGTCACGCCGCGGATATTCCGCACCAAATGCCAGGTTTCGTCCGTCAAGACCATTTTAATCAGCACATAACCGGGGAACACCTTGCGCTCCACCTCTTTGGAGGCGCCGCCCTCGGTGATCTCCGTGACCGTTTCGAGAGGAATTTCGATTCTGAGAACCATATCCTCCATGTTGCGTCCGGTCACAAACTTCTCAATGCTGGTCTTTACCGCGTTTTCATAGCCGGAATAGGTATGGATTACATACCATTTCGCGCTCTCTGTCATCACTCGCCCCTTACTTCAGAAACGTGATGATGAGCTGGATGCCGTTAATGAGAAAATAGTCGGCAATCCAGATGCACGCGCCGATGAGCAGGGAGCACAGCAGCACGGTTCCCGTGTCTTTTGCCACGGTCTTGCGGTCGGTCCACACGATTTTTTTCATTTCGCTTTTCATTTCCCGAAACCAGCGGGTTCTGTCCTTTTTCTTGGCTTCTTCCGCCATGTTTACACGCCCTTTCTCGTCATTCAATCAATCACTTCGTCTCGCTGTGGAGCGTGTGCTTCTTGCAGAAGGGGCAATACTTGTTCATTTCCATCTTGTCCGGGGTGTTCTTCTTGTTCTTCATGGTGTTGTAGTTTCTCTGCTTGCACTCGTTGCATCTCATGGTCACTTTCACGCGCATTTAACGGCACCTCCTTATTATTGGCCTCTTGTCCGGCTTGAGCCGGAGAAGCCGACTGCCTCCCTGCCCTCCAAAGCGGCCTTTGTCCCGCGCGAAAGCGAAAACGCGCACGACAAATAAACCCTTTTTCACAGGTAAAGTTGATTTTAGCAGAAATAATGCCCTTAGTCAACCTGTTTTCCGAATTTTTTAGCAGGATTTTCTCCGTTTTCATGGTTTTTTCTTAAATGTGAGATATCCCTCCAGAATCAGCGCCGCCGCCACCGCGTCCACGGTCTTCTTCCGCTTTTTTGCATTCTGTCCGTTGCCCTGCAAAATCCGGTGGGCGTCGATGGTGGTCCGCCGCTCGTCCCAGAGGACGACCGGCAGTCCCACAGTCTCCCGCAGCAGCGCCGCCATGGCCTCCGCCTTTTCCGCCCTCGGCCCCAGCGTCCCGTCCATATTTTTGGGATAGCCCAAAACCAACTCCTCCACGCAGTATTCCTCCGCGAATTTTTTCACGCCTTCCGCCACCTGTTCGGGACGATAGGCGTTGATCACGGTGGTGGTCCCGGCCATAAAGCCGGTGGGGTCGGAGATGGCAATGCCCGTGTGGGCGTCTCCGTAGTCAATGGCCATAATCCGCATGGCACTTCCCTCCAAATTCAAAATAAACATCACTCGTATTGCTCCGCTTTTTTCTAAGCGGCCCCGCAGGCCGCCCATCGCAGAGCATCTTCCCTTTTTTCCGCCGAACGGCTCCACCCGCCCAGCCCTCAGTCCTCCAGCTTCTGCGCCAGCATGGGCAGCAGCCGTTCTGTGCACCGGTCCCGGAAAACTTCCGCTTCTGCGGGATCGTCAAAATCGCCGTTGGTGCGGTCCAGATAAAACGTCATCACAATTTGCCGCCCGTCCCGCACCAGCAGGACAACCTGATTCCAATTGTCCTCACTGGGCGCCGCCGCCCACGCCTCGTCCACCAGATTTGTCTCCACCGGGGCGGTCTTTCCCATCCGATAGTGACCGTCCGCCCCGTCATATATCTCCATTTTCGTCGACGCGTCAAAGGCCTGCTCCGCCGTCCAAACAAACGGAAGCCGGATGCTCACGGTGCGCAGTTCCAAAATTGAGTCCGCCTCTGCCTCATTGGCACGCTCCTTCAACTCGTCAATTTCCGCGCCCGCCGTCGTCCACTTGTGATAAAGCTCTCCGGAAACCCCGTTCTCCGCAAGCGTTCCATCGTAAAACTCCTCCAGCCGCACCACCGGGAAGTCCACCGTCTCCGGCAGGGGAATGATGTGGTATGGGGCGATCTGCAGAATCACCCGTGTAACCATCAAGGCAAGCAGCCAGCCCGCAAGCAGAATCCTCAGCACGGAAAGCACCACATACTGCCGATGGGCCCTGCGGTAATCCGCGTGATGATCCAGAAGTTCTCCCCCCGTAAGGCGCCTGCGCAGACGCCGAATATTCAGCCAGCCCCGCAAACTGTTCACCATCTCCAACAGGCCAAAAAGAACCCAGTAAATTCTGACGGGTTTCTCTCCGGTTACCAACAGCTCAAACCTTAGATCGGGCCGTCCCGTCGTAATCACATCCCAAAATACCACAGCCAGCAAGACCAGCGTCAAAAAAACGTCTCTCCGAAACCTTCCATGCAGCCGCTTCAGGGACTTTGCCTGCTCTACGGGGTCGGTGTGCAGCTCCGGCACACCCGCGTTTTCGTCGGTCTGGAAAATATAATAGCAAATGTCCTTTCGGAAGCCCTGCTCGGTATGGAGCGCCGCAAAATGCCACCCGCTGGAATCGTACAGCGCCAGCTCATCCTCCGTCAGCGCCCGACTCAAAACATCCATGCGGTAGCGGGTTTTTTGGGGCGCTCCTCGCTTGAACCAGACAGACCAGCGGGTAAAATGGTCCACAAACAGTCCTTTTTCCGCCATGTCGGAAAACCAGCTCTCGTTGCGGTCCAGATCGCAGAGGTCATCCGGCTTCCACTTGCGGACGTATCCGTCTTCCTCCTTTTCCCAAGCCTCTATTCGGTCAAGCATTTCGTGTCCTCCCTCCAGCGCGTCTGATCCTCCAGCATGGCTTGCAGCCGCTCCGTCTCCGCCCGCAGCGCCGCCCTGCCCGTCTCCGTAATGGCATAGGTCTTGCGCCGCCCGTCGTCGTCCACGATTTCGATATACCGCTCCGCCTCCATCCGGGTTAAAACGCCGTACAGCGTCCCCGGCCCCATGCGCACCCGGCCCTGAGAAGCCTTTGGCACCGAGGCCATGATCTGATAGCCGTGGCTGGGCACGGTCAGCACCAGCAAAATATAGTACATGGCTTCCGTCATCGGTCCCCCGACTGGCATAAGGCTCCCCCCTCGTTATATCGCGTCACAATATATCGTGTCACGATATATTTTCTACATCATACTCTGCGTGCTTCTTGCTGTCAATAAAATCTTTGCCGCCGTAAAATATTATAAAAATTTTGCCGCCTCTTCATGTTTTCCAGACACTATGGTTATGTAAGGCAACCGAAATCGACGATCCCACGCCACCGAGGGCATGAAAGGAGCAGAAAGAACCGCGCGGACGCAGGGAAATTTCCCTGCGTCCGCGCTATTTCATCTCTCAACTTCCGGCGGAAATCATTCCACCACAATCCCCCGCTGGTCAAACTCTTTCAAAAGCCGCTCCATGTCGGAGGGAATGGTGATCGGCTCGCCGCAGGCCTTGATGGCGTTTGCCACGTCCTTCAGGCCGTTGCCGGTGACGATGGACACCACCGTGTCGTTCTTCCCCAGCACACCCTGATCGCACAGCTTCTTCACGCCCGCCGCGCCGGTGACGCCCGCAGGCTCGCCAAACACGCCGCAGGTGCGGCCCAGCAGCTTTTGCGCCGCCATAATCTCCTCGTCGGAGACATTCACCACAATTCCGCCCGATTCCCTGATGGCCGCCAGCGCCTTGTCCGCGTTCCGGGGCACGCCCACAGCGATGGAGTCCGCCAGTGTGTTCTCCTCCATCGGCTCCCAAGGCTTATCGTCCGTAATGGCCCGATTCAGGGGGCAGCAGCCCTCTGCCTGCGCGGAAATCAGCCGGGGCAGCCGGTCGATAAACCCGATGGCGTACAGGTCCTTCAAGCCCTTCCAAACGCCCGCGATGGTGCACCCGTCGCCCACGGACAGCGCCACATACTCCTGCACCTGCCACCCAAGCCTCGCCATAATCTCCAGAGAAACCGTCTTCTTCCCCTCGGAGAGATAGGGATTGATGGCGGCGTTGCGGTTGTACCAGCCCCACTTGTCAATCGCCTGCTTTGACAGCTCGAAGGTCTCCTCATAGCTG
The DNA here is from genome assembly GCF_031978065.1 of Oscillibacter sp. Lineage (GTDB taxonomy): Bacteria > Bacillota > Clostridia > Oscillospirales > Oscillospiraceae > Oscillibacter. The sequence goes on from NZ_DALZCH010000033.1 coordinate 8,658, forward strand.
CCCTCCACGGAGATGACGGTGGCGCCGAAGGTCATGAGCTGGGCCACCTTCCCCTTGGGCGCGCGGGAGGGGACGAAAATATAGGTTTTCAACCCCGCTGCCGCTGCGTTGCCCGCAAGGGACGAGGCCGCGTTTCCTGTGGACGAGCAGGCAATCACCTTTGCCCCGGCCTCCTTGGCCTTGGCGACCGCCATGGCTGAAGCCCGGTCCTTCAGGGAAGAGGTGGGATTCTGCCCGTCGTCCTTCACCCACAGTCTGCCAAGCCCCAGCTCTTCGGCAAGGCACGGCTCCTCGTAAAGCGGGCTGTTGCCCACCCGCAGGGGGGTGTTTTCGGTGCTTTCCTCGATGGGCAGCAGCTCGCGGTAGCGCCACATGGTCATGTCCCGCCGGTCCGCCAGCTTTTCCTTGGTCAGCTGGGTTTTGATATAGTCGTAATCGTATTCGATATCCAGAATGCCCCCGCAGTCGCAAATGGTCAGATCGGGCACGGCGGCATGAGTCTTGCCGCAGCGGGTACACTTGCCGTATTTCACATTTTTCATGGTCGGGTTCTCCTTATTAAATTATGGTCGTTCACGCGTCGTCGGACTCTTCTTCCTCCCGCAGATTCTCCAGCGCCACCCGCACGGCCTCCACCACGAAGGCGGTAAACGTACAGTCCTTTCCGCGAATCGCTTCCTCCACCTCGTCAATTACATCCGTAGGAAACCGAATAGATTTGCTGGTAGTGGACGGAATTTTCGGAATTTTAAACTTTCTCATCTCAGATACCTCGCAATACATTTTATACATCAATTGTATTGCAGATATCATTTGCATTCTGGACTGCATTTTGGGCCACAAATCGTATTGCATTTCAATATTAATAATGGTAAAATAAAGTTGAGGTGAGCGTGTATGATAACTTTTCCCGGAAGAGAAGAAGAATTTCCCAAGTATTACACAATCATTTTCAATGCAGTCACAGATGCCCTCAAAGAGCTGGACGCGGGAAATCCCGTGAAAGCCAAAGCCCTTCTCATTCAGGGCCAGCAGGAGGCAGAGGACGCATTTCTCTCCGCCTTTGAGGGGCCGGAGGACAGCTAAACGTCAGGGCGGGGCTTTCAGCCCCGCCCTGAGGCGTTTTTATCAACTTACAAAAGGGGTTATACTCCCGCTTACAGAGACTTCAAAACGCCGGTGGCCTCGTTGAACTCGTTGATCAGCGCATCCAGCTCGGTGGCCTGCTTGTGCACCGCGTCCCAAGTGCCTTCCACGTTGTACCACAGGTCGTTCAGGTCCTGCACGGTGCGGCCCTGCTGCTCCACCCAAGTGTAATACTTCAGGTTGTGGATGCGCTTGCGCTCCTCATAGGTCAGCTCCAGCAGGTTGTCGGTCTTCACGCCCAGCATGTGCAGAGCATGGTCGAGAGCGGCCTCCTTCTCGGAATATGCGCCGTGCTGCTCGTTCAGCTCCTCGATGCGGCTGCCGTACATCACGGCGGAGTCGGTGAGAACGGTGGCAACCACGTCATGCTCGGTCAGCTCGTAATACTTCGCCATCTTGATGCAGCACAGCACGTTGGCAATGCCGGAAATGCCAAGCCACGTCAGCTTCTCAATCAGGTCCGCGTCCAGCTTCAGCTCTTCTTTCAGATACTTCTTGCCGTCCTCGGTGTTGAACAGGCGCAGCAGACGCTGAGAATCCTCGTCGTCAATGGCGATGGCCATGTCGGTGTTCTTCACGTTGTGAATCCAAGGGATGTGCTTGTCACCGATGCCCTCGATCCGGTGTCCGCCGAAGCCGTTGTTCAGGATGGTGGGGCACTGAAGCGCCTCGCCCACGCCCAGCTTCAGCCGGGGATACTTGTCTTTCAGCAAATCGCCCGCGCTCATGGTGCCGGCGGAGCCGGAGGTGAAGCACGCACCCGCGAAATTGTCGCCGGGGTGCTTGATGGACTCATACAGGTCGGCCAGCGCGTTGCCGGTGACGTTGTAGTGCCACAGGGGGTTGCCCATCTCCTCAAACTGGTTGAAAACCATATACTGGGGGTCCTGCTTCAGCTCCCACGTCTTGTCGAAAATCTCCTTGACGTTGGACTCGCAGCCGGGAGTGGCGATGATTTCACCGGCGATGGTCTTCAGCCAGTCAAACCGCTCCTTGCTCATCTCGGCGGGGAGGATAGCAACGCTCTCGCAGGCCAGCAGCTTGGAGTTGAACGCGCCGCCGCGGCAGTAGTTGCCGGTGGAGGGCCAAACAGCCTTGTGATGGGTGGCGTCAAACTGGCCGGTGACAAGGCGGGGGGCAAGGCAGCCGAAGGACGCGCCCACCTTGTGGCAGCCGGTGGGGAACCACTTGCCCGCCATGGCAACGATGCGGCAGGGCACGCCGGTGAGGGAGGAGGGCAGCTCCACATAGTTGGGGGCGGCCTGGAACAGTCCGCCGCTCTCCTTGGCTTCGTTCTTCCACGTAATGCGGAACAGGTTCATGGGGTCCACGTCCCACATGCCAAGGTTCTTCAGCTTCGCCTGAATCTTCTCGGGAATCGTCTCGGGATGCTGCATCTGGGCCACGGTGGGGATAACCACGCCGTTTTCCTTTGCCTTTTCAATATTATGGGCCAGTCCCTGGGGATTCTTGCTGAAATCAATCATAGTTCTTTACCTCCTGATGTTTTTGAATCATCGATATAAGAATATAAGGTATACTTTGAGATGCCGAAGTATTTTGCCACCTTGTCGCCGGACTTGGTGACGAGAAACGCGCCGTTTTCGTTGAGAAAGCGGATGGCATTCACCTTGTCGTCCTTGGTCATCAGCGCCACCGGCTTTCCCACCAGCGCCACCGATTGGCTGATCAGCTCCTCCAAAAGGTCGTTGATGTTGACAATCCGCTCCGGCTCCGCCGGCTGCGGGCCGGGAACGTTGGTGAGAGAATGCACCGCATCCTCCACCATCAAGAGCTTTGACACGTCGAAGTTGATGGCAAGAATCGCCGCCACCTTTTTGTGGGCCCCCCGGATATAAATTGTGGAGGACTTGAGAATCTTCCCGTCCGGCGTGCGTGTCAGATAACAGTACTGGTCCTTGGGCTGGGCGTCCGACTGGACGATTTGCTCCAGCACAACATAGGACGCGCCGTCTCCCACCTTCCGTCCGGAAACGTGTCCGTTCTCAATGACAACAATGCTGTGATCCGGGTGTCGGCTCAAGTCGTGCACCACCACCTCGCAGTCGCTTCCGAACTGCGCGGCGATTCCCGCGGCGATCTGACTGAGCATTTCCAGTTTTCCGCTTTCCGTGCGCTATCCCTCCTCTGGAACCTGCCTTTTCAGGCAAAAGTCCCTGTATTAACAGACCCATCATACCATACTTTGTGCAGAAATCAACCTGTTTGCAGAAAAATTTTTAGGTTTTCTCATTTTTTGTTTGACATCTGCGTTTCTTATGCTATGATGGGGATAGAAAAAGGGACGGCACAGTCCAAATCGTGTTAATTTTTTTAATATATTTTTACAGGAGGTCGCAAAATGAATTTCGATGCAATCAAATCCGCTGCAAAGGGCTATGAAGCCGATATGACCAGATTCCTGCGGGATCTGATCGCAATTCCCAGCGAGAGCTCCAACGAAGAGGGCGTCATCCACCGCATCGCCGCAGAGATGGAGAAGGTTGGCTTTGACAAGGTGGAGATTGACGGAGAGGGCAATGTGCTGGGCTGGATGGGCAACGGCGAGAAGATCATCGCCTATGACGCACATATCGACACCGTGGGCATCGGCAACCGAGAAAACTGGAAGTTTGACCCCTACGAGGGCTATGAGAACGAAACCGAAATCGGCGGCCGAGGCGGCAGCGATCAGGAGGGCGGCATCGTCTCCTCTGTCTACGGCGCAAAGATTATGAAGGATATGAACCTGATTCCCGAAGACGTGACCGTCCTCGTCACCGGCACGGTGCAGGAAGAGGATTGCGACGGCCTTTGCTGGCAGTATATCCACAATGAGGATAAAATCACGCCCGAGTTCGTGATTTCCACCGAGCCTACCGACGGCGGCATCTATCGCGGCCACCGGGGCCGCATGGAGATTCGCGTGGACGTGCGTGGCGTAAGCTGCCACGGCTCCGCCCCCGAGCGCGGTGACAACGCCATCTTCAAAATGGCCGACATTCTTCAGGACGTCCGCTCTTTGAACGAAAACGGCGACGGCCCCTCCAACGAGATCAAGGGTCTTGTGAAGATGCTCAACCCCTCATTCAACCCCGAGCACTATGAGGACGCGCAGTTCCTTGGCCGGGGCACCGTCACCGTGTCCGAGATTTTCTTCACCTCTCCCAGCCGCTGCGCCGTGGCGGATAGCTGCGCCGTGTCTCTGGACCGCCGCATGACCGCCGGCGAGACTTGGGATTCCTGCATCAAGGAAATTGAGGACCTGCCCGCCGTGAAGAAGTACGGCAAGGACGTGAAGGTTTCCATGTATATGTACGACCGTCCCGCGTGGACCGGCCTGAAGTATGAGACGGAGTGCTACTTCCCCACCTGGATCAACAAGGAAACCGCTCCCCACATTCAGGCGCTGGTGGACGCGCACAAGGGCCTGTACGGCGACAAGCGCGTCGGCGCCCCCACCTCCTCCGAGCTTGCCCTTGAAAAGCGCAAGGCTCCCCTGATCGACAAATGGACCTTCTCCACCAACGGTGTTTCCATTCAGGGCCGGTACGGCATTCCCTGCGTGGGCTTCGGCCCCGGCGCGGAGTCTCAGGCCCACGCCCCCAACGAGGTCACATGGAAAGAGGATCTGGTCGCCTGCGCCGCCATGTACGCCGCTGTCCCCTCTCTTTATAAGGGCAAGGGCACCGAGGACGTAAGCGTTTACCGCGGCGGCAAGACCAACAACGATATTAAGTAAGAATTTTCCCTCGTATTCGCAAGATACCCTGTTTTCAATACAGGGACTGACTTTTTGATTTGAGAAGGAGTTATGGATATGTCCAAGACCATCGAACTAGCCAAGCATCTGGAGCACCTGCGCACCAACAATATGTACAAGAACGATTTTTACTGGACCTGGGACAAGACCGACGAGGAGCTGGAGGCCATCTTCACCGTGGCCGACGCGCTGCGGGACCTGCGCGAGCGGAACAAATCCACCCGCGTGTTCGACTCCGGCCTCGGCATCTCCATCTTCCGGGACAACTCCACCCGCACCCGCTTCTCCTTCGCCTCCGCCTGCAACCTGCTGGGCCTTGAGGTTCAGGATCTGGACGAGAAGACCTCCCAGATCGCCCACGGCGAAACCGTCCGCGAGACGGCAAACATGGTGTCCTTCATGGCCGACGTCATCGGCATCCGGGACGATATGTTCATCGGCGAGGGTCACAAGTATCAGAAAACCTTCATGGACGCCGTGAAGGAAGGCTATCAGGACGGGATTCTGGAGCAGCAGCCAACGCTGGTGAACCTCCAGTGCGACGTGGACCATCCCACCCAGTGCATGGCGGATATGCTGCACGTCATCCATCAGTTCGGCGGCGTGGAGAATCTCAAGGGCAAAAAAGTCGCCATGACTTGGGCCTATTCTCCCTCCTACGGCAAGCCCCTCTCCGTTCCTCAGGGTGTCATCGGCCTGTTCACCCGCTTCGGCATGGACGTGGTTTTGGCCCATCCCGAGGGCTATGACGTGATGCCCGAGGTGGAGGAGATTGCCCGCAAGAACGCATCCGCCACCGGCGGCTCCTTCCAGAAGGTCGCCTCCATGGGCGAGGCATTCAAGGGTGCGGACATCGTGTATCCCAAGTCCTGGGCCCCCTTCGCCGCCATGGAGCAGCGCACCAAGCTGTATCAGGCGGGCGACACTGCTGGCATCAGCGAGCTGGAGAAGAAGCTCCTCGCGCAGAACGCTCTCCACAAGGACTGGGCCTGCACCGAGGAAATGATGAAGAAGACCAAGGACGCCAAGGCTCTGTATCTGCACTGCCTGCCCGCCGATATCTCAGGCCTTTCCTGCCCCGAGGGCGAGGTGGACGCCTCCGTGTTCGACCGGTATTTAGTGCCCCTGTATAAGCAGGCCAGCTTCAAGCCCTATGTCATCGCCGCCATGATTATGATGAGCAAGGTGAAGGACCCCGCCTCCGCCCTGATGGCGCTGGACATGGCCGACTGCAAGCGCAAGCTGTTCTAAGACGAACTTATACCGGGTCCGGAGGACCGCCGGACCCGGTATTTCCCGCCGGAACCTTTCCGACTGTGTGGCGGCGGCTGTGCCGCCGCCACTATACTTTTATTTGAGGGGTATTTTTATGCCGAAGAAAATCGTGATTGCTCTGGGCGGAAACGCGCTGGGCAACAATTTGCCGGAGCAGATGATTGCCGTAAAGCAGACGGCAAAAGCCATTGTGGACCTGATTGAAGAGGGGCATCAGGTGGTCATCGCCCACGGCAACGGGCCTCAGGTTGGTATGATCAACGTGGCCATGACCACTCTTTCCCGTGAGGATCCCTCCCACCCCATGGCGCCCATGTCGGTGTGCACCGCCATGAGTCAGGGCTACATCGGATACGATCTTCAAAATTCCCTGCGGGAAGAGCTTTTAAACCGCGGTATGAACAAGCCCGTGGCCACCGTCCTCACGCAGGTGGAGGTCAACGGCGAGGACCCCGCCTTCCAGAAGCCCACCAAACCCATCGGCGCCTTCATGACCGAAGCCGAGGCCGAGGAAATGCGCCGCCGGGGCAACGCGGTGATGGAGGATGCGGGCCGGGGCTGGCGGCGCTGCGTGGCGTCTCCCAGACCAGTTTCCATCATTGAAATTGAGACCATCCGCGCCATGTCGGATGCGGGGCAGATCGTGGTGGCCTGCGGCGGCGGCGGCATCCCTGTCATCCGTGAGGGAAACCACCTCCGGGGCGCGGGCGCGGTCATCGACAAGGACTTTGCCTCAGAGCTGCTGGCCGAAGAACTGGACGCCGACAGCCTGATCATCCTCACCGCCGTTGAGAAGGTGGCCGTCAACTTCGGAAAGCCCGACCAGAAGTGGCTGGACTCCATGACTCCCGAGCAGGCCCGTATCTATGAGCAGGAGGGCCAGTTTGCCCCCGGCAGCATGCTTCCCAAGGTGCAGGCAGCCGCCAAATTTGCCGAATCCAAGGCAGGCCGCACCGCCCTGATTACCCTTTTGGAAAAGGCCCGGGACGGCATTTCCGGAAAGACCGGAACCGCCATCCGTCAGTGATTTTTTGTCGATTTTGCACAAAGGTCCGTGTCCGGAAGTTACCTCCTGGGCACGGGCCTTTGCCATATCATCCAGATTTTTTAGTTTACGCAAAAGCATAAGTAAAAACTTTGACAAATATCAAATTTTGGATTGAAATTTAAAAGTGAACCCTGTATGATATGATTTGTGGAAAACCATCCACACTTTGGTTTTCGAACAAAATAAGGAGGATAACAGAATGAAGAAGTTTCTTGCAATGCTGCTGTCGGCCGTCATGATGATGAGTCTGGCCGCCTGCGGCAATTCCGGCACTCCCAGCAGCTCTGGCGCTTCCCAGGGTTCCACTTCCGGCAGCGACACCTCCACCAGCGATTTCAAGGTCGGCGCGATTCTGATCGGCGACGAAAACGAGGGTTACACCTTTGCCCATATGGAGGGCATCAAGGCAGCCTGCGAAACGCTGGGCATTCCCAGTGAAAACCTGATCTTCAAATATACCGTTCCCGAGGATGAGAAGTGCTATGACGCCGCCGTCGATCTGGCGGAGCAGGGCTGCAACATCATCTTTGCAAACTCCTTTGGCCATGAAACCTATCTCATGCAGGCCGCTTCGGAATACTCCGACGTTTACTTTGCCCATGCCACCGGTACCCACGCCAGAACCGCCGGCATGTCCAACTTCGCCAACTATTTTGACAACATCTACGAGGCCCGCTATGTATCCGGCATTGTGGCTGGCATGAAGCTTAAGGAGATGATGGATGCCGGCTCCGTGACCGATCCTTACATCGGCTACGTCGGCGCATATCCCTTCGCCGAGGTGGTTTCCGGCTACACCGCGTTCTTCCTGGGCATCCGCTCCATCGTGCCCGATGCTCACATGGACGTGACCTTCACCAACTCCTGGTTTGACATCAAGGCTGAGGCCGAGGCCGCCAACGCGCTGATCAGCCGCGGCTGCGTCATCATCGGCCAGCACGCCGACTCCACCGGCGCTCCCTCCGCCGTGCAGGCCGCCCACGACAAGGGCAACACCAACGTCTATTCCGTGGGCTACAATGTGGATATGCTCTCCGTTGCTCCCGACGTGGCGCTGACCTCTCCCCAGAACAACTGGGAGGTCGCCTATGAGGAGATCATCCGCACCGCCATGGAGGGCGGCAAGCTTGAAACCGATTATTGCAACGGCTACGCTGAAGGCGGCGTGATGCTCTCCGCGCTGGGTACCGCCTGCGCCCCCGGCACGCAGGAAGCCGTTGACGCGGCCATCGCCGCCATCAAGGACGGCTCTTTGCATGTGTTTGATACCGCCAACTTCACCGTGGAAGGCAAGCCTGTCACCAATGCCTTCGCCACCGATACCGACGGCGATTTCGTTCCCGACGCGGATGAGGCCATCATCGACGGCTACTATCACGAGTCCTACTTCCAGTCCGCGCCGTCCTTCTCTCTGGCGATTGACGGAATCACCAAGCTGAACTGACGCTTCCATCTTCGGAAATTCTTCCGAATGATTTTGGAAAGCATCCGCACCCCCGCCGCGGAATTCGCGGCGGGGGTGTTGTTTTTTCCTCTGCGCACCGGACGAGGAGGAAGCACGGTGCACCGTCGCCCTTCAAAAGCAGAGCTTATATTTGGATTCTTTCCATAATTATTTTTGTTTTGCCTAAAAAAAAATATTCAATTTCCACATTTTTAGGGCGAATTTTGATTTACAAGGCATTTAAACCGTGCTATACTGATCTTGTTTTACAGGAGCCGGTCAACCCATCCGGCATCGTTCTTGCATAACGCATTTAGAGCCACTTTTGGCAGGAAAGGATGGTCTTTCTTGGAGACAACCAGCGCAGTCCTCATGAAGCAGGTTACAAAGCGCTTCGGCGAAGTCGTCGCCAACGACGGCGTGGACCTTGAGCTTCGGCGCGGAGAGATTCTCTCCCTTTTGGGAGAAAACGGCAGTGGAAAAACCACACTGATGAATATGCTCTCCGGCATCTACTTCCCCGACGGGGGCCAGATTTATGTAAATGGTCAGGCCGTGAGCATCTGCTGCCCCAGAGACGCGTTTGATCTGGGCATTGGTATGATTCATCAGCATTTCAAGCTGGTGGATGTGTTTACCGCAGCGGAGAATATTGTTCTGGGCCTCACCGGAGAGGGCAAGCTGGACCGCAAGGCCATCGCGGCGAAGGTCAAGGACATTGCGGACAAATACGGGTTTGACATCGACCCCAACCAGAAGATTTACGATATGTCCGTCTCCCAGAAGCAGACGGTGGAGATTGTAAAGGTCCTATACCGGGGCGCGGATATCTTGATTTTGGACGAACCCACCGCCGTACTTACGCCTCAGGAAACCGACAAGTTGTTTGCCGTCATGCGTAATATGAAGGCGGACGGCAAGGCGCTGGTCATCATCACCCATAAGCTCCACGAGGTGATGGACGTGTCCGACCGCGTGGCCGTGCTGCGCAAGGGCAAGTTCATCGGAGATGTGTCCACCCGCGATACGGACCCCCAGAAGCTCACCGATATGATGGTGGGCCGGGCCGTGGAGCTGAATATCGACTGCCCCAAGGCCGAAAAGACCACCGAGCGCATTGAGATTCAACACCTCACCGTAAAGGACAAGGACGGGGTCCCCCGTCTCAGCGACGTGAGCTTTACCGCCCGGGGCGGTGAAATTTTAGGCATTGCGGGCATCGCCGGTTCCGGCCAGAAGCAGCTTTTGGAGGCCATTGCCGGTCTTCAACTCTGCGAGCCGGGCAGCAGCATCCTCTATAAGGATGAGGAGTGGAATCCGAACGCCCCCACCAACGATCCTGAAAACGCCAAGCACGTTCACGAACTGATTGGCAAATCTCCGCTGGATATTATGAAAATGGGCGTGGCCCTGTCCTTTGTTCCGGAAGACCGGCTGGGCATGGGGCTTGTCGCCAACATGGATTTGACGGACAATATGCTGCTGCGCAGCTATCTCAGCGGCCGGGGCGTTTTTGCCGATCGGAAAAAGCCCAAGAAGCTGGCAGAGACAGTGGTGGATGAGCTGGAGGTTGTCACGCCCAGCGTTGCCACCCAGATTCGCAAGCTCTCCGGCGGCAATGTGCAAAAGGTTCTGGTGGGCCGGGAGATCGCCATGAACCCCACGGTGCTGATGAGCGCCTATGCCGTCCGGGGCCTTGATATCAACACCTCCTATACGATTTATAACCTTATGACCGAGCAAAAGCTCAAAGGCGTGGCCGTGATTTACGTGGGCGAGGATCTGGACGTGCTGCTGGAGCTGTGCGACCGGATTGTGGTGCTGTGCGGCGGTCAGGTCAGTGGCGTTGTCCCCCGTGAAGAAGCCACGAAAGAGGGCCTCGGTCTGCTGATGACTCAGTTCAGGAAAGAGGGTGCGGCGTCATGAGCAAGCCTGAAACAGCCTGCGGTACTTCCGCGTGCGGCACCTCCAAATGCAGCGGCAGTGAACCCCTGATCCACATTTCAAAGCGCGTGGGCATTTCCAGAGAAAAATCCTGGCTGATCCGGGGCGCCGCGCTGGCACTGGCGCTGGTGCTCTCCGGCCTGATTATTTTTTCCATCGTTCACCTCAACCCCCTGAAGGTCTACGAGGCTATGTTTCAGGGTGCCTTTGGCACCTCACGCCGCGCATGGGTCACTATCCGGGACGCGATGATGATGCTGTGCATCGCCGTGGGGCTGGCCCCGGCCTTTAAGATGCGGTTTTGGAACATCGGCGCGGAGGGACAGGTTCTGGTGGGCGGCATTGCCACCGCAGCGTGCATGATCTATCTGGGCGGCACTCTTCCCACCCCGGTTCTGCTGCTGGTCATGCTGGTGGTTTCCATGATTGCCGGCGGCGTGTGGGGTCTGATTCCCGGCGTGTTCAAGGCCCGCTGGGGCACCAATGAGACGCTGTTCACCCTGATGATGAACTATGTGGCCATTCAGCTTACCAGCTATGCCGTGTCCAAATGGGAAAATCCCGCCGGGTCCAACTCCGTGGGCGTCATCAACCAGCTTACTAAGGACGGCTGGTTTCCCAGCGTATTCGGGCAGGCATACATGCTGAATGTCATCATCGTGCTTATCATCGCCGTATTGATGTACAGCTATCTGAAATACTCCAAGCAGGGCTATGAGATCGCCGTGGTGGGCGACAGTGAGAACACCGCGCGGTATGCCGGCATCAACGTGCAGAAGGTCTATATCCGCACCATGCTTCTCTCCGGTGCGATCTGCGGCGTGGCGGGCTTTCTGGCGGTTTCCGGTTCGTCCCATACCATTTCCACCTCCACAGCGGGCGGACGGGGCTTCACCGCCATCATTGTGGCGTGGCTCTCAAAATTCAACACCTTTGTGATGATCCTCTTTTCCTTCCTTCTTCTGTTTCTGGAGAAGGGCGCCGTGGAAATTGCATCCCGGTACAACCTGAATAACTTCGTGTCGGAAATCATCACCGGCATTCTGCTGTTCTGCATTCTCGGCAGCGAGTTTTTCATCAGCTATAAAGTCAGCTTCCGCCGCAAGCCCGACGGGAGCTGCCCGGTGGGGAGGGCGGACGCATGACACAATTCATCTCTCTGTTTCAGGCGGCCATCGTCTTTGGAACGGTCATCCTGTTCGGCGCGCTGGGCGAAATCCTGACGGAGCGCTCCGGCAACCTGAATCTGGGTGTCCCCGGCATTATGTACTTAGGGGGCATCGCGGGTCTGATGGGTGCGTTTTTCTATGAGGCATCCACCACCTCCCCCTCTCCCGTTGCGGGCCTTCTGATCTCCATGCTGTGCGCCTTTTTGGTGGCGGCGGCGGGCGGGCTGATTTTCAGCTTTCTGACAATCTCGCTCCGTGCCAACCAAAACGTCACCGGCTTGACCCTGACGATTTTTGGCGGCGGCGTTGCCAACTTCTTTGGTGGCAGCCTGAATAAGCTGGCCGGTGGCGTGGGGCAGATTTCTGTGGCAGTCACCTCTTCCGCATATCGCTCCTCCACACCTCTGGCCGATTTTGGAAGCGCAGGAAAGCTGTTCTTTTCCTATGGATTCTTGGCTTATGCGGCCATTCTGATCGCCGTGGCACTTCACATTTTCATGAGCCGGTCCCGCATGGGCCTGAATCTGCGGGCCGTGGGCGAAAACCCCGGTACCGCCGACGCGGCGGGCATCAGCGTCACCCGCAATAAGTATCTGGCCACTTGCCTTGGCGCGGGCCTCTCCGGCCTTGGCGGACTGTACTATGTGATGGACTACACCAAGGGTACTTGGGCCAACGACGGTGGAATCGAATCTCTGGGCTGGCTGGCGGTGGCGCTGGTCATCTTCGCCACATGGAAGCCCATCGGCGCCATCTGGGGTTCCTATCTCTTCGGTCTGCTGTTCTGGATGTATTTCTACATTCCCGGCTTGAACCGCAGCTCTCAGGAGCTGTTCAAGATGCTGCCCTATCTGGTGACGCTGGCCGTGCTGGTGGTTGTCTCCATGCGCAACCGGAAGGAAAATCAGCCGCCCGCGTCTTTGGGCCTCCCCTATTTCCGTGAGGAACGGTAGTTAAAAACTTCCGGCAGTCAAATTTCAAGCGTTCAAAGACTTGCTTTGATGCCTTTTTTAAGGACGCTTATTTGAAAACAAGTTTATCGCCTGTTGGCGATGCAAGACAGGGCCCCGGGGAAGTAAATTCCCCGGGGCCCTGCATTTTTTCCTCCGTCCGCTCATAGAGCGCGCTCCCTATAAGTAAATACTTTTTTGAAAAAAGCGGTCTGGAGACAATCGATTTAGCCCCCGGTGGAAATCTCTTCCCATCGGAGCTTTTTACATTTTCTCCGCCTGTTCGCTCCGGCTCTCTCTCCAGTCTGCCCACTCCTTAAAAAGGCGGCGGCCATCCCTCTTCCAATCCTCCAGTAGGGACTGGGTACCGGTTTTAAACAGCACACCCACGGCAAAATTCAGCGCTGTCAACGTCTTTTTGTCCAGCACCGCCAGCGCTTTTAATACGGCAACGGCGGACTTGGGTCCCTGTGCACGCAGTTCTGCCAGCGTGTCTGCGCTGGACGCGGACAGCACCTCGAACAGCGCGTCGGAGAATCGCTCTCTCTGCTCCTGATTGAGGCCGTTTACCCACGCCTTCAGCACTCTGTCGTTTACTTCGATATCGGTCATGTCGTCCACCCGGACAAATTCTGATCCCATTACGCACCAGGAAAAGCCGTCGTGCTGCAAAATTCCTATCTGCGTGGAATCCACCACGGTCAAATCTTCTTCGTGCTCCATCAGCAGACCTACCACGGAGGACTTGGGCAGAATCGTGTGAATTCTGTCCGCGATCCGCCGGTGCTCCTCCCGGCCCGTAAGCGTGGCCCGAAAGCCGGGTCCGTCGTTGTTGTAAACAGCAAGGATCCGATTCTGAACCGTTTTTTTAGAATGTACGGCGCTGTACACCGCCAGATTTCCCCCTTTAGAGTGGCCTCCGAGGTACAGCTTCCAGCCCCAGTATTGTCTGGCGACCCTGTCCACGTAGTCTGCCGCCCGTATCTGGGCGGGAACCGCGTCTCGAAGAGCCATATCAAAGTTTTCCTTCCAGCCAACCAGCGTGTCGTCCGTTCCCCGGAAAGCAAGGTACGTCGTCCGCCCCGGAAGCTCCACAGAAATGGCGGCAAACTGCTCCCGGCGCACCTCGTCCAGATGCTCCTCGCAGCAGCTCAGAAGCAAATCCTGAAACCGGACGGAGCCGCTTAGCTTTTTCAGCATGCCCGGAATTTTCTCCGGCAGCAGCACGCTCCTCTTCAGTTCCTTTTCCCTACCCTCGGCAAAGAAACGCTCCACCGCTTCACGCAGCGGCACACCGCCCTTCTCGTCCACACCGGGGACGATTCCTTGAAAATCGGCATAGGCCAGCTCTGAAAAAATCAGGCTGTCAACCTCATTGAAGGGCGCCTGAGAAAAGGTTAAATCTCCCCGCCAGTCAAGATAGTCCATCAGATTTGCCATGGAACGCGCCTCCTCCCCTTTTCTTTTCTTTATTATATGCGAATTCCTCCGTTTGGAAAGAGAAATCTTCCGGTCTATTTCAGACAAGCCCGTCATAGGCTGTACCACACTGCGAGTGTCCGCGCAAAAGCGCGTGACTGCGGGCGGTGCAGGTTTTGCGATGGGATGCGGTCGGCGGCGCGCCGACTCTGTCCCGTCATCTTTACGGACAGAGGTGTACGGCATGGAACAAACCAGAAACGAAGTGGAGCTGTGCGGCACGGTGGCCGCCCCTCCCAGCTTTTCCCACGAAAACCACGACGTCAGCTTTTACTGCATTTCCCTGCGCGTGGAGCGTCTCTCCGGCCAGTTGGACACGCTCCCTGTGCTTGTGCGCGCGCCCTTGCCGCCTTGTCTTGCGGAGGGCGAAAACGTACATGTCCTCGGCCAGCTCCGCTCCTTCAACAATAAAAGCGGCTGCGGCAGCCGTCTGGTACTGACGGTTTATGCCGCTTCCATGGAGCCATGGGACGGCAAACCGATCAACCGCATTCTCCTAACCGGGACGTTGTGCAAGCCCCCCATCCTCCGCCGCACGCCCCTTGGCCGTAGCATCTGCGATGTGATGCTGGCCGTGGGCCGGCGATACAGCCGGGCGGACTATCTGCCCGTCATCGTCTGGGGACAGTTGGCCCAAAGCGTCAGCCGCCGAAAGGTCGGTGAGCCCTTGGGCGTGGAAGGCCGGTTCCAGAGCCGCGTCTATACAAAGGTCGTGGACGGCGTACCCCAGCAGCGTACGGCCTACGAGGTTTCCGTCATGCATTTGACCGACGAACCGGACGAGGAGCCCTGAATCTCGCCTGTGTTACATAACCGGACCGCAAAAAAAACCTAGAAAATTCGGTGTGCGGCCTTAAAATAAGCTTTGTCCAACGTTGATTTAAAACTTTTGTAAATTCTTTACTAGCAGTACCAATCAAAACAACTAACACTGTGTCGCAACTGTGTAACGCAAAAGCGGAGGGGAAATCCCCTCCGCTTTTTAATGCCACGACGCATAGGAGCTTCTTGTGTCCTTGTACTCCGCAACCTCATAGTACAAATAATCCTTTGCTTTAACTGAAATATCCATGCTGTCAATCAGGGCGATTACTTTTTCCTTTTTGCTGTTGGTTATAGATTCCCCGTTCTTGTCCTTATCAGCAGTCAACGCATTTGCCTGCCGGGAGTAGTCGTACATGGTGCAAAACCCGATTCCTTGTTTTGCCGCGCCGTCGTACCTTTCTACGATGCTGGGAGTGTCGGCTCCAAGAATGCGGTGCTTTGCGCTCTGGTAGGCGTATGCCTTAACCTCGGATAGATACTCCGCCTTTTCATCTGCGCTTGCGCTGCGGTATTCCCGGCTCCCCATAACTGTACTCATGTAGGCCATATTCGTCGCCCCGTAAAATGCCTGAAATTTCTGCCGTTGATCGTATGTCAGCTCCAGCTTTTCGCCGTCAATGGATACAGACGAGCCGACTGCGCTTTTTTCAGGGTAAATAGACGCATCGCCAGTCTTTTCCCGGACGCTTTGAAGTTCTTTGCTGACTTTGCTTTGAGAATAGGTATTTACCCCCAGAGGATTAAACACGGCATTCAGGAAGTTCCCTGCGTCACTGCTCCCATAGGTCTTCTCCTCTCCGAAATTATCAACAGAGGTAGGTAATGTTTGGCGCAGTCCGGGGATTTTACTCTTGACCATATCAACCGTATTCCCCCCGAGCGTCCCACTGGAATAGGTACTGCGCACTTTGTCGTCAGTTCCCTTTGCGACGCCCGCAACTATATTTGGTATTACAGAGGAGGCAAGTGTATTCGCCGTCTGCTCTGCAATGACTTCCTTGTAGCCCCGCCCATATTTGAAAATGTCGGTGGCTCCCCGCCCGATATTTTGAAGTACCGGCAGATCTGCCGAGGACTCCGCGAGAGCATTAGCCGCGTCGCCGAATTTTGAGACAATCCCGGTATTTCCATCCCACTGTGCCGCTTTTGTCCCAATGTTCATCAGGACGTTTAGCGGCTCCACAGAGGAAAGATCAAGCAAAGTGTCTCCAGATTGCCATTCTGTGGACTGCCCATTCAGCGTGCGGCCCAGCGCGTCAAGATTGAGCTGCGTTCCGGTCATGCCCTCCGCTTTATTCAGCGCTGCGACATTTTGATCATCGTCATCATCGGCATTGCGCAGCAGTCCAGCTTTTGCTATCGCGTAGAACCCCGCAGCAATGGCGGACCCAGTGAGGCCACGGGATACGTCAGAAACGGCCCTCGCTTGTTTTGCAGGGTCAACGCCCTTTCCGCCAGCCGCGTCTTTAATTACGCTACCCATTTCAAATATGCCCTTAGCCGCATTGAAAACGCTGTAATCTGCTCCACGCGAAACGAGGTTGCCCGCGACTTTGGTAAACGGAGCCACGATGTCGCCAGCACCGAAAGCGTGAATAGTTCTTCCCCCGACGGTGCGCCCACTATCGCCAACTCCGAACATGTTCAAAAGATCATGCACCGTCTGGATTGCCACAGAAGCTCGGCTGTTATCCTGAAAAGTACGGTACTTCGCCAGATTATCCGCCTGTTCTGCTGCATATCCCCCGTTACTGGTCTTGATCTTTCCGCTGTCAACAAGCGCCTGCGTCGCATCCACAGTAGACCGCGCGGCCCCCTTGTAAAACTCGTCCGTAGCGTTCAGAAGATATGCCTGGTTGCGTTCCAAGGCTGACATAAAACGTTCTGCGATATTCCCGCTGGCCTTAAACGTCCGATTGGTAGAAGTCCCATACCGACTTTCAGAACCGTCCATATCCACGTCCAGCGTAATTTCCGCAAGGGACCGCTTAAACGCATCCCTCGAAGCCTTGTTAAAAAGGGAGGGCTTTTCTGCGGCTACGCTGCGCGTTCCTGTGATATTGGAAAGCACCTTGTCTAAAATCGTTGCCCCATTCATGGATACAGCGTCAATTCCGTAGAACGTGGTATTTCCTACAAGGTTCCGCCCCGCGGTGGTAGGTTTCGAGAGCATACTCAGAACCTGAATGGTTTTCAGCTTTTGCCCGAGGTTGGCGGGGGTTGTGTCCGCTGAAATTGCGCTCGTGGATGCGTATGCAAAGGTCTTCAACTCGTCAAAGGTCAGCGCATCCAGAGCAGAATCAGAGAGCTTTTTAAGCGCCTCGCTCTGCATTCCGGAAACCCCACGCAAAACACCGCGTTCAGACCCAATTTGTAAAATCAGGTCTTTCATAGCGCTTGTATCTCCGGGCTCAACAGATTCAATCTGGGTGTCGAACTTTACAATCTGCCTGAAAACGTCTTGTCTCTGCTCGTGTGTTAGGTGCACATTTTCTTCCACTCGCTTCCACGCGTCGCTTTCTGACTGGAACCCGTTTTCATTGCTGCTACGGCTGTACTTGGCCCAAGCCTGCGTACCTTGCCCCCCGGCCTGTGCGTGTTCACTCATGACGCGCAGCCAATTCGTATACTCCTCTGATGTAACCTCTCCGTTGACACTGCGACCCTGCAACTCCGTCTGAATCATTTTCGCGGCATCGGTCTGGGGGCCATTCCATGCGGTAGCCTCGTCCAAACTTTGGCAAAGCTCTGAAAATGCGGTTTCGTCTATGTCTTTCAGGAACGTACGCTGTCCGTCCTTCTTGTAATAAAGAAGCTCGTCCGCAAGATGCAAAGATTTTTGCTCTGTCTGGCTCTCATACCGAAACAGCTTTGCGTAATCCTCACGGTCCAGCGCCGTGGCGGCTTCCTGATACTGATTATACGGATTCTGCTGCGCGAGGCGGGATGCTTGCTCTGTTCCGCGCATGCCCAGCGTAGAGAATCCAGCCTGCGCGCTTCCCAAACTGCCGTCGGCCCAACTCGTATCTCCCATAGGCTGAGGAACGTCTACGAATTCCCCGTTTTCAAGTCGCTTTTTGCCTGTAAATATGTCCAAAAGAATATCATTCTTGACATTTGCGTTTGAACTGGGTATACTATTTATAGAAAGTGTTGACCTGCTGCCCGTTTCGGACGTTTGGTTGGGGGATGTTTGCATCTCATCAACCGTAGCAGGGGACGCTTTCTTTCTTATGTACATCGTATCCGTGGTAAGAGACTTTGTCCCATCGGTAACAGCTTGCGCCGTGATGTAGTTGTCCCCAATCTGCTTTTCAAACATCAGCGTCGGTCTTCCAAAAGCATCCGTTTGATTTGAAAAAGTAACCTTGTCTGGATTTGACAATACCAACGTAATGTTAGCGGCGGTTTTAGGATCAAGAGATACCTGCCCTCGCGCGGATTCTACAATTGGGTCCCCGTGATTCTTAAACATGTGCCGCACAGCATCACTTGAAAGCACTGCGTTATATCCGGAAATATTTACGCCAGTATCCGACAGAACCTTCTGCGCAACTGAATCCGGAACTTTTCCAAGATACGCCCGATCTGAATTTTGCTTATTCTGCAAGGCATTTCTGACAAAATCCACTGTGTCTTTAAACGACGACACAATCTTATTTTTCTTTCCGCTGGATAAATTAATTTGCTCCCGCTCACTTAGTGCCGTTAACCCGTTGGGGTTGGCGGCACTTTTTACGGCCTCCGTGGGGGCCGTTTGCGGCCCGGCAGTCAAATCCCCTGCCGCGTCACGCCCTGTCGCTCCTGGGGCTTCCTGAGCAACATTCCCGCGCTTCTGCGTGGCAATCTCCACGCCAGACCCGGCAAGGCCCAAAATGCCGCCCACCAGAGATTCTTGCAAAATCTGCCCAGCGTCCCATTCTGGCTTTTCGCCCAGCGTGGCCGCCCTCAGGAGCGGGTCCAGAATCCCCGCCACAGTTTCTTCCGACGCTTCACTGAGCGTGGACAACGCAGCACGTCCTGCGGCACTCCCCGTCAATTTGGCCGTCGCTTTTTCGAGGGCCTTGTCCAACACGCCCGCGCCAAACATCTTCTTAAACGGAGCGGCCACGTTGAACATCTTCTCAGTGCCCACCTGAAGCGCAGCATTGCTAAGACCATACGCCACCTGCTGCCCAAAGGATGCCCCGCTTTGCCGCGCGTCCTGCGTGCTTCCTCCGAAGGCACGGGCCGCCATGGGAACCAGCGCACTGCCGCCGGTAATCGCCGCCATCCCAACATCCGCCACCATCTGCGTCCCGGCAACGCCCACGTCCACCGCCAGCCGCCCGAGCTTGCCCATGCCCTCCTTAGCACGCTCCACATCCTGCATTCCGGAGGCGGTGACGCCACCGGCGAAATCTCTGGCCGCTTCCGTGGCCTTTTCCTGCACGCCCCCCTGAACAACCTTGTTCATAGCATCGTATTTCCTACGGGCATCCGCAAGAATGTTTCTCTGCGCTTGCAGGTCCACCTCGCCCCATGCGCCGGGTGTGCGGGCGTTTTCAATTTGCATGTTGGAAAGCTCCCGCTGTGCACGATATAGGGTGGTTTTATATTCGTCCAAAATCTGCTGATTCCCAGCGCTCCGGGCATTTTGCCCAGATTGATACAGTACCCCCGCCGCATCCATCAGACCCCCTGCCGTAGACTTTAAAGCACCGCTCACCGTGTCAGCGACACGGCTTGTGCGGCCCTGCTTTGACAAATCGCGAATCAGCATTCTTGTTACGGGATCATTGGGGTGGGTGTCGCTGTCCTGCATTTCCTCTTGGACAGACACCGGCTTTTTCTTTGCGGTCGCAGTATCAAACGAGTATGTTTTACCGCCATTATTAAATTTAATGTCAAGCTTTGCCATATGCCCCTCCGGTTATATTGAAATACCGATTTCCGCGCAATACTTTCTGAGGTCGGATTGCTGTTCGGCATTCAGGCTGTCCCAATTTGCCGCGATGTACGATGCCGCGCTATCGTTCTTTCCGGCGGCCTTATACGTGGAGATTGTCCGTTTCAATCCGTTATAATTGGCAACATTTATTCCGCCCGTCGAACCACCCGCGTTTAGCTTATAGTTATACCACGCCTGATCGGCTCCCAGCGTCCCTGCGGCCTTGGTGGAAGCGGCCCCCCAGTACCCGTCTGCGGTAACGCCATAGTAGTTTTGCAGCTGCTCGATCTGTGCGGTACTTAACCCCCCATTATCATACGACACGGGTTTGTCTTTGTCTTTATTGGACTTCTTAACCAGCGTCCCCGAGACGGCCCCAGATGATTGCCCCTGCATCGCTGCCAACTTCATATTGAGCGCATCGGTAGAAGAAATTCCAGCAGCGGTCAGCGTGGATGAGTCCGGCATTACCCCCTGACTAAGCATGGACGCTGCCAAATTATAGGCGTACTTCTGGGCGTCGCTCTGCTTGCTGTAATTGAATTCCTGCTGCCACTGATTCTGACTGTCTGCATACTGCTGCAATTGCGTCTGATACTGCGTTTCCCAGTTTGCCTGCGCTTGCTGCGCCGCCTGTGACGCAGTTTGCGCATCCGCCTGACGTACATACTCCTGATAAAGCGCCTGCGCAAGCTGAGCATTACCGCTGGCCTGCGCCTGATTGATGGCCGAATCGTACTGAGACTTTAATTTCTGTGCAACCAGTGCGTTTTCGCTCAGTGCATCCGCTTCGCCGGTACTGATGGCTGAAAGATTCTTTTGCAGCACCGCCGAGTTGGCAAGCGCAGCCTGTCCGGACGTGCCAGTATTCAGCCCCCGGGATGCCGCATACTCGTTAAAAGACTGCTTCGCAATCTCGTTTTGCGCCGCCGCGTCATTCTGGGCGGCATAATACGTCTGAGGGATTTTTGCAGCCTGCGCCGACAAATCCGCCGCATTCTGGTCGTAGGTGCTTTTCAGCGCCGCCAACTGGGATGCTGTTTGCGCTGCATACAGGTCCTTCAAATACTTTGAATAATCGCTTCCCGTGGAAGATGTTCCGGCAGAATTCTGCGTGCTGCTGGCGGACGAACTCCCTCCGCCGCTAGAACTTCCCCCTCCCCCCCAACTTTCAGAGCTGTAATACTTGCCATCAACAACAACGCCGGGACTGTCAGAAGTTTTTGTACCACTCTTTGCATACCCGTCGCTGTCATATGATACTGAATACTGCCCTTGCTGAACAGTTTGCCCTGCTTTCGACGTGTCGCGGGACATGTCAGGGCCGTTTGTCTTTGCCATCGTATCCACCTCTCTTAGAAAATCAGGACGGGGCAGCGCCCCGCCCTGTTCGGCTCTCGTTCACATTCTAGCGGCCATCTTGATAATCAGCAGCTCCACGGCCCGCTTCGTCCAGTTCCCGGACTTCCAGCGGTCGGGGCTGTCAATCACTCCGGTGGCTACCAGCTTGTCCACGGCCTTGTCCAGCTCCGACACCTCCGTATACCCCGGCCAGCCAGTGACGACCTTCTCACTGCCGCTGCGGCTGTCCCAGCGCGTCCGGGTACTCCGCACATCCACATGGGCGAAGGACTTATATACTCCGATGCCTCCGGCCCCCGGCTGCAAGAACTCCGCATACTGCGCAATCGTCAGCGGCGACACGCCCGCAATAGAAATATCTGCCGCCATGCCCAAAAGGTGCTGGGATTTAGGAGCGCCGCCCTGCTTGGCGTTCCATGTAGCCGTGCGGTAGGCGCTGTTGACGGTGATGGGCTTTCCAAAGTGGTCCCGGATTTTCTGGAGCAGCGCCACCAGCTCCGCAGAGATCAGCACGGTATCA
>NZ_DALZCH010000034.1:0-28596 GCF_031978065.1 Oscillibacter sp.
TAAGAACCTACACCTTCTCTACCATGGGTGTCCAACTTGAACTTGCAATTTGCGATTTTATGTCCTTTACTCCGTTAAGAAAGAATAAAGGTTCTGAATTAGCAAACATTTCAGCTATTTGCTTGGAAATTAAGGATTTATTGGGCTGATTTTCTGTCAACTCATAATATGGCTTTGTGATATAATAATTGTAAAACAGCTATTATATCGACAAAAGCACACATTGAATACCGCATACGCCATCTACAAGTATTGCGAAGATTAAGAAGGGGTAAGATTATAATATGTCGGATTTAATTTATGAAGTAGAAAATCATTTAGCCCGCATTACACTAAATCGCCCGGAACATCTCAACTGTTTCAGCGAAGAAATGATTCAACTTTGGGCAAACGCACTGGAGGACATCCGAGATCGGGATGATGTTTACGTTGTTCTTCTATCGGGAAACGGGAAAGCGTTTTGCGCCGGAGGAGATGTAAAGGCCATGGCGACAGGAAATGGATTTTTTGAAAGCAATGAGGATATTACTTCCACTGCGCTTGCTAGAAAGAACTCTCTTTGGGACGGGATCCAGCGTATTCCACTGATTCTGGAGGAAATCGACAAACCAGTGATTGCAAAGGTTCACGGTGCGGCTGTGGGCGCGGGGTTGGATATGGCTCTGATGTGTGATATCCGGATTGCTTCGGAGAGTGCTTCGCTTTCCGAAAGCTATTTCAACGCAGGAATTGTACCCGGTGACGGCGGCGCTTACTTTTTACCTCGCCTTGTAGGGCGAGACAAGGCACTCGACTTGTTTTTGACAACACGGGTCCTAAAAGGCCCTGAAGCGGAGAGGATCGGTCTTGTCACACGCGTTGTACCCGATGACCAGTTAGATGATTATGTGAAACAATATGTTCAAAAACTGTTGGACGGGCCTCAGCAGGCTATGCGCCTGACGAAACGAGCGATTGACCAGAGCTCGCAGAGTACTCTGCGAGCTTCACTGGATTTGGTTTCTTCTTTTATGGGAATCGTGACTGAGTTGGATGACTACCGGATACGGACGGCCGCCCTGGTTGAACGTTTAAATAGAAAATCCAAAGAAAAGACTGACCTGCAGTAAATGGAACGGCCGGGCATCATAGGGTGCCCGGCCTGTTCTGTTTTTAGGGTGCTTATATATCAACTTGACGGCGCTTTCCCACGTAGCCGACGAATTTCCGGGAGCCGCAGCGGACGCAGTAGGGGGAGAGCCTGAACGATTTCATATGCATGGCCATTGACGAGCGCATGGAGCGGATGGGGCGGAAATAAAGTAATCCCCATAGAATTGTTTGTGTATGGGTTGCTGACTGGGTTTTTGCAGAAATTAAAAACCGCTGTGGCCATAGAGCCACAGCGGTTTTGTCTGGTGGAGGTGGGGGGAGTTGAATCCCCGGCCGGAAGCAACAAGATCAAATACAACACTTGGTACTACGGGCGGGAGGTGTCCGGAGACGCGTATCCGTGGTGTGTGGTATTTGCGCGGCGGTGTTGTGCGCAGTCGGGAGTATCCTTGCCCGTAAAAACGGCAAGCTGCACGGCGCTGATGAACGCGGCCAAAATGGCCGGGATGTGGGTCACATCCGGATACCTGCCGGGGGACATTGTGATTTTCGACTGGGGTGGGGACAAGATTCCCGATCACTGCGGAATCATTGCGCAGATTACGGCCACAGGCTACCTGTGCATTGAGGGCAATACCGCCGTAGGGAACGATTCCAACGGCGGCGAGGTGATGGAGCGCACGCGGGCCGCAAAGACGATTCTGGGGGCCGTGAGGTTTTGTATGCGATGGAGTTGCCGGAGCCTGTGTAGTGGGCCGTGGACAGCGGTATCATGCAGGGGAATGCCTCTGGCGATCTGATGCTGGACAGTCCGCTGACCCGGAAGCAGTTTGTCACGATGCTACACCGGTATCATGAGAAGTTCGGGGGATAGCTGGTAGCCGCTGGGGTGATTGATAGACCCGACCGCTGGAAGTCCAAGGGCTGGACGGAGCGGGCTGTGGAGCTACTGATTATCAAGATGGCGGCAAAAGTGTGAAGAATAAAGTCGCCCGAGGATTAACCTTCTCGGGCGACTTTGCCTATTTCATGACCTGCATTTTGACTTGTACATTTTAAAAATATCGGCCTATTGCGTTGGTGGATTAAAGGCTATAACCGACTATCTGAACGAAGTGATGGGGGGTGTATCTCTAGCCCAATTTAATGGTATTTGCTTGTCAAATAATTTTTATATGCTCAGATGTTGACAATGTAAACAGCTGAGCATATAATATGTCTACAATGTAAACAGAATGGAGCGTGATTGAAGTGAATGAGCCAAATATAAGACTTACCAATACCGAATGGCACCTCATGGAGTGTTTATGGGAAACGTCACCACGCACAGGCAGAGAGACCACGGATTATTTGCAGAAACATGTGGGCTGGACCCGGAGTACGACGTTGACGATGCTTCGCCGCATGACGGAAAAGGGCCTAATCCGCTGCGAGGATAAAGAGGGTATGAAAGTCTATTCTTCTCTCATTAAGCGTGAAGACGCTGCTCTGCAGGAAACAGAGGATTTTCTCAACCGGGTCTATAAAGGTAGCCTAAGCCTTATGGTAAGCACTCTAACAAAAAAGCAGGCACTTTCGCAGGCGGAACTTGACGAGCTATATGGGATACTGCAACAGATGGAGGAGGCAAATAGTAGTGATTAAATGGATTGTTACCTCAAGCATTTTAATTGCAGTTATCATCGCTCTGCGCTATTTTCTAAGAGGCAAAATTAGTCTGCAGCTGCAATATGCCCTTTGGGGATTAGTCCTTCTGCGGCTGCTGATCCCGTGCAGTATCGGCAGCAGCGGTTTCAGCGGGATAGCGTTCCGTTGTCCAAATTCTAAGATAATTGCGTGTTAAGTCCATATTTAAGCTTAACGTCAGTAAACTCGCTGTCAATTGTAATGCTTTCCACAACCGAGGCCAGCACCATCCGTTGTTCAGGAACACTCATCTCGTCCCAGGCGTCCTGGATTCCCTCCAACTGTGCAAAGGTCCTCATGGCGTTCCGGGCCGCCGAATTCCGGGTGTTCTCATCAATCAGTGATTCGCCCAAACGGGCCACCTCGGCCTTCGTCTCCTGAATGGTGTCCAGCAAGGCTTCGTCTCCATCGTCGCCATAGAGACTGTAAAGCCGCCGAAGTTTAGCTTCGGTACGCTCCAGCTGCTCTTGAAGCATCGCGGAGGTACCTTGAGACTCCACGGTTTCCCGGGCATCCACAAGGCGCTCCTTTACAGCAAGGAACAAAGCCTGTACCACGCCGTCCTCCACATCCTCCGCCCAGGTGGCGGGATTGTCGCAATTGGGGTCCTTCACCAGATACCGCTTGCTGGTCTGCTGGGAGTAGCACACCAGCTTGTAGCCAGCTTTGCCCCACTTTGAGTAGCGCATCCGGGCGCCGCAGCGCCCGCAGCGCACCAACCCCGTCAAAAGATGGTCCGTCTTGCAGACCATTTTATTGGCTGACCGGATGCGAAGTAGTTCCATGGCCCTCTCGTAGGTTTCCAAAGAGATGATGGGCTCATGCTTGCCCCGGTATTCCTGGCCGTTGTAGACGATGAAGCCGGCGTTGGATTTCCGCGTTAGGATGTTGTAAGCCACCCGCTCATACTTCAGCCCCAGGGCGTCCGCTATGGCCTGAAGGGCCTCCCCGTTGAGATACCGGTCATAGATGTATCGAACCTTCTCGGCATCCGCGTTGGGTACCAGGATGCCCTGTGTGAGGTCGTAGTCGTATCCATAGGGCGTGCGCCCGCCTCCCGGCCAAAAGCCCGCCTCGACCCGCTTCTGCATCCCTCCGCGTGTCCGCTCGAAGATGTTCTCTCGCTCCAACTGGGCGAAGACGGACAGGATGCCCACCATGGCCCGGCCAAAAGGGGTATTGGTGTTGAAGCTCTCCAGAATACTGATGAAGGTCACGTTGTTGGGAATAAAAACATCCTCGATCAGGTGCATCGTATCCTTGAGGGAGCGGCTGAGACGGTCCAGCTTTACCACCATAACATGGGTGATCTCGCCCCCCTGAATGTCGTCAATGAGCTTTCCCATCTTTGGGCGGTCAAGGGAGCCGCCGCTGTACCCATCATCGGTATACAGGCGAACTTCGTCAACGCCCGAGATGGTCTTGGCATAGGCCTGAAGCTTCTCTGTCTGGATGTCGATGGAATAACCCTCATCGGCCTGACGGTCTGTGGAAACACGAATGTATAGGGCAAGTACGAGGCCGCCTGCGGCCTCGGATACCTTTAGCATTTTGGATTTGCTCATAATCCTCCTTCCTTAGGAAATTAGCCCGGCTTAAAAGCCAGGCTAATTTTATCATAGAACGGGTCAGCTTTCAACGGGCTCAGGTACCTTGGAAGAACTTGCCGGCATATCGATTTCTTCCTGTACTCGCTTCAGAACCGACGCAAAGACATGTTCCATCACCGGAGTTGAAATATTTAGTTCTCTCAACTGCTCGGAAGTCAGCTGATGCCCTTCACAGTCATAATATCGAAATGTCATCATATCCCCTCCGGGTTTATAGTTTCCAAAATCATCCATTTTTAACCCAATGGAATAAAAAAGAACGCACCGCCATCAATACCCACGTCAAACAGACGGTGGATATCGATGACGGTGCGTCCGCGCGACCATTTCCCGGAAGGGTGGCTGGTCGTTTGGTTCCGTAAGGGCTGAGCAGGATGTTACCATTCCTGCGCCCGCAACCGTGCCAACGATTCGCGGGCGTATATCTGACTAAATACTACCACGTAAAAAGAATATTGTCAACATTTAATATATAAAATGAAAGTATTGTTCCAATAAAGGAACAATACTCAAACTTTTTAGCAAAATTAGCGAGACAGCCAGAGGTGCACACAGTGTCAGTCGATTGAGGAATCAGATCGACTCTCCGGTGCCAATTTTGGTGAAAATGACTGACACGCTGCAGCCTAGCGCCTTGGCTAGCACCTCGGCTTCTTTTTCCGTAAAATTGTCCCGGTTAAGCTTATTGGACAGATTTTGGCGCGTCTGACCGGTAGCCGCAGCCAACTCCGTTACAGTCACGCCCTGACGGTTCATCAAAACTTTGATCTTCTCCCCAATTGTCAAGTTCATGCAATCACCCCCTATGCTCAATATACATTTTTATGTGTCCTCTGTCAAGAAAAAGGTTTAATTGAAACAAATAAGTATCTATCTCTGCTTGACACTTGACACTAAATAGTGTAATATAAAATTATTAAGTTTCTACTACAGAAAACGATCAATTAGGAGGCAATTGAATGAACGCAAAAACGAACCCTTCACAGAAACAGGGAAATACGGTTCTGGACGTGCTGTACCAAGCGGCCATGAGCGGGGACGTCTATCTTCCGGCGGATAAACTGCTGGCGCGGTGCCTGCGCCAGCAGAGCCGCCAGACAGCCATGCAGATAGACCGGCAGATTGACGCGTTGTTGGAGAAGAAAACCCTTGCGGCGGATGGGGAGCGGCTGTACCTAGGAGCCAATCACCGTTACGAGCAGGCAGCGGCGATTGAGGTGGCGAGGCGCTTGGGAGCCATTGAATTTCCGGTTCCGGCAACTCAACTGGACGCTGCTCTGGCCGGGGCGGAAGCCGTCCTCGCTGCGCCGCTGGACGAGAGCCAGAGAGAAGCAGTGAAAACCTGTCTGAGTCACAGAATGACCATCGTCACCGGCGGGGCCGGGAGCGGAAAGACCACCATGATTCGGGCGCTGCACCTTGCCAATTCCATCTTGACCCCCAAACAGCAGACCATTCTCTGCGCCCCTACCGGCCGAGCCGCCCGGAATATGGCTGTGAAAGCGGACCATTCTGCCCACACCGTCCACCGGGCGCTAGGCAAGGTACCGGACAGCAATTTTTTAGATGGGGTCAATCGCCACGCTCTCTGGAAGGCGACCAACCTGGTGGTGATCGACGAGGCGTCTATGTTGACACTGGAGATGCTGGCAGGGCTACTGAATCAGGCGTCCTCCGATTGCCGGGTGGTGCTGGTAGGCGACCCCCAGCAGCTCCAGAGCGTCGGGGCCGGAAATGTGCTGCAGGACCTGCTGGCTCTGGGCGTCCCCCACGTCCATCTGCAGGGGAACCACCGTCAGGACCGGGAGTCGGAAGCCCTTCTGAATAATGTTCAGGACTTCAATCAGGAAGGTGCTGTGACGTTGGAGTTCGACGATAGTTTTCAGTTGGTGAAAGCATATACGGATACCCAGGCCCGGTGGGAGATTGTCGCTCTGTATGGTCCGTTGACTGCGGCGGGTGATGAGGTGCAAGTGCTGTCCCCCTTTCGCGTGTCATCCCGGGCCAGCGCCCGGGGGCTAAATCTGGCTCTCCAGCAGATTGTCAATCCCCCCGCCGGTGGGAAGCCCGAACTTTCGCTGAAGCCGCTGATCTTCCGTGACCGGGACAAGGTGTTGTTGACTGAGAACGCGGAGTGTCATTGTAATGGAGACATTGGAATCATTTCGATCCGGCAGGATTCACGATCCTTTGATGTAGACTTTGGCGGGGGTGTGACTGGCTTCCATTCGCACGACCTCGCCCTGTTTGATCTGGCCTACTCGCTGACCATCCACAAAGCACAGGGCAGTGAGTATGATACTGTCATCGTGCCGGTGATCCGGGACTTTGGTGTGATGTTGAGCAGGAATCTGTTGTATACTGCAATCAGCCGGGCCAAGCGCCGGTTGATTCTGGTGGGGGACGAGGACATGGTGCGTAAGGCCTTGGAGTCGCCGCCCCGCCCTCGATACTCCACCCTGGCGGAGCGAGTGAAGGTCATCCGGGAAAGGAGGAAGGCGGGATGAGAACGACTGATGTAATCAATTATGGAAGCATTGAGGATTTTCACGATGTGGGATGCCTGTTGGAGTTTTATGACAGGCTTGGCCTCACGTCCCGGTTTAGCCCAGAGGACATCTGCCATGTGGACCAACTGCGCATCAGCGAGAAGGACCATCGTCGTCTGCGGAATTTGATTCAGGCAGAGGTTCAGCGCCGGGAGCCACACTTGATCGGACGCATCCGCAACAACACCGCCCGGACTGACTGCTTCAACAGAGCGCCGTTGCCCAGCAACCAGATTCCGGAAGGGGAGCTGTGGGTTGAGGCAAAGGAGTTTTTGACACAGAAGCAGGACACGATTGAGAAAATGACCAGATGGGAAATTTTTAGAGGAGGCTGTTTATGAACTTCTCGGAAATTGGCCGCCAGGTGCGGGCGAACCGGCTCCATCAGGGCATGACTCAAGAACAGCTGGCAGAGCGGACAGGGCTTTCTGCACCCTATATCAGCCACATTGAGCGGGCCGTTAAACACCCCAGCCTAGAGGCTCTGGTGCGCATTGCGGCGGCGCTGGATTTGACCCTAGACAGGCTGCTGGCCGGGAACCAATCGGCGGACCGGTATGCTTATTTTTCAGAGGTGCAGACACTACTGGAAGACTGCTCCCCGATGGAGCGGCGAGTGCTCCGGGACGTGGCGGCAACCGTGAAGGAGAGTTTGAGGCAGAATTTGGGAGCGGCGTAATAGCAAACGACATAAAAGAACGGAACGGGGTGTGCAAGCTGCACACCCCGTCCCATTTTGGTTCTTCACATTCTTCAGGGCCTTCAAACCCGTCCTTCAAAATCGTCAGTTCTGTTACCGGTCCACAACCCAAAGTTCACCCTGAGGCACGGTCTCATCTCGCCCGGGAGCCAGGTTGAGCCAGTCCATCATCGCACCGGTTCGAACAGCGCTTACGAGGCGACCGCGGTTCTTTCGCCGCAGTTCCTTGAGAATTATCTGCTCCAACGCCTCGGAGTCGACGGGATTCATATGAAGCCAGGAAACGGTTGGAATCTCGCCGGATTCCAGCCGAGCGAGAAGCCCTAGCCGGTTATAAAACGCACCGACAGAGGATATGCCCCGGTAATCGCCCACTGCGCCATAGAGGATGATTTCCAGCGGTGCCATGTCGTTGGCCTGATTGCTTTTTACTTTCATATTGCCTCCTCAACATTGGCTTAGCGCCGGAGCGTTCACAGCCAAGAATTTTTTACTCCATAATACAGCTTTTACGCTTGTCTGTACATACCCCCCAGGTCAAGCACCTGACATGGAGGCAACTTCTGCAGAGCGGCTTCTGTCTCTACAAATGCCATTAAAAATGCGCCTCAGGCAGAAGTTAAAAACTCCTACTTGAAGCGCACATATACTATTACAATTTTATACTTCGCTGGACGGCTCCGTGTCGAGAAGATAGGCCATCACATCGTCCAACGTGCAATTCAATATTTTGCACAACGTCTTCAGCGTATTGGTGGAAACGGATTCATTGGCTTTCAGCCGCCGAATGGTGGAGCTGCTAATCTCGCCCTTGACCTGCAAGATGTAGGTCGTGGCCCCGCGCTTTTTCATCGTCTCCCACAGCGGCGCGTAGGAAATCATCAAGTCCACTCTTACAATATAAATAAAGGAACCGCCCGTGATTCCCGGCAGCTACGCCTCTGCGGAGGCCATTGCCCCTATTGCGGTACAAAAATATATGATGAGGTCTCCACTATACCGGCAGGAGCACAGAATGGAACCGCGTCGGCATCATGCTCAGCAGGCCCACCATGTCCGACTGACTCATCTGGGCCTCGGAGCATTGGTTGACACAGATCTATGAAGTCCTGCACCGACAGCTTGTGCAGCGGCAAGTGCTTCACACCGATGAGACCACCTTGCAGGTACTCCGTGAGGAGGGGAAAAAGCGCAGTCCAAGAGCTATATGTGGCTGTACCGAACCGGCGGCGATGCCGAGCACCCCATTGTACAAGCCTGTTTTAGACGCCTTGTTGGCGTGGTCTCAAACAAAAAATGCACCTCCAAAATCTGCTCTTGGAAAAGCACTGTACTAGGCTCTTAGTGATCAGTAGCTATATGCTTCTTAATTGCTTAAAAAAAAACATGGGCACATTGTATCAGACACATAAAACGGGCCTGCCACTCTAACAAGCGGCAGGCCCGTCCGATTCTGTTCAGAATCGTGGGTTTAAGCAATTGCTGGGTTTACTTGGACAGCAGATTATACAGCACTTGTACCATCTGCGCGCGGGAGGACTGCCCCCGCGGGTTCAGTTTTCCGT
The DNA here is from genome assembly GCF_031978065.1 of Oscillibacter sp. Lineage (GTDB taxonomy): Bacteria > Bacillota > Clostridia > Oscillospirales > Oscillospiraceae > Oscillibacter. The sequence goes on from NZ_DALZCH010000034.1 coordinate 9,203, forward strand.
CACTGCCGGCAACGACGCCTCCTTGGACAAGAGCTGTCATGGCATCCTTGGCATAATCCGAAACGGATGCCGCGTCGCTGAAACTGGACAGGGTTTTGCCGTTTGTCGCTTCGGGAAGTGCATCCAGTACGTTCAGCGCCCGGTAGAGCAGGGTAAGCATTTCCTGACGGGTAATTTGCTGGTCCGGTGCAAACAGGTTGTTTCCAATGCCCGCGGAAATGCCCATTTCCTTGGCCTTTGCCAGATAATTGGTGTAATAGGTATTTCCCGCGTCCGCAAAGTTGCTGCCGGGGTTGCTGTCCGGCTCAATCCCATACGCCCGCATCAGCATCACAATAAACTGTCCGCGGGTTACCGTTGCGGACGGGCTGAACGTCGCCGCCGTTGTGCCGGCTGTAATGCCGCGGGCGGCGCAGAACGTGACCGGCGCATAGCACCAGTCGGCCGTGCTCACATCTGTAAAGCTAATCTTGTTGTAGCCCACCGCATACCGGGAGAAGTGGGAAGCCGTGAAGTCCACGGATTTTGTGCTGCTGTTATAAGCGCCGCGAACGGATTGGAGAGCGCCATTGCCGTCAATATAATACCCAACAATGGCATTGACATCTTCTCCGGCCTGAGGCGTATACGGGATGCTGACCTCAGCGCTACCGCCGCCAAAGCTGGAAATGGTACTGTTCCCGGCAGTGATGGTAAAATCATATACCGGGCGGCTGCCTATGAGCTGCCGTGCGGTACTGCTTAGGGAGGTCTGGTCCACTGCTGCAACGGAGATACTTACGTCCTTGTTTCCGGCAGCGTTGCTGATTGCCTGCACTGCGTCGGCACTAAAGGTTACCGTTGCAATACCGGCTTCAATCTTAACCGCAGCATCCGTATGATTGGCAACGTTGGAGAGCGCCGCAGAAGGGATCATCAGCGCAGCGGATTTTGTGCTTGCGGTGGTATCCAGCTTGATTTCCACAACGGCGGATTTCCCGCTGGCCTCGGCCTTTTTGGCCGCCTCCACCAAAGAGTCTACCGTGCTTGTGGTGACAGAAGCTGTGGTTTTGCCGAAAGCATCCGTTTTTCCATTGACAGTCGTCGCTGTCGACGAGTCCCCGGAAGGGGTGCTTCCGCTGCTGGAGCCGCCACCTGAACCACCGCCAGAGCCGCCGCCTCCGCCGCTATAGGTGAAGGTAGCCGCAATCGTATGGTTGGCAGTTACATTGCTGAATGTGTACGTGCTCACAGTCCCGACAGAAGCTCCGTCCACCGTTACGGCGGAAATGGAATAACCAGAGCTTGCCGTAATGGTAAAGGTCTGGTTTGCGCCGTCATTCACAGAAACGCTTCCGCTGGGGCTGATGGCGCCGCCGCTGCCTGCACTGGCTGTGATGGTGTAGGTCGTAACGCCGGTCCCGGAAATTAGGCCGGAAGCGACCACGGCGCCGCCAATGTCGTTATAGACATAAACCTTGCAGGTATTTGGTGTACTGACAGCGCCGGTTGTGATGCTGGCGCTGAAAGCGCCTTCTACATTTGTCGCCGTGCTGCCCAAAGCGATAAGATTGTCAGAAGCGTCTTTTACAGCAATCATGCTATACTTGGTATTAGCCTGAAAACCTGTGCCGCTTACCGTTACGATGCCGTTTGCATAAGTACCGCTAACCGCAGAAGACTCTGCTGCTCCAGCCGTAATAGTCAAAAATGACAAGCAAAGGCAAAAAACCAGAAGGAGAGATGAGATGCGCTGTTTCATAGTTGCGTCCCCCTTATTCTGCCGTCTTTGTGTCAAAAATGGTTACACCCGTTGCCTCAGAACCATTCAGGGCAGGCATGCCGTTTGTGAGCCAAACCTGTACCGCCGCGGTGGTCTTGTAAGAAACGTCGATGGAGTCATTTGCCTTCACCATGACGACGGACACATGCGCATCAGCGCCTGTGCCTTCGGTCATCTGGACAACCAGATACTGGCTTCCATCTGTACCGTTGGTGGTAATGGTACGAGTAATGCCTGCGCCGCCAATGGCTTCGGCTCCGATTTCGGTAATGGTATAGGTGCTGGGCAGGGGAGTCTCTGCGACCAGAGTGATGTTTGCATCGGTCACAGCCGCGTTGCTTACGGTGACGTCTGCGGTGGACTGGGCATAGCTACCCGCGGAAGCCGCGACCACAGCCACATAGTTTCCGGCCTCCACTGCGTTATCAATGGAATATGCGCCGTCGCCATCGGTGGTGCCGCTGCTGAGCAAGTTCTCGTAGTCCGTGTCTGTTGAAGCGTACAGATTAACTGTAATGTTTTCCACGGAAGCTCCGGTGTCACCGGCGCTCACAGTGCCGCTGACAGTATAGGTGCTGAGATCCACTGCCAACACACTCACTGGCAACAGCATGACAGCCATGCAAAGCGATAGTAGCCATGCCAGCCCCTTATGTACTTTTGTTTTCATGATATACTTCCCTTCATCTGAATTTGGTACCCACAGTTTTGCTGTGAATACCTGCTTTTGTGCCGTTTCGTGCTTAAATGAAACTGAAGGCACGGCATAACGGGGCAGCGGCTTAGGAGCTGTTCATCATCACAAACTGCATTCTCATGACCTCCTTTTCTATTTTCAAAAGCATTTTTCGTGCCTGTGGCACCTAAACCGGTGGTACGCTTTATGCGCAAAATGAAAGCGTACTATGTCCTGAGTCCGAATAAGACATCTGCGGCTGGATATACTAACCGCATGGCAAACTGAAGCGAATTGCACAGCTTGTCGTCAAGTATTCGACTTGAGGACATTAGGCCGAAAAATGCTGATATTTCGAGGAGTTCATAAGACTTTTGACGGAACTTTCTGACGGAGAATGAAAGAAGTTGTTAAAGAGAAACCGATAATTTTTCCAGACACTTCCTCTGGTGCTCGAAAGCGGGGTGGACATATCGGTTTAAAGTCATGTTGACGCTGGAGTGACCGAGGACTTCGCTGATGGTTTTGATATCAATTCCCAGTTCCACACACCGCGTGGCAAAGGTGTGTCGTAGAACATGAAAGTTGATGTCCTGGATACCGGCTTCTCTGACCAGCTTTTTGAAATGGTGCTGGCACTGACGGGGCTCTACATAATGGCGGCTGCCGGACAGGATATAGTCATCCTCTCCGGCGGTTTCTTTCAACTCCGCCACTTTTTGCAGTAAGAACTGAGGCAGCGGAATATTCCGCACCGAACTCTCACTTTTCGGAGCGCCGATGTCAATAATGGTTTTGCTTTTACCACCTTCGTAATTTTCCATCCGCTGGATGGTCTTGGTTACGTGTAAAACGCCCTCTTTCAGGGAAATATCCCCCCACTTTAGCGAGCATAGTTCTCCAATACGAATACCGGTAAACAGGCTAAGCAGAACGCCGAAGCCCTCTAAATCGTCAGTGCATTGCACGGTGCTAATCAGGGCCGACTGCTCCGTCGGAGACAGGACCCGGGGTTTGGGAAGGTTATAACGCGGAAGTTTTATTTGCAAATCTATGCCAACAGGTTTAAGACTTCGTTTGAGCAGACCGATAATATCTTTAGCGGTCTTAACCGACAATCCTGCTGTCCCGTCCAACCTGCCGCTTTTTAGCTTTCGGTTGATATAGTCTTGTACCAGTTCACTGGATAACTGCTCCAGGGGTATCTTCCCGAGGTCCGGAATAATGTGGCGGCGAATCAGCCCGCTGTAATTGGCAAAGGTGGATTTTTTTACACTTTCCTGAATCAATGGAAGCCATGCGGTCAGATAGGCTTCCAAATTTTTGGGATGACGCAGACTGTGCGGTTCCACCTTACCAGTCACGCTGGTTGTTTTCGCCTCGGCCTGCGCCCGTTTTACCTCTAAATAGCTGCGGCGGTAGATATACCCGTATACCGCCTTTCCGTTTAACGCGCGGCTTTTGATATAGCGGGCCTCCCAGCGCCCGTCCTGCCTTTTATAAATGTTTTCTCCTCTGCGTGCCATGGAACGACCTCCTCCTTCTTGTCTTTGCCGTGACGGAAAACTTGACGGCGATTTTTGTGGCTATAAACATTTTAAACGGATACCTTTTTCTACTATTTCGCTTTTTTCTTAAAAACTATAGAGTTTCATTTCTCAAAAAGGGCAAATACAATTGACTTATGGCGACTTCTGTCATAGAATAAACACTGAAATTATATAATTTCATGTCCTCAAGTCGAATACTTGACGACATTTAAGCCGTATCTGGAAAAGGCATTTGTCTTTTTGAGGGTAAGGCTTTATTTATCTTCGGAAGACAGCTTGTTGGCATAATACGCAATGACCTCTTCCGGACTTGGCACTTCTCCAGCATGTGGAATACGCCCCCACTTTTCTTGCACATTGGTATCGTCACTCAAAAGACCCGACATCATTGCAATCTGAATATGTTTGCGGATCTGTTCAATGCTTTTTCCCTCTCGTCTGGCAATTTGCTTTAATGCGTTATGGGACAAATATAAGGATAGATCAAAAGAATTTTGCTTCGACTTTTTGCGCTTCATTTTGCCTGCGCCTCCTTATGTATTTTTTTCCTATATTATAGCCTGATATTCGGCTATATTCAAGTCATAATAATCACGCTATCCTTAAAGGAAAACGGAGGGTGTAGCGTGATTACATTTGAGCCTCTTTGGGATACGTTAAAGCGAAAAGGCGTCAGTCAGTATGCGCTGATTAAACAATATGGCGTCAGCACCGGAACGATGGATGCGCTACGCAAAAACAGGAGCGTCACGCTGAATACACTGAATGACTTATGCAGCATTCTGCAATGCGAGGTCTCAGATGTAATTCGATTTATTCCGGATAAAAAATAATCGGTTGGCTGAATTACAGCCAACCGATTATTTTCTATCCAAAATTTTTTCTATTCTCCGAGGCAACTGTCATTATTGATATGAATGCTCTTGGCGTAACTGAGCCGACTGTCCAGTCTCCGTTTTGATCTGCTCGTGTGCCTTGCGATCTGCCAGCTTTTTTTATCTGCTTTATTCAGCGCTTCCCACGCAGAGAGGAAGTGCTCCTGATGGAAATAGTTATTGCCGCAGCACCTAGCGCGGCTTCACCACGGCTGCGCCGTCCAGGCAATACTGGCGGCGGAGCTCTCTTTGCTTTTTATCTTTGACGGTGAGATTGACGATGATGCGTTTTTACGCCGCGCTGACATCTTTCTCTCCGCAGAAGCCGTCAAGGTTCCGCTGCTTGCTGGCGCACGCCGGCGAATGAGAAAACGGTCGCAGAATTCACACTTTTAATGAGCTTATCCGATAAAATTGTCTCCCGCAGCAGATACATCACAAGCTCCTGCGGCTCCTCAAACCGTGCCATGGTTCCGCGCGGAATTCGAAGTGGACGAGGCGGTCATCAAGGCGAAACAGTTTACCTCTCTGATCGAAAAATACACAGACCTGCAGGAGTTGGACGCCCATGTTTTGCACACGCTGATCGAGTGGATCGATATATCTCGGCGGGAGACGCAGATGAACGGCAGTAAAGCCCAGAAAGTTTAAGTACGTCGGGTATGTACGCATCGTATTATGAATTGCCGGAATATCTTGATAACGGCACCGGAAATGTGATATAATACAAAAATAGTTTGGAGGCGGATAATATGACACAAAAAGCAAAAGACAGCGTAAAATACTCCCTTGCAACCCATGCGGCAGAGAAAATGGCACCAAGCCACAAGGCTGTCCGCCTCTGCGAGAAGATTGCCGAGGGCCGCATTTCCGGAGATAGTGCCGTGGAGCAGATCAAACGCAGCTATGGCATCGAAAGCAGGCACCCCAATGCCTGACGGCTTTGGGAAATACGACGTTTATGCGGTCGCAGGCTCTGTCTATTGCCACAAGGACTCAAATGTCCTTCGGAACAAACTGGGTATCCGTGATGGAGCGATGCTACGGCGCATTGAAGCCGACATTTCTGCGGCACGGCAAACCGAACTGGTTGAGAATCCGGTTTCGGGGCGTTTCACGCCAAGCCATCTCTGCAATATCCACCGGCGGCTTCTTGGCGACGTGTATCCCTTCGCAGGGCACTTTCGACGGGAGGACATTGCAAAAGGTGAAACAAGGTTTCTTGGTTTTAATCAGATCGGGGAAAAGCTTACAAGCCTACTGAGCGGGCTACGCGCCGAGCACTATCTGGCTGGGGGCGACCGGACGCAATTCATAAAGCGCAGCGCTTACTACATGGCCGAACTGAACTATATCCACCCCTTCCGCGAGGGAAATGGTCGGGCAACAAGAGAATTCATGCGGCTACTGTTCCTGCGAAACGGCTACAAGGTAGATTGGAGTGCAGTTCCAGTGGACGAACTCCTGCAGGCCATGGTCGAGTCGGTATACGAGACAGCGCGGTTGGAAGACGTATTGAACCCGTGCCTTCAAAAAGATGAGTAGAAATCCGTGGTTTTATATGCACACCACGGCCTTACAGATGCGAACCGTACGCTCTACCACACGGGCCGGTTTTAGCACAATTCAAACTACAAAAATGGTTTGAAAGATGCTGAAACCGGCTTGTTTTCTTTGTTTTCGGACTTGCCGACAATTTGATTTTAGTTGGCAAAACCAAAACTGAAAAAAATCTCATATGTGTGTAACTCACGCGGCAGCCACGCGAGCTACGCACTGCGAATTTTTCGCCAGATGTGGCTTATTTGCCAGGGGCATCATTCGCATCCAGAAAGCAGGTTGTTATCGTAGTCAATAAAAAGGCCATTGTCTATCACGACTATGCCAGCCACAGTGCGGAACTGGTGGTGGAGGACTTTTGCAAGACCAAAAGCAGCACAAGGAGCGTGGTCATTACGAAGGGACTTGCGAATATTCTGACGGAACATAAACGCCAGCAGGTGGAACAGATGGAGAAGTTGGGGCAGGTATAGAATGCGCAATGCCTTGTGTTCCCCAACACGAAAGGGAAAATGCCTTATAACCGGATAGTGCAAATTTCGTTTAATCGGCTTGCAGCAAAGGCGGGGATTGAGGGGGCCACGGTACATACGCTCAGACATACCTATGCCACGCGTTGTTTTGAAAGCGATATGGATTATAAAACCATCAGCGCACAGTTGGGTCATGCGTCGGTCAAGACAACCATAGACACCTATGTGCACCTGATCAAACCCAAGGCCATCAGGGAGGTGGACAAGCTGGCAAAGTTGGATCAGTTTCTTGAATAAATAGTAGATGCCTCTGGCAGCTTTGATGGCTGTCAGAGGCTTTCTTATTGATTACCGAAGTAGAGCCGGAATAATGTAGGGCAGCACACAAGGCCCGCTGTGAGGAAACTTATAGCGGGCTGGACTGTGTTTATATTTTATTAAATCAGTATACTATTTTAGAGAATTAGCATACTATGTATTGACGATGTAAGTTATTTAACTTATAATGAAGATGCAGAAAGGGGCTGATCATATGGCAACGACAAGCGTTACTATCCGCATGGATGAAAACCTAAAAAAACAGGCCGAAACCCTCTTTGATGAAATGGGCATGAACATGACCACGGCAATAAACATTTTCACAAAGGCGGTTGTGCGGCAGGGCAAAATACCCTTTGAAATCGCGGTTGACCCGCTTTTCACAGAAACTAACATGAAAGCATTGCGGCAGGCTGTTAAGGAAGCGGACGAGGGGAAGCTAACCGCCCATGATTTGATTCAGGATTGACTATGCAAACAGGTTTGTCTATCAGATTAAGGACAGCAAACTAATAATTGCAGATTGCCGTACTCATTACGGCGACAAATGACCAGCTTGCTATTACGAGCAAAAATGCGTTATAATATCATATTATATAGAAATGTGCCTTATATAGAAGGATGTCACGTCATAAAAGAAGATTTCGGTAGAAAAACAGAGGCTTCTCTGAAAGTCACGAGAGAGTCCGTGGATCAGGATAATGCCATTACGGATTCTTTCCGCAGTGCTGTCCGGCATATAATCTTCCGATCTACGTAAATAGGCAGGGGCTCAATTAAGAGTCCCTGCCTATAAGCTGGTATTTAATTGTTCATAGGAAAATGGAGTTTATCAGCCTAATTTTCACCCGTTAATCCTTCAGCGAACAGCTCGAATCATAATAGGATCAAAGATAGATCGATTCAACTCAATCATCTCCTGCTTTCAAACTAAATATCTGCCGGGTACTTTAGTACCCAAACACTATTATAGCCTTTATTTTAAAACTTATGATTTCAAGGGCCTGTTAATAAAAACCAATTTATGCGGGATCAGGCACCATGGTTACCATGCTCAAAAGCGCGTAAAGCGGTGAAAAAGAGCGGTGACGATGTCTTTGAGAGGATCCATACAAGCATTACGCCGGAAATTGAGAAAGAATGCCGCCCGGGGAAGCCCCGGGCGGCGTTTAATTGTAAAACCGACCGTCATAATTCCTCCGCCAACCGGCATACGGATATGAAATGCAGGAGAGAGGAAAGGCGGCGGTCATTCTGTATCAGGCAATCTTAGGCGCGATCCTGACCGGTATTTTCACCGCTCTGGAATCCAGCGTCAACTCTCAACTGGCCAAGCAGCTCACGCCCAGCATTGCAACGCTGCACAGTCTTGTTACGGGGGCTGTCTTCATGGCCGTTATCAGCATTCTCAGAGGCTCTTATATCCGCTATATCCGAGTCCTTCACGTAAGCCCGGTCTTGCTGATCGGAGGACTTTTCGGTGCCATGATTATCTATTTATCCTCAAAATCCATCCCGGTGTTGGGTGTATCTAAAACACTCACGCTGATCCTGGCCGCACAGATCCTCACAGGGGTCGTAATTGATATGCTGTTCAATCACATTCGTATCGATCTTTATAAAATATGCGGCATCCTGTTCCTGCTGCTGGGAGCCAATCTGGTGGTTCGGTGAAAGCCACCGTTAGCGCGCTGCTTGTCAGTAGAGCGCCAGCGAGGCTTCGGCTTCGTTTTTCAGTTCTGCAATCAATTCTCTGACGGGGACAATTTTTTTTACCCGGTGCACATTGCTGCCCACAAAAATCAGCCCGTCATCCACCTTGCCCGTCACCGCATTGATCAGGGCCTTTGAGATACAGTATGGCGCCACCTTGGGATTGCAGCCCTTCAAACAGCTGAAGCAGCCCTTGATATCGTCCCCGCATTTGGTCACTCTCTTAATGAATGCGTTGTTCAGCGCCCTGCCCGGCATTCCCACCGGGCTTTTAATGATCACAATGTCCTCTTCTCTGGCGCTGAGATAGGCTTCCTTATAGGCGCGATCCGCATCGCATTCGTCGGTCGCCACAAAACGGGTTGCCATCTGAACTCCGTCTGCCCCATCTCGGATACATTCGGCAATATCGGAGCCGTTAAAGATTCCGCCGCCCGCAATCACGGGGATATGCCTTTTAAATTTCTCTCCGAATGGCTTCACCGTTTCGAGCACTTCTTTCAGCGTATCAAGCAGCTTTGGCTTCTCCGGCCCCGCCAGAATTTCGGGAGAATACCCTAAATGCCCACCGGCCTCCGTTCCCTCTACCACGACCATATCTGCGGTTGTGTTAAAATGCCGATCCCAATATTTTAAAATGATTTCTGCGGCCTTACCCGAGGATACAATAGGCGCGATCCTGGTTTTAGACCCCTTCACGATTTCTGGAAGCTTCAGCGGGAGTCCCGCCCCGGAAACTATCAGATCAATCCCCTCATCGACCGCAGCTTTTGCCAACTCCGAATATTGATTCATTGCCACAAGTAGATTTAGTCCAATAATTCCCTTTGGAGCCAACTTTCTGGCTTTTCGGATCTCGCTCACCAGACCACGCGAATTAGCCTCGGACGTATGAGTGGAAAAGTCTGGCTCCCGATATCCGACGTTCACGCCGGAAATCATCCCGATCCCGCCTTCATTTGCCACCGCTGCCGCAAGTCGGGCTCCGGACACACCAATGCCCATGGCGCCTTGTACAATGGGCACCGCCGCAGTGAGCCCGTTTAATTTGATTTGGGGAAGATTCATCCTGCACCTCACTTTATATGAATGAAATGAGTATATACTTTTTTCGCTTTTTCTGCAATGCATAAATATCTAAAAACAGGTAAAATGATTTGCGATATTTTGTAATACGTTTATATATATTTTATAAAAACATGGGAGAGCTGAAACAAGGCGTTCCAAACACTCTGCGAAAATTTTTTCTTCTGCGTTTATCATGGAAAAGCCTGAATTTATTGCTCTTTTCCAAATGATTTTGGACAGAAGAAGCAATTTGTCAATTAATCGGGAGGTAAGGAAAAACTTTGGGCTATTCGGTCTAAAATGCGGTGGGAGTATGTGGAGATTGGCAGATGCTGCGATTGACCGCCATTTGACCAATTAAATGCTGACACAGCTTCATTCTAGTTGGTGTTAATTGAGAAACAGAAGCTACGAATGCGTTGGTACACAAGGCGTTTTGAGACTTATTAGCACTGACTAACACTTGGACTCCATAAAGGTGAAGGATATGATCCTGAAGGAGGCGCTGGAGGAAAAGCGGCAGCAGGATGCGAATGCTATCAAGGGTTTTAAGGGTTAAGGAAGATTGCTAAGTCTGGAGTAACCTGTAAATTTGACCATTAATTGACCAGTTCTACGTTCAATCTAAATGAACCAAGGCGGTATTCCCTGATACAAAAAGGGAATATCGCCTTGGTTTTTGCTTTTTTTACTTTGACCGAAGGAGAGAGGGGAAGAGATAACACTCACACCAAAAGTCGAACTTATTGATTATTTGGGAGATTGTGGTATACTATAAAAATGGAATAAAATGATTAGACGTTTTAGTAATTTTGAACGTATCAATAGCGTTTAATAGCAATTACACGAAGTTCATCTGGCGTTAGGTCATAGCAAAACGATATAAGAAATGATACTGATTCGTGTTTCAAAAATCTAGTTTTCGGGATGTCGTGTGAGCTTCCTTTTGGGTGCAGGTTTTTCTGCAGATCTTCTGGGAACTCTTGATAACAATGAAATCGTATTTGAAGCACTACGAAAATATCAGGCTATCGATGAGGTAGAAAAGAAAAAGTGTACTATTCTATCCGCATATCTATACTGGTCATTCTTTTCAAGGTGCATATTTCCGATCGTAGATAAAGTATTTATATATTCACATGACTTTGATGTTTATACGCAACTCGGAGCCATTCTGTATCGAATTTTTTCAGAGAGAAGTAATTCCGCATTGGATCGTCAGTTTAACATATTCACAACCAACTATGATCCGATTATTGAAACAATGTTTGACCACTCAAGATGGATTTACAATGATGGGTTTAAAGGGCGGATTAAGCCAGTATTTTCAACTGACAATTACACAAAGTCGTACTATCGTCAAGCAGTATTCTCTAATAGAAAAGCTGAGATACCTTCCCTTAACCTAATTAAATTGCATGACTCTATAACTTGGGCGTGGGATATAATAGAGGGTAATGTGGAATATCAGCCCTATAACGTTACAATTAGAGATTTTGAAAAGAAATACACCATTTTATTTAATACTGATACATTTAGAAACCATTGAACGACACTTTACTGCAAATACGCCCGCTGAAGCAGAACAGCTTGTTTAAATAGTTCAAGGGTTACATGTCATTGCAAAACTAAATATTACGTTAAATAGAAAGGAAGCAAATCATTATGAAAAAGCTAAAACTTAATGAAAATTTCGGCAAGACTGTTATAACACACGGTTATGAACTTGATCCAACAGAACAATATTGTTTTTGCTTGGAAGATGAATTTGAGCAGCAGCAAAGCATCGCATCTGCCGTTATGACAATGGGTCTCCCGGCACTTAACGATTATCATAAGTGGCTTAAAGATAACGGCTTTAATGTCGATATGCCAAATCCAACAAACAATTTTGTAGAACCCTATTTTGGCGCAAAACCATTATGGACTACAGATTTGTCGCAAGGGATAGTCGTAAAAGACGAGAATGACGATGATTATTATATCGTTATGGAGTGCAGTAGGCTAAACACTGGTTTTAAGTATACACAAATTATTCTGACGTTAGGTGGCTGTATTTAACAATTAAGCAGTCCATTTCCATATGCAAGCCGAAGATCATGAACTATAAGCTGTTCAGGGAGGGTGACATAATGGCAAAAAATACACTGGATGAAACGAGAGAAATAAAAGTCCTGATTTCTCAAATACGCGCATTTTGCGAAACAATACAGGACATTTTACACAACGCCCATACGGCGGAGATTGGAAGATATTCAAGCTATAAAGACATGGCATGTATATATAACGATTTTGCAGAACAAGTAAAGCATGTTCTGAAAGTTTCTTCGATGATATACACTTTTAATATTGCTGATATACCTGGTTATGGAAACGCTGTATGGGGCGTTGAAAAGAAAATCCTTGAGCAGGTGCTTATCAGTGCAAAAATGCTGTTAGCCAGTGTTGAAGGAAGTATTGATTTTGTTGACGATGAGTTCGACAATATTGAAAACTTTTTTTCTTCCCGCCTTCGCACAGTCATATTTAATAAGCCAGATAAAGAAGTTGAAGTTCAAAATGCTATAGAATCACTATTGTTAGGTCGCGGACTGAGCAAAGGAACTGATTACGACAGAGAATCTGGTAAGTTTGAATTCTCCGGAAAAGAGTACATTCCAGACTTCATTATTTCAAAGTTGAATCTGTGTATTGAGGTAAAACTTTTGCGAGACGGCAGAAAATCAAAGATGATTGAAGAAATAAGTGCAGACATTACCGCCTATCAAAAGATTTATCAACGCCAGCTTTACATTGTGTATGATTTGGGTGTTATCCAGAATGAAGCAGAATTCAAAGGTGATATTGAAAAATTTGAGGGTGTAAGAGTAATTATAATTAAGCACTAAAATACAAAATAATTTGGTGAGTGAACTTCTCATTATGTTACTAAGGGCAAGCCCTGAGTATTCTTCTGGACTTAACATAAACAATACGCAACTGGCTATCAACTAGGGTCTACAAAAACCAAAATCAATAGGGAGGGTTTATTATGGGAATGTGCGTATGCAGTGGTGCAATGCTTCAGTGCACTTTTGGATCGGCTTCATCTACGTTTATGGTACTTCCGTCCAATACCACAGCTATCTCTACCTCCATGGCAATCGCGAATGTGATGGACAATAAACCCATGGCGAACATACTTCCTTTTGGCATGTGCAGTTCCCTTGCCAATCCCACTGTTACTGCGGCCACGACAGCGGCGAGGGGAATGCTTACACCGATGCCCTGTGTCCCCGCCATAGCTGGGCCATGGGTGCCTGGCTCTACTACCATGCTCATTGGCGGATTGCCTGCACTGAACGATTCCTCAAAATGTATGTGCCCCTGGGGCGGGATAATCAGCATCATTCACCCTGGACAGATTCCAGTTGAAGTCCCGTAATAAGGCAGACTGAAAAATATGCTTTAAAAAGTCCGGATTCAATAATATTGCGGTTTTTTTACTATCCAATCATTAATTTAGGAAGGACAGTGTCAGAGTGTGTTTTTTAGCCCCTCTTACATAGAAACTGTGCAATTCGATGTCAGAAGTGAACTGCGCGAAATGTTTAAACGGAGGCATGCTAAAGATTATTTATATTTGGCGTGGAACGACAAATTGGAGCTTATGGAATGGAGGTGTAGCTTTGGAGAGGGTCAAACGTTTGGATCGCTACCAAAAGGGAGTCCTGCTTCTTATGATCGCCGTGGTTCTTGCGTTTACAGTGATCTATCCCATGACTATCGCCCGAGAGGGCTTTGCATATGAGAATGCCATCCTTATCCCAGCTCAGGAAAATGGCAATACTGTATATTCCGGCAAGATTCAGGGAAAGCAGGCTAGCTTTACAGTGTATACAGATAAAACGGTGGAGTTCCAATACGGCGATAAAATCTACGGTCCCTATACCGCCAAGGAGGACCCGACCGCCATCCCGAAAGATAGTGAGATGGGAGAGTATATGACTGGCGTAGAGCTTCGTCAGGGAGAAAAAACTCTATTTCGTGGAGGCATCTTGGATCAGGGAGAATACCGATGGCTATACAACGAGGATGGGAGTATTGAAAACATAGCTTTTTCGGTGACGACAAGCAATGGAATTGCAATGGACGAAAACGGGAATGTAATTGACCCAATGGAGCCGACCGCTTCTGCCATACTTGGTTTGTTGAATAGCCCTGAGCTGACGCATAAAGGTGCATGGCTTGCATGGTTCGGAGGTGTATTTGTCTGCATTGTCACAGCGATTTCTATTTTGTTTGTAGATGAGCTGTTCCGTTGGAATTTAGCCTTCCAAATTCGCAATGTAGACCGGGTGGAACCATCTGAGTGGGAAATTGCAGGTCGGTATATCACATGGACTGTGCTACCAATTGTGGCAATGATACTCTTTGTCATGGGCCTTCAATAACTCAATTTCAGTTTGTCGTGAAGATTATGAGCACAACAGGAAACACAAAATGGATTTTGGGCTTCCCAGTATGTTTATTCGAAATCAAATCAGCTTCGTTGTCCACTCCTCCACGTTCCACACCTGTGTGACCAGATCGCTGTAAAACTCCGGTTCGTGGCTCACCAGCAGCATGGTACCCTTGTAATCACGGATGGCGTCCCGCAGAGCTTCCTTCGCGTCCACATCTAGATGGTTGGTGGGTTCGTCCAGCACCAGCAGATTCATGGGGCGCAGCATCAGCTTGCACAGCCGAACCTTCGCGTTCTCGCCACCAGAGAGCACCCGCATCTGCGTGGTAATATGCTCGGTGGTCAGGCCGCAGCGCGCCAGCGCGCCCCGCACCTCACCGTTGCTCATTTTGGGGAACTCCTGCCAGATCTCCACCAGCGCCGTGTTGTCGTTGCCCCGCTCCTCCTGCTCGAAGTATCCCACATCGGCAAACTGCCCTAGCTCCACCGTACCGGACACCGGCGGAATCAGGCCCAGCAGAGTTTTCAGCAGCGTGGATTTTCCCAGACCGTTGACCCCGCGGAGGGCGATTTCCTGGTTGCGCTCCACCGTCACATCCACGGGACGGGTCAGCGGCTCACTGTAACCCAGCACCAGTTGCTTGGCTACGATGACCTCGCGGCTAGGGGTACGGGCAGGAGTGAAAGAGAAGACAGGCTTGGGCTTGTCCTTTCCCAGTTCAATGACATCCATCTTGTCCAGCCGCTTCTGCCGGCTCCGGGCCAGCGTGGCGGTGGCGGCACGGGCCTTATTGCGGGCCACAAAGTCCTCCAGCTGGGCAATCTCCTTCTGCTGCTTTACATACGCCTGTTCCATCTGATGGCTTTTGATGTCATAGAGTGCCTGAAACTGCTCATAGTTGCCGGAGTAGCGGGTCAGCACGGTGTTCTCCACATGATAGATCACGTTGACCACATCGTTGAGGAACGGAGTATCGTGGGATACCAGAATGAAGGCGTTTTCGTAGTTCTGCAGGAACCGTTTCAGCCACGCGATGTGGTTCTCATCCAGAAAGTTAGTTGGCTCGTCCAGAATCAGGATCATCGGGTTTTCCAGCAGCAGCTTCGTCAAAAGCACCTTTGCCCGCTGACCACCGGACAACTCGCTGACATCCCGTTCCAGTCCGATGTCCCCCAGCCCCAGACCGTTGGCATACTCCTCAATGCGGGAATCTATCACGTAGAAACCGGACTGCTCCAGAATCTCCTGAATTTCGCCCACATCCTCCATCAGCTTCTCCAGCGCATCACCTTCGCACTCGCCCATCCGGTCATAATTTGCCAGCAGATCCTGCTCCAGCTTGTACATGGGTGCAAAGGCGGAGCGGAGAATATCGCGGATGGTCTTTCCTTTCTCCAGTACGCTGAACTGATCCAGATACCCTGTTGTGATGTGGTTACACCACTCCACTGTTCCCTCGTCTGGCATCCGCTTGCCGGTGATGATGTCTAAAAAGGTGGTCTTTCCCTCGCCGTTTGCGCCCACAAGGCCGATATGCTCGCCTTTGAGCAAGCGAAAGGACGCGTCTTTTAAAATCTGTCTGGCCCCGAAGCCGTGACTGACATGATTGACTGTCAAGATACTCATGTTTGTTTCCTCAATTTCCTCTCACAGATTGCATGGTTTTATTATCTTAACGGGATTTTGCGCAAAATGCAACCGCGCATAGGGCAGTCCTCAAAATCTTCTGTCCCCACCGCCTCTTTTTTCGCAATATAATACTTCCAGTCTACCGTGCTTCGTGTTATGTTTAATAGCCATGATGTTCAGTTGAACATCATGGCTAAGGGGTTGGCGCTGACGGCAGCATGGAGCTGGTTGTCATCGACATGGGTATAGATTTCTGTTGTGGCAATGCTTTCATGCCCGAGAATTTGCTGCAGTGATCTAATATCCACATGCCCATACTTGTACATAAGAGTTGCAGATGTGTGACGGAGCTTGTGTGTGGACAAGCCTTCTGGGTTGATGCCTGAAGCCACAATATGATTCTTTACGACGTTTTGAATGGACCGCGTAGTGAGTCACTGATGGTTCCGAGAAATGAATAGTGCGTTGGTATCTACGCTCATTAACTGACGAAGAGGAAGCCATTTAGATAGCGCTTGTTTCACCGCCGGCGTCATATAGATTTTTCGTTCTTTATTGCCCTTTCCGATGACAGACAGCACATCGCTATTAACCTGTTCGACATTGAGTGCTGCCAATTCAGAAAGTCGTAAAGCGCAGTTTAAAAAAATAGTGATGATACAGTTATCCCGCACAGAGCTGGAACTGGACTCAATCAAAAGTCGCACCGACTCTTCTAAGGTCATACAGCGAACGATGCGCTTGGGCAGCTTTGGTGTTTCCAATTCTTCGGCAATGTTATTATCTATGATATGTGCCTTGAATTTAAGATACTTCCAAAATTGCCGGATTGAGACGATCTTTCTGCATCGTGTGCCAGGCGAATTATGGAGTATTTCCTGATGATATACAATGAAGCCGTACATATCGGTTAATTGGATAGAGTGGATAAAATCCTCATCCGCAAACTGAAGACAGGGGGCCGGAATACCCCTTTGAACTGCAACATACCGAAAGAATTGAAGCAAATCCATTCTGTACTCGAGAATTGTATTTTGACTGCGTCCCTTGATTGTAAGGAGATAAGCCAGGTATTGCTCCAGAATGGGACAAGTTTTATTCGACTGCATATTATCACCCCTATGCGAAGTATTGACAGGGGTAAGCAAGTACATACAGATGATAGCAATACTACGAATTTCACCAGGTTGTTTGATATGTAAATAATGCACCGTCAAATATATTGTTGGTAGTAATATAAAATCAGGAGGAATTAGGAATGAGCGAGCTTGAAAGGGAACGCCAGGACATACTAGCATTGTGTGAGCAAGCAAAACGAAAAGACCATGATATCCAATGTAATTCGTGTCACCCAATAATTAAAAAAATGGCTCAGAGTATATCGTCTAGAATTAGCAATATCAATAGATACTGCTCCCCGAAATCTTACAACATATTTTTTAATGGTAAAATTGCAGTTGGTAAATCCACTGCAATTTGTACGCTTTTAAGTTTAATCGATACTAAAAATAAAAATTTAAATATTCCATTAAGTGATGTTGTCTTACTAAAGACAGGTACAGGTCGTATAACTGTTTGTGAAACAAAAATTATACCCAGATCGGCAAAGAGTGTTATCATTATTGAGCCTGTGTTGCGTGAAGATTTTGAAGCGTATCTTACGCAATTTTCTCAGTGGCTAAGCGGTGGCTCAACTGATATTTCACAGGAGCATATACGCCTAATTAAAAATATGGCAGGAATACCGCAAAAATTTAAGTCACCAGATGATTTAATGGAAAATTACAGTGAATTAAAAATTAATCCTTTAGAGTATTTGAAGGAAAAAATTAATTACAACAATAGAACAAAGTTGCTATATGAAAAAGGCGAAATTGATTTCGAAGCGTGGATAAAAAACACTTTTGAAAAAATTAATGATGGTCAATTTAGCGATTCACCTATGCCTAAACGCATTACAGTTCAAATCAACAATGATGATTATCAGTTGGATTTGCCCGAATATATTTCCTCAATTATTGATACACGAGGTGTCGATTTAGGTGAGCGAGCTGATATTCAAGACTATATGGCACAAGAAGATAGTATATCTTTTATGTGTGATAAGGTAAACGATCTTGGAAGTAATGAGTCGGTAATGTCAATTCTTCAGCAAGTCTTAATTAAGGAAAATAAAGACACGAGATTGCGAGTTGGATTTGTATGTCTTTCTGAAAATGGTGAGTTGGAAAATATTACAGATTGCGATACTCGTGAAGAAGGCATGTCAGAAAAAAAGGAACAATTGCGAAAAAAATTGTGTGAAAGAGAAGTTTCTTTGGACACAAAAAACATAATTTTTTATGAATCCGCAAAGGGATTTACTTTTGATGATAAGCGCATTGTGTCATTTGAAAAAGATATCGCAAGAAAAGAAAGGGACAACTTTTTCGATGAAGTAGACAAGTTAATTGGACGGATGTATTTTAACTATCGACAAGAACTTCTTACTGCGCTTGAAACTCTTAGTGGGCTAGAGCAAGGTATTATCACAGACAGTATTTTAAAGAAATTTCGAGAGAGCAAAAATGCCGTGAGCAGACATAAAAGCAGTATTTCAGTGAGAGATGATGCAATTACATCAAAGTTCAAGGATGCAATTATGACGACATACCACTCCTCCTTGAGAGGTGCAGTGAACCATAACGGATCTGGCTGGACTGCAGATGTTTACGCATCTTTTAAAAAATGTGGAGGCCAAGAGTTTGCAGATAATTGCAAAGAACTAAAAGGTAAGTTGGTAGCCACTATAGAGCAAATCTTTATTAATTCTTCGGATCTTGAGAGACTTTGCCTTGAAAGCATCATTCAAAAGATTGATGATTTATATTCTGAGTACTACACCAAAGCAAGAAACTCATCTTTTGAGATAGCCCAAAGCGGGTTATACAATGATTTATCGTGGAGTAACCCTAAAAGATATTGGGGCGATGGGTTAGGGCAATATAATGCTCGGGTTTGTTCTGATATACTTGCTGAAATCAAGCAAAAAAAAGTTAATGAAAAATTGCTTCAATTGAAATTGGAAAACAGTTTTTTTGGTTGCATTGATGATTTCTTAAATATTGTCTAGTGGGGCATACTTTCCAAATTTTATGCACCTCTTGCATTACTCGTGGACGTTGCATTATCCCTAAAATCTATTGTTTGACGGTTGACCTGAGCTGCGCAGTTTGTTTATACAGTACAAGCCCAAGAGGTACACCCCTTGGACTTGCCAACAGCAAATAGTGTCCTGGTCAAGCATTTTTGTAACACCACTGTCTAATTTAGTCTAATGAATTCC
>NZ_DALZCH010000035.1:0-28211 GCF_031978065.1 Oscillibacter sp.
TCCTGCGGTGCGCAGCCGTGTTCTTGTGCAGAACGCCGCTGGCAACAGCCTGATCGACTTTCTTCACCGCGACTTTGTATACGCCATCGGCCTCGGTGCGATTGCCTTCTGCGGCAACGGCCTCGAACTTCTTGATGGCGGTCTTCAGCTCGGATTTTTCGGTCTTGTTGCGGGCGTTTTTCACCTGGGAAACCAGAACGCGCTTCTTGGCAGACTTGATATTCGGCAAACCAAACACCTCCTTTGGCAAATTAAGAATCTGGAGAGATTTAAAATCTCACCGTGCAGAATGATATTTTAGCAGTTCTGCGCGCAAAAAGCAAGCCCTTTTCCAAAAAAACCTTAATTTTTTGCATAGTGTGTCCACTTCCGGAAAACCTACGGAAAAGACACTACATTTAGTGGAAGGCGGCGTGCAATCAATGTATACAAAACGGACAGACTTAGCGCTGGAGGCGCAGGAGCTGTGGCAAGAGGGCGCGGAGAAAACTGCAAAGCTCTCGGGAGTCAAGGCGGGCAAGTCCCGTCGGGAGGGTTATCCCGTGACGCGGGTGGAAATTTTGGACGCGGGCGGCGCGAAAACCCTTGGAAAGCCGGTGGGAACTTATCTCACACTGGATTTCACAGCCTATTGGCAAAGAAAGGAAGACTATTTTCAGCGGGCGGTCCGGGCCTTGGGCGCGGAGCTGAAGGCCATGCTCCCCGGAGATGGAGCGGCGCTGGTCATCGGCCTTGGTAACCGTGCCATGACGCCGGACGCGGTGGGTCCGCTGACCTTGGAAAGCGTGCTCATCACCCGGCATCTTCGGGCGGCCATGCCCAAGCAGTTCGGCGGCTTTCGGCCTGTGTCCGCGTTTTCTGTGGGCGTGCTGGGTACCACCGGCGTAGAGTCGGCCGAGGCGGTGCGGGGACTTGTAAAGGAAGTGGAGCCGGATTTTGTCATTGCCGTGGACGCGCTGGCCTCCCGCCGGACGGGAAGAGTCTGCGCCGCCGTCCAGCTCAGCGACAGCGGCATCATTCCCGGCTCCGGCGTAGGGAATCACCGCGCCGCCCTGAACAAGGACTCTCTGGGCGTGCCGGTGTTCGCCGTGGGCGTTCCCACAGTGGTGGACGCGGCCACGCTGGCTGCGGACCTTCTGGAGGAGTCCGGCATAACGGAGTTTGACGAAAAGCGCCTGCGCAGCCGCAAGCAGCCCATGACCGTCACCCCCCGAGACATCGACGCGCAGGTGCGGGAGCTGGCTCGAGTGATGGGCTACGGCGTGAACTGGGCGCTTCAGGAGCTGGAAATCGAAGACATGGCAGCCCTTTTGGGATAGAAACGGGATAAGCAAAAAGCCTCACCAAAAAAGAGGTGCCTGAAAGCGCAATGAGGGAAAACCAAGGAGCCTTCGTTAAACCGTCAGCTCCAGCCCCACGGGACAATGGTCGCTGCCGAAGACCTGATCGTAAATCACGGCGTCCGCTACGCTTTCCCGAAGCCGCTGGGAAACTACAAAATAGTCGATGCGCCATCCCGCGTTTTTCTCCCGGGCGCGGAAGCGATAGCTCCACCAAGAGTAGGCGATTCGCTCGGGGTAAAGGAACCGGAACGTGTCGGAAAAGCCGGCGTCCAAAAGCGCGGTCATCTTTCCCCGCTCCTGATCGGAAAAGCCGGGGTTGTTCCGGTTGGACTTGGGATTTTTCAAATCCATTTCCTGATGGGCCACGTTCAGATCGCCGCACAGGACCACCGGCTTCACCCGGTCCAGCTCCAGAAGATACGCCCGAAAGTCGTCCTCCCACTGCATCCGGTAGTCAATGCGCTTCAACCCGTCCTGCGCGTTGGGTGTATAGCAGCACACCAGATAGAACTGCTCAAATTCGGCGGTGATGACTCGGCCCTCGTGGCGGTGCTCGTCGCCGCCGAAGCCATAGGCCACGCTCACGGGCGGAACACGAGTAAACACCGCTGTGCCGGAATAACCGGGCTTGTCCGCGCTGTTCCAGAATTTCTCATATCCCGGCAGGTCAAAATCCGCCTGTTCAGGCTTCATTTTTGTCTCCTGCAAGCATATGACGTCCGCGTCCGCGCTGGCACAAAAATCAAGAAAGCCCTTTCCAAGGCACGCCCGCAGACCGTTGACGTTCCACGAGATCAGCTTCATAAAGAACTCCTCCTTCTGTTTCGTTTCCCACAGTTTATCCGCTCTCGTGGAAAAATACAAGGCTTTTTGCATCAGGCCGTTGCCGGAAGTGGAAAAAAGGAGTAGAGTAGAACCAGCGCAACGATTTGACACGACTGAAATAAAACAAAGACGGGAGCTTTTATGGACAGAGAGGACCGGGGCCTGCGGGACATGACCGCTGGCAACCCCGCAGGACATATTTTTCTGTTTGCCCTCCCCCTGCTGCTGGGAAGTTTTTTGCAGCAGCTTTACAACATGGTGGACTCTTGGGTGGTGGGCAACTACGTGGGCGACGCGGCGCTGGCCGCCGTGGGCGTGGGCTTTCCCGTGATGTTTATGTTTATCTCCCTATTTATGGGGATTTCCAACGGCGGCACGGTGGTCATCGCCCAGTATCACGGCGCGGGCAGGCCCGACCGGGTGCGGGACGCAGTGGACACCATTTACACGACCTTCATCGTCTCCGTGGCTCCGGTGACGGTGCTGGCTTTGTTTGCGGTGAAGCCCCTGCTCTTTTTACTGCGGGTGGACGACGCGGTTTACCACGGCGCGTGGGTTTACATGATGATTGTGTGCGCCGGACTGGTGGGCACCATCGGCTATAACACCAACGCGGGCATTTTAAACGGCATCGGCAACAGCCGGGCAACGCTGCTGTTTTTGTCCGTGGCCGCAGTTTTAAACATTATTCTGGATTTTGTTCTGGTGCTGAATGCGGGGATGGGCGTTGCGGGTGTGGCTTTGGGAACGGTTGTCTCCCAGCTTGTTTCGTGGCTGCTGGGCATTTTTTATATCAACCGGCACTATCCGGAGATCGCTGTCCACCCCTTCTGCTTTCGCTTTGACAAAACTCTGTTCCGTCAGGTAATGGCGCTGGGCATCCCCACGGGACTTCAGATGTCTCTGGTGTCCCTTGGCATCATGGCGGTGATGAGCAAGGTCAACACGTTTGGCTCGGCGTATACCGCCGCTTCTAACGTGGGAAACAAGCTGGACGGTGTGGCCTTTCTTCCCGTGCAGGCGCTGACCAACGCCATCACGGCCTTTGTGGGTCAGAATACCGGGGCCAAGAAGCCGGAGCGGGTGCGCACAGGGGTGCGCATTGCGGTGATCTATACGGCGGTTTGGTGCCTTGTGATGACGGCGGCGCTATTGCCCGCGTCCGACGCGCTGTTTCGCCTGTTCTCTCCCGAGGCGGAGGTGGCGGAGGCCGGAAGACACTATATGTTTGCCATCATGCCCCCTTACGTGACCTTTGGCGTGATGTATATTCTCAACGGAGCCATGCGAGGCGCGGGAGACAGCGTGGTCCCCATGCTGGCAACCATCCTCTCCATGATTGTGCTGCGGGTTCCGGCGGTCTATTATCTGGCAAACCACTTCGGGCCGGAGCGGATGTTTCAGGGCTTCGGCATCGGCTGGGTGGGGGGCTTTATTTTCTGCGTGCTCTACTATCTTTCGGGCAGGTGGAAGCGCAGAGGAAGCCTTGCGGAGGAAAATCCCTGAACGGGTTGTTATTTTTCGCAATTTGGAATATACTGTACATTTACAGAGTTCAATGCCCGTCCCCTTTCATTCGGGGGACGGAAAAGGAGGAGAAATCCCATGGAAAAAGAAAGATTTTATATCACAACACCGATCTACTACCCTTCGGACAAGCTGCACATCGGACACACCTACTGTACCGTCGCAACCGACGCCATCGCCCGCTATAAGCGGCTTCACGGCTTCGACGTGATGTTCCTCACCGGTACGGACGAGCACGGCCAGAAAATCGAGACGAAGGCCAAGGAGGCCGATGTTTCCCCCAAGGAATTTGTGGACCGCATCGTGGAGGGCCCCCGGGGCGTGAAAGATTTGTGGAAGCTGATGAACATTTCCAACGACCGCTTCATCCGCACCACGGACGACTACCATGTGAAGTCCACCCAGTATATTTTCCGCAAGATGTACGAAAACGGGGATATTTACAAGGGAGCCTATAAGGGTAAATACTGCACCCCCTGCGAGTCCTTCTGGACGGAGAGCCAGCTTAAGGACGGCTGCTGTCCCGACTGCGGCCGCCCCGTGACGGACGCGGAGGAGGAAGCCTATTTCTTCCGCCTGAGCAAGTATGCCGACCGTATCCGCACCCTGCTGGAGGACACCGACTTCCTTCAGCCCCGCTCCCGGGTGAACGAGATGGTGAAAAACTTCATCGAGCCGGGTCTTGAAGACCTGTGCGTCTCCCGCACGTCCTTCACATGGGGCATTCCCGTGGACTTTGACCCGGGACATGTGGTGTATGTCTGGGTGGACGCGCTGAGCAACTATATTACCGCTTTAGGCTATGGCAACGACCGGTACGACGACTATAAAAAGTGGTGGCCCGGTGTGAACATCGTGGGCAAGGAGATCGTCCGGTTCCACTCCATCATCTGGCCCGCCATGCTGATGAGCCTTGGTGAGCCCCTGCCCAAGCAGGTTTACGGCCACGGATGGCTGCTGCTGGACGGCGGAAAAATGAGCAAGTCCAAGGGCAACGTGGTGGACCCCTATCTGCTGGCCGAGCGGTACGGAACAGACGCGCTGCGCTTTTTCCTGCTGCGCTCCTTCCCCTTCGGGCAGGACGGCAACTTCTCCAACGAGCTGTTGATTCAGTGCATCAACACGGACCTTGCCAACGACCTGGGCAATCTCCTCTCCCGCACCACCGCCATGGTGGAGAAGTATTTCGGCGGACAGCTCCCTGCGGAGCAGGAAGCCGACGCACTGGATGAGGAGCTGATCGCGCTGGCCACCGCCCTGCGGGACCGGTACGAGGTCCAGATGGAAAAATTCCAGATGCAAAACGGGTTGGAGGAGATTTTCAAGGTCGTCTCCCGGGCCAATAAGTATATCGACGAAACGGCTCCCTGGATTCTGGCGAAGGACGAGGCAAAAAAACCCCGCCTTGCCCGGGTGATGTACAACTTGCTGGAGACGCTGCGCCTTTGCGCCGTGCTGCTTTTGCCCTTCACCCCCGATAGCTGCACCGAAATTTTCAGCCAGATCGGCGCCTCCGGTGAGGAGACGAACTGGGACAGCGCCGGGAAATGGGGCGTGCTTCCCGCAGACGCGCGGGTCCACAAGGGAGAGAACATCTTCCCCCGCATTGATGTGGAAAAAGAGCTTCAGGAGCTGGACGCGGTGCAGGAAGCTGCCCGCAAGGCATCCCAGCCCGCGCTGGAGCTGGAGCCTCAGCTTGCGGAAAAGGTGGACTTTGACACCTTCTGCAAGTCCGATTTCCGGGTGGTGAAGGTGAAGTCCTGCGAGGCTGTGAAAAAGTCCGACAAGCTGCTGAAATTTATTCTGGATGACGGCACCGGCACAGACCGGCAGATTCTCTCCGGTATTCATAAGTTTTATGAGCCGGAGGCTCTGGTGGGCAAGACGCTGGTGGCCATAGTGAACCTGCCGCCCCGGAAGATGATGGGGCAGGAGTCCAACGGAATGCTGATTTCCGCCGTCCACACGGAAAAGGGCGAGGAAAAGCTGAACCTTTTGATGGTGGACGACGCGATTCCCGCCGGCGCAAAGCTCTGCTAAGCCAAATCTGAGAGAGCAGGTCCTTTTAGAAACCCTCTGATAGGGATGTTTATGAAAATCGTAATTGCCGGGCGTATGGCTAAACAATTACCGATAAATTGTAAGATCCTTATTGGAGGGTTGCTCTATGAAAAAGGTTACATTTGAATATATTAATAGGCTGCTTTACAACAACATTGACCGGAAAATGAATGGCTTCGTCCGAATTATCTGAAAGGAATTTGGATATGGCTTTTAATAAAAAAACACATAAAATTATAAACGTTTTAGCGCTGTCGGCACTGCTACTCTTGTCTGTGTTGTGTTATACACTTTATCGGGACAATCAACTTTTAAAACCACGGTACAACGAGTATTCTGCTTATTTTTGGCAGGACCCAAATGCAATTTTAGAAGGTATTGACATATACCTTGATAGAGGAGAGGTGTCTGATGCCGCATATTTAATTGAAGCAGTGGCTGATCTTGAAAATGACATAAATAGGCTTCAAACTGTTTATTGCACCTCAGCAAAAATGCAACTTCGACAATCTGTTTTTAGAAGTTCAAACTTGACATTTACAGAAAATGATGTCAATGCTTGGGCGATTAATTGTTCGCAAATTGCAGATGGGTTAGGGCACTTTTGTGATGCAATGCAGGTAATTGTTTGCTCTGGTAAGACCCCAACCAATGACAAACTAGTAAGGGACTATATGAAAAATGCCAGAGCACAGTTGCTGTTGGTTACTTCAAGCTTGAATCAGATTGACCTTAACACACAAAATGATAAAGGGCAGGATAGCGTATTAAATAATTACTTATTATTGTTTAAATCATTTGGTGAGTTCTCAAGTTCGTTTGAACAGGCTTTGACCTGCAACACCTAACTTGTATTCACCAAAGAGAGGATACCCCATGTATTTTGACACCCATGCCCATTATGACGACGCGGCCTTTGACGAGGACCGGGACGCGCTGCTCTCTTCTCTGCCGGAAGCCGGGATAGAGTTGGTGGTGGACCCCGGCTGCGATGTTGCTTCCTCCCGTCGCGCCGTGGCGCTGGCGGAAAAATTTCCCCATGTATACGCCGCCGTGGGCATTCATCCGGGAGACTGCGCGGGCTGCGGCGAGAGCGAGCTTGCCGCAATCCGGGCGCTGGCGGCCCACCCCAAGGCCGTTGCCATCGGGGAAATCGGACTGGATTACCATTGGGAGGACAATCCCCCGAAGGAATTTCAAAAGGAGATTTTCCACGCCCAGCTTGCCATGGCGGCGGAGCTTGATTTGCCGGTGATTGTCCACGACCGAGAGGCCCACGGAGACTGTCTTGCCGTTGTGTCTGAATTTCCCGGCATTCGGGGGGTGTTTCACTGCTATTCCGGCAGCGCGGAGCTGGCGGAGGTGCTTTTGAAGCGGGGCTGGTATCTGGGCTTTGACGGGCCGGTCACTTATAAAAATAACCGCCGGGGCCGTGAAGTGGCGGAGATCACGCCGCCGGAGCGGATGCTGCTGGAGACAGATTCACCCTATCTCACCCCGGTCCCCAACCGGGGAAAGCGGAACGACAGCCGAAATCTCCGCTACATTGCGGAGATGCTGGCGTTGTGGAAGAATATGGACCCGATTGAGTTTGCGCGCATCGCCGCGGAAAATGGGAAACGACTGTTTGGAATCGAGGTTTAAGCGCCATGGAAGAAAAGAAAGGCTTTACCATTACCTATGAATACGGCGGGAACCTGTATGTAAATACCACCAACCGCTGTAATTTCAACTGCGAATTCTGCCTGCGCCACAACGGCAGCGGCGGCAGCATCTATACCCACAACCTGTGGCTTACACGGGAGCCTACCCGGGAGGAAATTCTGGCGGACATTGAGAAGTGGGATTTGAGTAAATACGGCCAGTTGGTGTTCTGCGGGTTTGGCGAGCCCAGCTACCGCATTGAGGACATCTGCTGGGTGATCGACCGGATGAAGGAGCACGGAACGAACATCTTCACCCGGATGGACACCAACGGAACCGGCAGCCTGATCCATGGCCGGGACATCGCCCCGGACTTTGCCGGGCGGTTTGACATGGTGTCCGTCTCGTTGAACACCGACACGGCGGAAAAGTACGACGCACTATGCCACCCCCAGCAGAAAGGGGCCTATCAGGCCATGAAGGACTTTGCCAAGGAGCTGTGCAAGTACGTGCCGAAGGTGATGATGACCGTGGTGGATACTATCCCTAAAGAGGAGATTGAGAACTGCCGCCGCATCTGCGAGGACGGGGTAGGAGCCACCTACCGGGTACGTGAGTATATTGAGGACTGAGCGGGACATTTCGCGCCGTTTCCAGCGGGGCTGGCGAAAAGTTTCTTTCACAACGGAAGCCCGGAGAATACCTCCGGGCTTCTTTTTTGATGTCTTCGCGGATAAAATTGTCTAGGTTTTTCGCTCGACCTTGCTTTCCGGTCATAGTCTTTTTTTATGCGCTCGCGCATAAGGTTGTCCCATGAGGTGATGCAAATGAAAACGGCCGTAAAAAAGCGAACCATTCCCCGGCGGCTGGGAGCGATGGTTTTGGCGGGGTGTACGCTGTGGGGAGTGGCGGTCACCGCCGGGAGCGAAACCGTCATGTCGGCGGTAACCGCCCTGCGGCAGGGGGCCTCTGCCCCGATGTCGGCCCTGCAATGGGAGTTGGGGGACTTCGGGCCGGAGGACGGACTGTCCGCCGCGGCCGTGTTGACGCTGTCGGAGTCTCCCCTTTTGCTCTCCGCAAGGCGGAGCGTTGCAAAGCTTTTGTCCACGGAAACGCCGGAGAAGCCGCAAGATCCGGTGGAGCAAATTCCGGTGGAGGAGACGCCCGTGGATACCGCTCCCCTTCCCACGGAGGAAATTCCGGAAAACGGAATCACTGCCAAAACGCTGGTGCCCACCACGCCGGAGGGCTATACTGTCAGCGGCAAAGTCTATATCTCGAACAGCACCGACCACAAGCTGTCCATTCAGGACCTGACAGCTTCCTTTGACGCGGGGCTTACCGACGAGGAGCCTCAGATTTTGATTATCCACACCCACGGCAGTGAGGCATATACTCCAGCCCCCGGCGAGAACGTGGACTATTGCGGAAACCGCCGCTGTCTTGAAACCCGGTACAATGTGGTGGGAGTTGGAGATGTGATGGCTCAGACCTTTGGCGAGCTTGGAATCTCCGTACTTCACGACCGGACGCTGTATGATTACCCCTCCTATTCCGGCTCTTACGACCGGTCGCTGAAAGCCATCGAGAGCTACCTTGCGCAGTACCCGTCCATTCACTTCATTCTGGACATTCACCGGGACGCCATCGAGGACACGGAGGGCAACGAATACAAGGTAATTTCCCCCGTGGAGAGAGTGGGAAACATCGCGCAGATCAGCATGGTGGTGGGCAGCGACGGCAGCGGTCTGGTCCATCCCAAGTGGATGGAAAATCTGAAACTGGCCACGGCCTTGCAGCAGACGATTTCCCAAAATTATCCCACGCTGATGCGACCCATTCTTCTCAGAAACTCCCGCTACAATCAGCACGCCACCACCGGCTCCCTTCTGCTGGAAATGGGGGCTGCCGGAAACTCCCCGGAGGAAGCCGCTCTGGCGGGGGAGCTATTTGCCCGGGAAATGGGGGAGTATTTGCTGGCGAGAAGCAAGTAACTAAAACCAAAAACAGGATAGAACAGCCGACCCCGGTCAAACTAGCCGGGGCCGGCTGTAACATTTTTGAAGAAGCTTTCCACTTCGGGGGAAAGAAAGAGCGACCGCATTGTGGAGCGGCATCCGTATGACACCCGAAAACCTTATCCCAAATCCACCCGGAAGTCTCCCCTCGCCCGGGCCTCCTCTCGGCGTTTTTTGTCCGCGCCCAGCGCATCCAGCATCCCGCCGATGATTTGGTTGGAGACGAGAAAGCCCTCCGGCGTCAGGCGCCACCGCCCGTCCTCCTCCAACGCATAGCCCGCCCTGCGGCACTCCTCCAAAAAGGGAAGGAAACAGTCAAACCGGCGGCGAAAGAGGTTTTCAAACACCTTGGGGTCCAGCCCCCGGACGGTGCGCAGACCCATCATCACCCATTCCGTGTCCCGGTCCAGCGGAGGAATGCGTTCGTTTTCCGAAAGCAAAGGTCCGCCGCTTTTCATCCCGGAAATATACCCCTCCAAATCCCGCTGATAGGCATATCGCACGCTGCCAAAATCCGAGTGGGCGCCGGGGCCAAAGCCCGCGTACTCCCCCAAGGTCCAATATTTCAGGTTGTGCCGGGATTCAAAGCCTGTCCGCGCAAAGTTGGAAATCTCATACTGAAAAAACCCGTGCCGCCGGAGATAGTCCACCGTCCAGAGGTACATCTCCGCCTGTGCCTCGTCGCCGGGAAGGCCCGCGGTTTCCCGCCGGGTAAAAAGCGGAGTTCCCTCTTCTACCTTCAGCCCGTAGCAGGACAGGTGCTGAGGCGCCAAATCCACGGCGGCGGTCAGGTTTTTCTTCCATACGTCCATACTTTGCCCTGGCAGTCCGTAAATCAAATCCAGAGAGAGGTTTGAAAGCTTGGCTTTGCGGGCGGCCTCCACCGCCGTTTTTACCTGACCGGCGGTGTGTATGCGTCCGATGGCGCGCAGCTCTTCATCGTCCGCGGACTGCATCCCAAGGCTCAGCCGATTAAAGCCCGCGCTGCGCAGGGCCTTCAGCTCCCGAAAATCCCCGGCGGACTCGGGATTGGCCTCCAGCGTGATCTCCGCGTCCTTTGCCACGCAATACTTTTTCTGAATGTCCTTCAAAAGGCGGACAAGCCGCTTCGTGCCAAGAAGGGTGGGCGTACCCCCGCCGAAATATACGCTGTCCACCGTGTGAAGATCGGCCCGAGGAGCCAGCTCCAGAAGCTGCGCTTCCAGTGCCTGCGTGTATGCGTCCATGCGGCCCTCTTCGCCGGGGAGAGAGTAAAAATCGCAGTAATCGCATTTTTTGGCGCAAAAAGGGATGTGGACATATAGCCCCAGACTTTTTCGTTCCTCTTTCAAGGCGGCCTCCTTTGGCGGCGCACGTTGCCCGCCGGCAGTGATGATATGATATTGAAAAATTCCAGCGTAGAAAGTGCCGGAAAACGTGCCCGCAGGCCTCTTGCCCGCGGGCACTGTGTTTATTTCCCCGATTAGTCCTTGGCAGTGCAGAAAAAGGTAAAGGAACCGGTAGCCAAAAGCTTGCCGGTGGCCTCGCTGGTAATATTCACATTGACAAGGCAGGTTTTTCTTCCCCGGTGAACCACGCTGGCCGCAGCCACCGCCGTTCCCTCCTTGATGTTTGCAAGAAAGTTCATGGAGCTGTTCTGGGTGACGTAGGTTCGCCCGTCGGAATGGGCGGCGGAGCCGGTGGCGCAGTCCGCCAGTGTGTAAAGCGCGCCGCCGTGCAGCATCCCATAGGGATTTGTGCTTTCCTCGCGCAGCGTCAGGCGGCACTCCGCCCGGTCCTGCTCCAGCGTGCTCAGCTCAATAAAGTTATAGATCATAAAGCGGTTTTGCTGAATACGGTTGTTTTTAATCTCTTCCAGTGTGGACATGGGCGTTCTCCTCGTCTTTTTCTAAAATAATAGGACTAGTTTACCACAGTTAAAGGAAATTTTCCACACTTTCGTAAAAGTGGTTGACAAACCAAAAAACCTGCATATAATGAACATATGAACAATCGTTCAATTGTTCATATGAAAGGAGAGCACGCCATGGAAGACCGTTATAACGTCGACGCCTGCGACCTGCTCTGCGTTCACGAGGACGTGGTGAAGAAGGTTCGCAGCGAAATGCCCGACGAGGACGCGCTTTACGATTTGACGGAGCTGTTCCGTATTTTCGGGGATTCTACCCGCATTCGCATTCTGTATGTGCTCAGCGCGTCGGAGATGTGTGTGTGCGACATTGCGGCGCTGCTGGGAATGACGCAGTCCGCCATCTCTCACCAGCTTCGGGCGCTGAAAAACACGCGGCTGATCAAGTCCCGCCGGGAGGGAAAAACGGTGTTTTACGCGCTGGCGGACAGCCATGTGCGCACCATCATCGATCAGGGCATGGAGCACGTTTCCGAATAAGATTGTATTCCGCGCCGCCCGAGGGGACGACGAACAAATAAATAATCTTCAGGAGGATGTTTGTATGAAAAAGCGTTTTGAATTGACCGATCTGGACTGCGCCGCCTGCGCCGCCAAAATGGAGGACGCCATTAAAAAGATTGACGGCGTAAACGACGCCACCGTCAGCTTTATGGCTCAAAAGCTCACTCTGGACGCCGAGGATGCGCGGTTTGACAAGATTTTGGACGAAGTAGTCCGCGTCTGCCACAAGGTGGAGCCGGACTGCGTGATTAACCGCTGAGTCCGGGAAAGCGGCGGACGCGCTCTGGGGCCGCGCGCCGCGAAACAAATTCCGCCGCTAAAAAACATGGCGGGCCGGAGGAGAGGACATATGTATGAATAAAAAACAGAAGAAAGTGCTGTTTCGCATTCTGGCTGCGGCGGTGCTGCTGATCGCGGTTCATTTTCTGCCCTTGACGGGGCTGGCGCTGGCGCTTTGCTATATGGTGCCTTATGGCATCATCGGGTGGGACGTTTTGTGGCGCGCCGTGCGCAACATTGCAAACGGGCAGGTGTTCGACGAAAATTTCCTGATGTCTGTTGCCACTGTGGGCGCGTTTGGCACCGGGGAATATGCCGAAGCGGTGTTCGTCATGCTGTTTTATCAGGTGGGTGAACTGTTTCAGGACTATGCGGTGGGCAAGTCCCGAAAATCCATTGCCTCTCTCATGGACATCCGGCCCGACACCGCCAATGTGGAGCGGGAGGGCGTGATTACTGAGGAAGACCCAGAGGATGTGGCCGTGGGTGAAACAGTGGTCATTAAGCCCGGCGAGCGGGTGCCGCTGGACGGCGTGGTGACGGAGGGAAGCTCCGTTTTGGATACCGCCGCCCTCACCGGCGAGGCGGTCCCCCGGGATGTGGGACCGGGGGACGCCATTCTCAGCGGCTGTGTAAACCTGCGGGGCGTGCTCCGGGTAAAGGTGACGAAGCCTGCGGGGGAATCCACCGTCTCGAAGATTCTTGAAATGGTGGAAAACGCCGGCGAGCGGAAGTCCCGCAGCGAAAGCTTTATCACTCGCTTTGCCCGGTATTACACTCCGGGCGTGGTGCTTGCGGCGGCGCTGCTGTTTCTGCTGCCCACGCTGGCGCTGGCGGTGCTGCCCGCGCCCCCCGCGTTTTTGGTGGGAACAGTATGGAACGACTGGCTCAATCGGGCGTTGGTGTTTCTGGTCATCTCCTGCCCCTGCGCACTGGTCATTTCCGTTCCGCTGAGCTTCTTCGGCGGAATCGGCGGCGCGTCCCGCAGCGGCATTCTGGTGAAGGGCGGAAACTATCTGGAGGCTCTGGCAGAGACAAAAACCGTGGTGTTCGACAAGACGGGTACGCTGACAAAGGGCGTGTTTTCCGTTTCCGCTGTCCATCCCGAGGAGGGGTATACCAAAGAGCAGATTCTGGAGTGGGCCGCGTTGGCGGAGCAGTTCTCCGACCACCCCATTGCCGGTTCCCTCCGGGCGGCCTGTGCCGCACAGATGGACCCCTCCCGTGCGAAGGACGTGGAGGAAATTTCCGGACACGGGGTCTGCGCCAGCATTGACGGACGCAGAATCTGCGTAGGTAATGCCCGGATGATGGAGCGGGAAAGCGCAAGCTGGCTCCCCTGCGAGCTGCCCGGGACCATCGTTCATGTGACTGCCGACGGGTTTTACGCGGGGCATATCGTGATTTCCGATCAGGTGAAGCCCGACGCGAAGGCAGCGATTGCCGCCCTGAAGGCCAGCGGCGTTGAAAAGACCGTGATGCTCACGGGAGACGCGCAGGCTGTGGCTGCTGCGGTGGCGGCGGAGCTGGGCGTGGACGAATTCCACGCGGAACTGCTGCCTGCCGACAAGGTGGAGCTGACGGAACGGCTGCTTGCAGCCGGAAACGGGAAGCTGGCCTTTGTGGGGGACGGCATCAACGACGCGCCGGTTCTCACCCGGGCAGACATCGGCGTGGCTATGGGGGCCATGGGGTCTGATGCGGCCATCGAGGCGGCGGATATCGTCCTGATGGACGACCGCCCCGGAAAGCTGGCCACCGCCATGCGCATTTCCCGCAAAACTTTGCGGATTGTCCGCCAGAATATTGCGTTTGCGCTGGGCGTAAAGGCACTGGTGCTGGTGCTGGGCGCTTTGGGTCTGGCTGGTATGTGGGCGGCGGTGTTTGCCGACGTGGGCGTTTCCGTTCTTGCGGTCCTCAACGCCATGCGGGCCATGCGGGTGGAGCCTTCCCCCGACACGGCGGCATAAGCCTATGGCCGTGCCCTGCAAAGTCAAAAGGTAAGACTTTCAGCTTTCTAAAACATAAGACGCCGGTCCCGGATAATTCGGGACCGGCGCTTTTTTAA
This sequence comes from Oscillibacter sp., assembly GCF_031978065.1. GTDB lineage: Bacteria > Bacillota > Clostridia > Oscillospirales > Oscillospiraceae > Oscillibacter. The sequence goes on from NZ_DALZCH010000035.1 coordinate 14,179, forward strand.
AAGTTGAATCCAGGAAAGATTCGCTTAGGGCGTACCCGCGTCGTTTTCGTCGGAGCTTCCCTCGGAGGAAGGCGCGGGTGGGTCCTGTTTGGCAGGGGAAGAACTGCCGCGCCGAAGCTTGTCGTGTATTTTCAGCATGGTTTCGGCGGCCTGATCAAATTGGCGAACCTCCTGAAAATTCTCCACCAGATCGCTGTGCACCAGATCGCTGTAATCCGTTTTCGCATTCTTGGGGTACACGGCCCGGAGCATAATGGGCGTCACGATAGTGGAAACCACCACCATCAGCACCATAGGGGCCAGAAATACGTCGGGCATAATGCCGCTGGCAATTCCCTTATTTGCCACAATCAGCGCCACCTCGCCACGGGAAATCATGCCCACGCCGATGCGCAGACTCTCCGCGTTGGTATAGTGGAACATCTTTGCACCCAGACCGCAGCCCACCACCTTGGTAACAATGGCGATCAGAATGGCGATTACCGACAGCAGAACCACATTTGCGTCCATGGTGGAGAGCACCACCTTCAGTCCCACGCTTGCAAAGAAAATGGGAGAGAGGAACATATAGGACAGAGTTTCGCACTGGGACTGCACATAAATGGCCCGAACGGTCTTGGCGATAATCAGTCCCGCGCAGAACGCGCCGATGATGTCCGCTACGCCGAAAACTTCTTCCGCGACATAGGCGTACAGAAAGCAGAAGGCCACGGAGATCACGGCAAACCGCTTGCGATTCCAGCGGGCGGAGGCCATCCACTTTTGAATGGCCTTGTGCAGGAAGAAGCCCAAAACCAGCGACACCGCAAAAAACGCCGCAATTTTAATCAGCACGATCCACAGGCTCACACCGCCGATGGAGGCGCCGGTAATCAGCGTCAGCAGAATCAGGCCCAGAATGTCGTCAATCAGCGCCGCGCCTAAAATCGCGTTGCCGGAGCGGGTGGAAAGTTTGCCCATTTCCTTCAATGTCTCCACGGTGATGGACACGGAGGTGGCGGTGAACACGGTGCCTACAAACATATGCTCCAGCGGGGCGCCTGTGGGATTGAAAGCCGCCGCCAGCGCATAGCCGCCGCCAAGCGGCACCAGCACGCCGATCAGGGCAATAAAAAAAGCCGCTTTTCCGGATTTTTTCAGCTCGTCAATGTCCGTTTGCAGTCCCGCGCTAAACATCAGGAGGATGACGCCCAGCTCCGAAAGCATGGAAAGAAAATCGCTGGGCTGCACAAAATCCAAAAGACTGGGTCCCAAAATCAAGCCCGCGATTAAAGAACCCACCACCTCGGGCATATCCACCCGCTTGGACAGCATGCCGAAAAGCTTTGTCACCAAAATAATCAGCGCTACGTCCAGCACATACCGATAAGATTCCATCGTATAACAATCCCTCTCCCCAAGAATTCTAAATGAAAGCCGTTTTCGGCGGTTCGCACACATGAGAAAGGCGGCATCGACCGGTCTTTGTCATGTTATCTAAAAAAGGGCCGTGTTATCGAGACTAACACAAACCGGTAAAAAAGTCCAGAGGATGGAAACGTCAAAAAGCACAATTATTGCACAAAAATGAAAGAAAAATTGGATATATTTTACATATTCGTTGAAATGTTTAGCGTCTTATCGTTTTCTTAACAATTGTTTTGCAGGAAATGTTTCAAAATTGACACGGCAAAGCTGCCGCCGACGGTAAAAAAGGGGAAGCTGTTCTCCTTTTGCTGTCCCAATAAAGTCTCTCCGAATTTTTTCTGAAAATACAGAAGCACTCCCCACCCGATTGGGCGGAGAGTGCTTTTGCTGGAGCGGGCAACGAGGCTCGAACTCGCTACCTCCACCTTGGCAAGGTGGCGCTCTACCAGATGAGCTATGCCCGCGAAGCAAGGACCATTCTAGCAAAGAACACTCAACCTGTCAACTCTTTTTTACGGAATTTGCGAAATTCCATCAGATTGCGCGGAGACATCCTCCGAAGCCAAATTAAATTCAATCATTTCCACGGGCCCCTCCACAGGGTAATAGGAGATGCTCCACTCGGGCGTTTGGGTCAGCTCCCGCTCCACACGGAGCGTTTCCACAGTCTGATTGACTGCATCGCGGTCCTCTGTCCGCCAATAGCCCACGCGGACCGTCAGCTCCGTTTTGCCGTCGTCCAGCGCCGCCGCCAAAAGACTTTGCAGTGCGGCCGCGCTGGTGGCGTTGACGATAGAGGCAATCTGCTCCGCCGTGCGGCGGTAGCCAAGCTGAACGGACAGCTCGTAATACCCCCGCTGGGCGGTAGAGGAAGAGGTGATATACTCCAGTGCGTAGCTGCCAAGAGCCGTCTCCTGCTGCACCTCGGCGGCGGCCTTTTCCAGCGCGTCGGCAACGCTCACGCCATCGTCATAGCTGTAAAACCGGATGACCGCCTGATCCGTGTGCCTTCCGATGAGAAGCATCAGGTCATTGACGATGTCCTGATAGTTTTCCGCCCGCAAAGTGCCGGTGGCCTCGCTCTCCCAAAACTTGTTGGAATGGGGCTCCGCCGTGCTGTATTCCCGATCCAGAAGAGAGGCGCAGCCGGTGAGCAAAAAGCACAGCGCCAGCAAAAAGCACAATCTTTTCTTCATCCGTCCGCACCTCCCTTCCTGTTTGGTTTTATGCCGGATATCGGCATTTTTCGTAAGCTTGCAAAGGCGGTTTCCGGGTCGGCTTAATAGCCCAGATCCTCGTCGATGAGAATGACTTCCGTCTCCATGCCGTTCATAGGCCGCCACAGGACTGCAAGGCCCCGGCAGATGCGATCAGGGCTTTTGCAGTCATAGCATTTGTCGCCCTTGACGGCGCAGGGGGTTTTCCGATCCAGACGCTGGGCGTTTTTCGGCGCGGCGATATTCCGGGCCCGCCACAGGGCTTCGTCGTAAGTAGCCGCCAGCTTATTGCGGCCCGCCACCAGATAGAGCTTTTCGTGGCCGTAAAGCATGGAGGCCACCCGGTTTCCGTTGCCGTCGATGTTGATGAGGGTTCCGTCCTCGTCCAGACCGTTGACAGAAGAGAGGTATACCTGCGCCGTTGCCGCCTCGCCGGTGGAAACGGGGGTTTCCTTCCAGTGCCAGTGCACGCTGTTGTGAGACGCCAGCCGCTCGTACACCCCCATGTCCCGCAGGGTGATGGAGCCGCCAAAGCCCACCGTTTTCCCGTCGATGGCCCCGTCGAGATAGTCCGCCGCTTCGGCCCCCGTCTCAAACAGACGCACAGAAAAGCCCCGTTCCTCCAGATTTTTTGCCGCTTTCTTCAGATCCGCCATATTATAGATCCTCCTTCTTGTATTCCCCGAAACCCTCGCCCAGCACGTCGTAGGCGTTGCAGACAATCATAAATGCGCAGGGATCCGCCTCGTGGACTATGCGCTTGATCTCCACGATCTCCCGCTGCTTAAAGGCCACCAGCAAAACCTGCTTCTCATTTCCAGTATAAGCGCCCGAAGCGGTGAGCAGCGTCACGCCCCGATCCCGCGCAAGAATGGCGTCGGCAGTTCTGCGCCAGCTATCGGAAATAATATAGGCCACCTTGGACTCGTCCAGACCGTAGAGAATCTTGTCGATGACCACGGTGGAGACGAACAGCGCCACCAGACCGTACAGCGCGGCGTTGATGCTGCCAAACACCGCTGCCACCAGCGCCAGCACCACGAAGTCGGGAATCAGCACCAGCCTGCCCATGGGGAGCCATGGGAACTTCAGTCCCAAAAGCCGGGCAATTACGTCTGTGCCACCGGTGGTGGCGCCCTGGGTGAAAACCATCCCCATCCCCACGCCCATCAGGGCCCCGCCCATAAGGCAGGCCAGCATGGTGTCCATGGGCTGGAATTTGTACAGCAAATTGATCCCGTCGATGGCAAGAGAGCTGACCACCATCGAAAACAGGGAGGAAACCAAAAGATGCCGCCCGATGAGCTTCCATCCAAGGAAAAACAGCGGAATATTCAGTATCGCCGTTACAATGCCCACAGAGGCCCATGGCAGCAGGACGTTGATGACCTGAGCAAGCCCCGTCAGGCCACCCACGCCAATTTGATTGGGCACGAAAAACCAATCGAAGGACAGAGCAAAAATCACACAGCCCAGCGCCATAATCCCATAGCTTTTCAATGTTTTCTTGACAATATAAACCGTCTCCCCTCATCCGCGCCTTCTGCCGGGCCTTAAAAGCCCGGCGCATTGAGCATCAGTCCAGCAGTCCCAACTGCTTTTCCTCGCAGTCCTCCTCCCGAAGCAGCGATCCAGCGGCGGGCACCGCCCGCACGCGATAGCGGCTGTGATTCACGATGGGACTCTCTTCCAGTAAAACGGCCCGCTCCAAATGGTACTTGGGCTTCATGGTCATCACCGCCACGCCCTGCGTGGAGCGAGTCGTTTTGGGAGAGAGCAGCGCGGTGTTGAAAATCAAAACCCGTGGCTCACTGGAATAAACCGTCAGTTCCTCCTCCCGGTCCAGCCGCAGAATGGAGGACAGGGGCGACTTGTCGGAATAGGCTCCCGTCAGCTTGCGTCGGTTGGAGGTGGTCTGATATGCCGAAAGATTTACCCGGGCCGCCTTGCCGTTTTCAAAGAAGAACAGCAGCGCGCCCGCATAGTCCCCCGGCAGACAGGCAAAGACCGGGCTTTCCTCCCCGTCCATTCCCAGCTTCGAGGGGAGGTAATCCCCCAGAACGCTGGCCTTGGCGTCGTCAAAGTCGTAGATGCGGCACTTGTAGACTTGGCATTTGTCAGTGAAGAACATAATCTCCGATGCGTTGGAGGTTTCAAATGACTGGCGCAGTGCGTCCCCGTCCTTGAACTTCTGTTCGCTGTTCATTCGCAGGGAGGCGGGAATGATCTTTTTAAAGTACCCCTCCCGAGAGAGGAACACGCTCACCGGGTAATCCTCCACCTGCTCCTCCTCGTGGAAGTCCTCCACCTCATGGCCGTAAATAATCGCGGTGCGGCGGGGTTTGCCGTACTTCTTTGCCACATCCTCCAGCTCGTCGATAATCACTTTCTTGATGCGCCGGGGGCTTTCCAGCAGGTCCTCTAAGTCCGTAATTTCGTCCTGCAAGGCGTCGGTTTCCTGCACCCGCTTTAGAATATACTCCTTGTTGATGTTCCGCAGACGGATTTCCGCCACATATTCCGCCTGAATTTGGTCAATTCCGAAGCCGATCATCAGGTTGGGAATAACCTCGGACTCCTCCGACGTCTCCCGGATGATTTTGATGGCCTTGTCAATGTCCAGCAGAATCCGGCGCAGGCCCTTGAGCAGGTGCAGCTTCTCCTTTTTCTTGCCCAGAACAAAGAACACTCTCCGGCGGACGGACTCCCGCCGCCAGGCGCACCACTCCTCCAGCAGCGCCCGCACGCCCAAAACCTTTGGCATCCCGGCAATCAGCACGTTGAAGTTGCAGCTGCACGTATCCTGCAAAGAGGTCATTTTGAAAAGCCGGGCCATCAGCCGGTCCGGGTCCGTGCCCCGCTTGAGGTCGATGGTAAGCTTCAGGCCGGTGCGGTCCGTCTCGTCCCGCATGTCGGCAATCTCCTTGATTTTTCCGGCCTTAATCAGCTCTGCCACCTTGTCGAGAATTGCCTCGATGCTGGTGGAGTAGGGAATTTCGTAAATTTCAATCAGATTTTGGTCCTTGACATAGCGCCACTTGGCCCGAACCTTCACGCCGCCCCGTCCGGTGCGGTAAATTTCCTCCAGCGCAGCCGGTTCGCAGATCAGCTCGCCGCCGGTGGGAAAATCCGGAGCCAGAAGGGTGTCCGTCAAGGTGCAGTCCGGGTTTTTGAGATAGGCGGTGGTGGTGTCGCAAACCTCTTTTAAATTGAATCCGCAGAACTGGGATGCCATGCCAACGGCAATGCCGCTGTTGGCGGAAACCAGTATGTTGGGAAAGTTGGTGGGCAGGAGCGCAGGTTCCTTCATCGTGTTGTCGTAGTTGTCGATAAAGTCCACTGCGTCACTGTCAATGTCCCGGAAAATTTCAGAGCAGATGGCCGACAGCTTTGCTTCGGTGTATCGGCTGGCGGCATAGGCCATGTCCCGGGAATAGACCTTGCCGAAGTTGCCCTTGGAGTCCACAAAAGGGGTCAGCAGCGCGCTGTAGCCCGCGCTGAGACGCACCATTGTCTCGTAGATAGGCCCGTCCCCGTGAGGGTTGAGGCGCATGGTCTGGCCCACAATGTTGGCGGACTTGGTCCGCCCGCCGGTCAAAAGCCCCATTTTGTACATGGTGTATAGGAGTTTCCGGTGGGAGGGCTTGAATCCGTCAATCTCCGGGATGGCCCGGGAGACGATGACGCTCATGGCGTAGGGCATGTAATTGACTTCCAGCGTGTCCACGATGGGCTGGTCTTCCACCGCGGCATGCAGGCCAAGGACGTTGGGGTTTACTTCCCGGGAGATTTCATCTTCCGGTTTTTTCTTCTTTGGCATTCGTATCAATCCTCATTTGCGGCGGCCGCCGCCTGCTTTCTTGTGGTATGGTGGGGCGTGGGCGCAAAAATTGGCAAGCCCATCAGGAAATGTCCGCCACTTCCAGATATTTAAAGCCATTTTCCGCAATGTGGTCCTTCCGGCCCTGAAGGTTGTCCCCCAGCAGGAGATCAAACACCCGGGCGGTCTCGTCAAGGTCGGAAGGCTGCACCCGGATGAGCCGCCGGGTTTCCGGGTTCATGGTGGTAAGCCACATCATCTCCGGCTCGTTCTCGCCCAGACCCTTGGACCGGTCCACCTTCATTTTCTTTCCGGCTAAATCCCGAACAATGTCGTTTTTCTCCCTGTCGGAATAGGCGAACCAGGTTTTTTCCCCGCTGTGGATTTCAAACAGGGGGGTTTCCGCGATGTAGACGTACCCCTCGCGAATCAGGGTGGGGGTGAGACGGTAGAGCATGGTAAGAATCAGTGTGCGGATCTGGAAGCCGTCCACGTCACCGTCGGTGCAGATGACCACTTTGTTCCACCGGAGGTTCCCCAGATCAAACTCCGCCAAATCCTTTACGTGCTTGTCCTTGACTTCAATTCCGCAGCCCAGCACCTTCATCAGGTCGGTAATGATTTCACTTTTGAAAATCCGGGCGTAGTCAGCCTTTAGGCAGTTCAAAATCTTGCCCCGGACGGGCATGATGCCCTGATACTCCGCGTCCCGGCCCATTTTCACGCTGCCCAGAGCGGAGTCGCCCTCCACGATGTAAATTTCACGGCGGCCCACATCCCTTGAGCGGCAGTCCACGAATTTTTCCACCCGGTTGGCGATATCAATGCTGCCGGAGAGCTTCTTTTTGATGTTCAGCCGGGCCTTTTCCGCGCTCTCCCGGCTGCGCTTGTTGATGAGCACCTGCTCGGCGATTTTCTCCGCGTCGAAGGGGTTTTCGATAAAGTAAATCTCCAGATTGCTCCGCAGAAACTCCGTCATGGCCTCCTGCACAAACTTGTTGGTGATGGCCTTTTTCGTCTGGTTTTCATAGCTGGTGGCGGTGGAAAAGTTGTTGGACACCAGCACCAGACAGTCTTCAATGTCCGTCCAGGTAATTTTGCTCTCGTTTTTCTGGTACTTGCTGTTTTGTTTCAGATACTGGTCCAGCGCGGAGACAAAGGCGGACTTGGCCGCCTTTTCCGGGCTGCCGCCATGCTCCAGAAAGCTTGAGTTATGATAGTGCTCGGTGACGTTCACCTTGTTTGAAAAGCAGCAGGCCGCGCTGAGCTTCACCTTGTACTCCGGCTTGTCCGCCCGGTCCCGGCCCCGACGCTCCGTCTCCCAGAATACGGGGGCAGTAAGGCTTCCCTCCCCCGCCAACTCCGTCACATAGTCCACAATGCCGTTTTGATAGACGAAGTCCTCCGTCTCAAACTTTCCCGTCTCCGTCTCGCGGCGGAAGCGGAAGGAGACTCCCGCGTTCACCACGGCCTGACGCTTCATCACGTCGGTAAAGTATTCCGGGGGAATGGCGGTGTCCGTAAACACGTCCAAATCCGGCAGCCACCGAATGGTGGTGCCGGTTTTCTTGCCCCGGTCGGCAGGTTCCTCGTGCAGGCCGCCGACATTCTCACCCTGCTCAAAGTGCAGGGTGTATTTCTTCCCGTCCCGCCGGACGGTCACATCCATATATTTGGAGGCGTATTGAGTGGCACAAGAGCCAAGACCGTTCAGCCCCAAGGAGTATTCATAGTTATCGCCGGTGTTGTTGTCGTATTTTCCGCCGGCGTACAGCTCGCAGAATACCAGCTCCCAGTTCCAGCGACTCTCCTTCTCGTTCCAGTCCACCGGGCAGCCCCGGCCCTGGTCCTCCACCTCAATGGAGCCGTTCTTGTACGACGTGACGGTGATGAGACTGCCGTGCCCCTCCCGTGCCTCGTCGATGGCGTTGGATAAAATCTCAAATACTGCGTGCTCGCAGCCCTCCAGCCCGTCGGAGCCGAAGATCACGCCGGGGCGCTTGCGTACCCGGTCCGCGCCCTTCAAAGAAGAGATGCTTTCGTTGCCATAGTCCTTTTTTGACGCCATTGCCTGTTTCCTTTCCGTTTTGTCCTCTGATTCTGAATTATCGTACCATACGCTGTTAAAAAATTCAAGACTGGGGTAAATGCGGAAAATGTTTATCCTAAATTGCGTATTATGGCGGAAATGTTCCGGAGCCAAATTTTTCATAATCCGTTTGTCACCCCGGGAATTGACCTGCGTTTCTGTGTTTTGCACATTTTCCACCGGGTTTTCCACACTGTTATGTAAACTTCAAAATCCCCCGGAAAATACGCGTCAAATTCCCACCATCCAAACAGGGAAAAAGAGCCGCCGCACTCCGCTGCGCCGGCTCTTTCTTTTTTCGTATTTTCTTGGAGTGCAGGGGCTTTCGCAGCTTACTTCAAAAGCATCAGTATCACGCCGTAAATAGCGGAGGCCAGCGTGCCGAACACAATGACCGGCCCCGCCACCAAAAACATTTTTGCCGCCATGCCGGTGACAAAGCCCTCGCTACGGAAGTCGATGGCGGGGGAAACCACGGCATTTGCAAAGCCGGTGATGGGGACCAGCGTGCCCGCCCCGCCGTATTTCGCCAGCTTGTTATAAAGGTTCAGCCCCGTAAATAGAGCGGAGAGAAACACCAGCGTGCAGGAGGTTGCGGTGCCCGCGTCCTCCTTGTCGAGACCGGCTGCCGACCAGCCGTTTAGAATAAGCTGGCCAACCACGCAGATTAGTCCGCCGATGACAAAGGCCAGAATGGTGTTTTTTACGATGGGGGATTTTTTCGATTCTTGTTTGACAAGCTGCGCATATTCCTTGGGAGTGATATCCATAAGCCGCCTCCGATGTTGTTTTCGGTAGGGTTTCCCTGAAAGGAAAAATTATGCGCGCTTTTAAAAGTAAGAAAACTTCCGAATAAAAAATACGGCTGCGCGCCCGGAGTCGGGGCGCGCAGCCGCGCAAAGCAAGCCGTTATTTCCGCAGCAGAGGCAGCGTGAGAATAAATCGGGTGGAAGCTTCGTCCGACTCGGCCCGCAAGGTTCCCTTGTGTTCCGCGGCAATACTTTGGGCAATGGAAAGCCCAAGGCCGAAGCCGGATTGTTCCCCCCGGGAGGCATCCGCCCGGTAAAACCGCTCAAACAAGCGGCGAAGCTGCTCCGGCGGAATGGGCGGCCCCTGATTTTCAACCTGAAGCCTTGCCTGCCGGTCCGTTTTCCGAAGCGCAAGGGCAATGCTTGTCCCCTCCGCGCCGTATTTGATGGCGTTGTCCAGCAAAACGGAAATGGCTTGCTTCAGCCGGTCCGCATCGCCGGTGACAAGCACGTCCGGGTCAATGCCCTCGCAGCCCAGCGATTTTCCCGCGTCAAAGGCCACCGGCTCGAAAAGAAGGGCGCAGTCAGTGGCCGCGTCAGAGAGGGAAACCTCAGAAAATACGCCGGTGCGAACCAGACTGTCGGCCCGGGCCAGCGTCAGCATCTCCTCCACGAGAGAGCGCATCTGCCGCGCCTCGGAAAGAATGTTGTCCGCCCAGCGGGCGGGGCGCTCCTCCAGAGAAACGTCGTCCAGAAGCTCCGCGTTGGAGAGGATCACCGTCAGGGGCGTTTTCAGCTCGTGAGACGCGTCGGACAAAAACTGGCGTTGCTGGTTCCATGCCCGCCCTACCGGGCGGGTGACCAGCCGGGCCAGCAGCACGGAAATTCCCAGCAGTACCAGCAGGGCCGCCGCCCCAATTTGCAGCGTGGAGCGGATCATGGATTGCAGGGACGCGGTTTCCATGGAGACGTCCACAAAGGCGATGCGCTGAAAAAACCCGCTGTTTACCCGCAGGTAACGGAGGTTGTAGGCCGGGATATTTCCCGTCTCCCGCTCCTGTTCCATGCAGCTTTGCAGAATCTCCCGCAGGGTGTCCGTGTTTTCAAGGTCGGAATAGGTTCCGCCGGTGACGTAAACGGTATTTCCCCAGACCTCCACGGTGAAATAGGGGAGCTGCACCTGATCCCCGCCAATCATGATCCCGGTCTGTCCCCGGTCCACGCGGGGATCGCGGATAACGACCCGGCGTAAAAGCTCCTGCGTGCTATCGCGGATGTTGTCTCTGGCGGCGGTGTACATAAAAAAGAACGCACCGCCCAAAACCGCCGTCACCAGCAGCATGCAAACCGCCACCACCTGAAGCCTGAGCCTTCGGATCATGGCGTCTCCTCCTCCGGAACCAGACTGTATCCCGCCATGCGCAGGGTGATGATTTTGGCGGTGGAGCGCAGGTGCTGAAGCTTTCGGCGGAGAAAGGAGATATAGACTTCCACATTGTTGTCCTCCGCGTCGGACTCGTAGCCCCAGACCTTCAACAGTAGCTTTTCCTTGGTAAGCACCAAACCTTGATTCAACATCAGCATTTCCAGCATGTCAAATTCCTTCCGGCTCAGCCGCACGGACCGCTCCGCGCAGGAGAGGGTGAAGGTGGACTGCTCCAACTTCAAATCGCCGCAAGTCAGGGTGGCGGTGTCCCGCAGCTCGGGGGTCCGGCGGGTCAGCGCCCGGATGGCGGCCAACAGTTCCTTTGGCTCAAAGGGCTTTGTGAGGTAATAGTCCGCGCCGCTGTCCAGCCCCCGCACCCGGTCATCCAGTTCTGAGCGGGCGGTGAGCATCAGCACGGGAGTGGCGTTCCCCTCTGCCCGCAGGCAACGAAGCACTTCAAACCCATTGAGCTTTGGCAGCATCACATCCAGCAAAATTACATCGTAAATAGAGGTGAGGGCGTTGTCAAGCCCGCTCTCCCCGTCGTGGCTCACGTCGGCGGTGTAGCCGTTCAGCTCCAGCAGATCCCGCAGCGTCGCGGCAAGGCGCACCTCATCCTCTACAATTAACACGCGCATGGAAAAGCGCCCCCTTCACAGAAATTCAAAAGATGGACGGGAAACCGTTCCCTTCCCTCAAATGCTGGATTTGTTAAAATCGGCGCTCAGCCCCCGGAAAAAGAGGCTGCGTCCAGCCCGCTCCCTGCCACCGCCAGCAGTGCGTCCAGCTTGTCCGCCGCCATGCTGTAAATGGTGGAGTCGTCGTTCACCCGGACGTATCGCCCGTCGCCGCCCAGCACCGGATTGCCTATGAGCAGTGTCAGAGTTTGGGCGGTATTGCCGTCGCCGGTGTAATTCACCGTGACAGTGGCGGCGGGCGCGTCAAAGCCGCACAGGGCGGCCGCTCCGTCGGAGGGGCGGTAGTCCACGCAGGCGTCCAGACGCAGCGTTGAAAGCTGTTCCAGCACGCGTTGCACCTGCTCGTCGGCGGTCACGTCGACACCGTCGCACAGCCACGTGACGCTGCCTCCGCTTTCAGGAGAGGATCCGTCTCCGCCTTCGTCGGGCTGAGCCTGCGCGCGGAAAGCGGATAGCTCGGTCGTCATGGCCCCGGACAGAGTGACGGAACCCAGCTTGTCCTCCGTCAGGGCCGGAAGTTCGGGGAGAAGAAGCATGTCGTAAATTCCCACGGACATCTCTTTGACCAGTTCGTCGGAGATAATGAAAATGGGAGTTTCCGACTCATTCATCAGCATATAATAGCTGTTTCCGTCAGAGGTGGCGTTACCCAAAGCAAGCGTGGTAAGCTGCCCGTTGGCCGCGGTGGCGCTCAGCGTCCGGGTGGGTTCCGAAAGGCCGTAATCCTCCGGCGCGCCCCCGTCGGTGATGGTCTGCTGGGGCTTCAGGGTGGAGAGGGTGTCCATCATTTGAATAAGATAGTCCTGATTCAACCGAAAGTCCGGATCGTCGGTCCAATACCACTCCCCTTCTTTACTCATGGCGAAGGACAGCGTGGCGCTGCCGTTGTGGTAAGAAATCGACTTATAGGCCGCGCCGTCGCTTATCATGCCGGAGGAGGAGCCCGAGGAATTGGCCTCTTCCTGATTCCGGCGATTTTTCGCGGATCGTACCGCCAACACTGCCGCCGCCAGCACGGCTGCGGCAAGGAGCAGAAGTAAAAGCGTCCGCTTGCGTCTTTTGTTCATGGGGGAACCCCTTTCTTTATCGGAGCTTGCGCCGCCAAAACGGCGGACAAAGCATATAAATGCATTTATTATAAAGCTTTGCAGCCGTCAGGTCAATCTGCTCCCCGCCGATGCCCTTTTTATCAAAAGCAGAATAGAGGAAATTCCTTAAGAGAAGCTGAACTTTTCGGTTAAAACGGAGACGGCGGAAATCCCCTGCTCGCTCCCCAAAAAAGAATGATGAAAAAAACAGTCAAGTGCGGACATGATTTGCACAAGTTTCGTCATATTTTAAAAAAAATGAAACCACATTGTCAGACTTTTCACTTGCAGTTATTTGCCCTCTCCTGTATAATCTAGGGCACATGAGGAAAGATCGAAACGAACAACGAACATTTGGAGGAAAAGAACAGTGCGTGGCATTCACAGCGCCGTAGATGATATCCGGCGGAACGTGTTTACCGAGGTGGCAAAGATTGCCTATGAGGGCGGGGACTATTCCCGCGTTGACATGATTCCTTATAGCATTGTCCCCGGAGAGGATTCTCAGTATCGCAGCAACGTCTTTTTGGCCCGGGCCATTGTGCAGGAGCGTGTCCGACTGGCTTGCGGACTGCCGCTCCAGCCCGTGGACGTGCGGGCTCCCGCCAGCGCGGGCATCGAGGAGGCGGCGTCGGCAGACGACAAATTTTTTGAAGAACCGCTGGTAAACGTAATTTCATTTGCCTGCAACGCGTGTCCCACCAAGCGGATTCGGGTGACCGACAGTTGCCAGGGCTGTATGTCTCATCCCTGTCAGGCGGTCTGCCCAAGGGACGCGATTTATTTTGACGAGATGAAGCACTCCCACATCGACCAGAGCAAGTGCATCAAGTGCGGCCGTTGCGTCAACCAGTGTCCCTACCACGCCATCAGCAATTTGGAGCGGCCCTGTGCCGCTGCCTGCGGGATGGACGCAATTGAATCCGACGAGCGGGGCCGGGCCAAAATCAACTATGACAAGTGCGTCTCCTGTGGCATGTGTCTGGTAAACTGCCCCTTTGCCGCCATCGCGGACAAGAGCCAGATTTTTCAGATTATTCATGCCATGAAGCGCCATGATGGGGTGATTGCCTGCGTCGCTCCCGCCTTTGTCAACCAGTTTGGAAAGGGCGCTTCTCCGGCAAAGCTGAAGGCTGCCATGCGCCGCTGCGGCTTTGCCGACGTGGTGGAGGTGGCCGTGGGTGCGGATTTGTGCACCATCGAGGAGGCGGAGGACTTTTTGGAGAAGGTTCCAGCGGAGCAGCCCTTTATGGGCACCTCCTGCTGTCCCGCATGGAGCATGATGGCAAAAAAGCTTTTCCCGGATTTCAAGGATTATATCTCCATGGCACTCACTCCCATGGTGATTACCGCCCGGATGGTGAAAAAGGAACATCCCGGCGCGCGCATCTGCTTTATTGGCCCCTGCGCTGCGAAAAAGCTGGAGGCCAACCGAAAATCCGTCCGGTCCGACGTGGACTATGTGCTGACCTTTGAGGAGCTTCAGGGCATGTTTGACGCCAAGGAAATTGATTTTTCCCAGCTCCCCGAGGACCCGGC